>NZ_DBNJ01000003.1:0-162781 GCF_002297765.1 Thalassolituus sp. UBA675
GCCGTAGGCCAGCAGCGTCGCCCGTGCCGCTTCTAGGTTGGTTTTGGCCGTGAAGTAACGCTGCTCACCCACGGTTTTGCGCCCAAGTTCCTGTACTCTCTGCCATTCAGGCCAAGCCGTGCGGTAATTGGCTTGTGCTTGCGCCACGGTTTCACTGAACAGAGTAACCAGCGGCTGACTCTGTTCGACGTGATCGCCCAGGGCGACATGGCGGCGCAGCACCACGGAGGGCACCCGGGGCGATACCCGGTAACTGGTGTAGCCGTTGGAAAGGATCTCCCCCGGTGCGTAAAGCTGATAATCGACCTTTCTGGGAGTCAGTGGGTTTACCTGAATATCGGCCAGGGTCATTTGCGCCGGGTTCAGTGAGGCAGAAGTAGCTTCTTCGTGACCTCCATGCCCACCATGATTATCGTGGTCACCGCCCTCGCTATGCTCTTCATGCCCGTGTTCTGAGCCGGAGTTGTGCTCGTCGTGGGCACTGTGTTCATCATGATTTTCGTCGCCATGATCATCGTGGCCGTGCTCGCTGTCAGGCTTATGCGCATCATGCTCTTCATGGTTTTCCTCACGATGATCGTCATGATTATCCTGTTCGCTATGGGGTGCCGCCGTTATCGCTTTTTCCTGCCCATGCTCAGACTCAGATTCTTTGGCGTGGCTGGCGGTTGCGGTCGCAAGACCAGCCACCAAAATGGCTACCAGTGTTTTATTCATGTTTATCATTCCTGTTTAATTCGTTGACGCTGTCGATGACTTTGTTGCGTTGTTCAGGTGGCCCGATTGCTGAAGTGCTTCGGTGAGCGCAAGCCGTGTCTGCTTTTCCAGCTCAATGCCTGCCAGCAGGCTTTCGGTGCGTTGATTCAAGGCCAGCAGATAATTAGTGGTGGACAGATCACCCGTGCGCCATTGCCGTTTCAGCAGTTCGGCGCTGTTCTCGACCCGACCCTGAACAACCTCTTGCCAGCGGCGATATTGCTGTTCAAAGCGCTGCCAGGTGGCCTGTGCAGCCTGCCAGTCAAAGCGCTGCTTGCGGTAGATAGCCTGAAAACGAGCCTCGGCCTCCAGCGCTATGCGTTCAGCGGCGCGAGTTTCTGCGCTGAAGTTGTTGCGGACATTCAACGGGATGGAGAAGGTCAGCCCGACAACGCTCTCTCCACCATCACGACCGGAATTGACGCCAAAGGTGGGCTCCGCCTTGGCGGTACGCCGTGTCACTTCAGCTTCCTCCTTCAGCGACTGCCAGCGGGCGTGGGCGCTGGCTACGGCCGGGTGTTGCAGTAACTCCTGATCCGAGGTCAAGTCTGGCTGGGAGGGCCAGAAATCATCAGGAATGCCGCCTCGCGTGGGCGCCCATGCGGGCAGCAGCTCGCGAACCCGGATTTCGGCTTTCTGTATCGCGGCTTCGGCCTCGGCAACCTGAGCCAGCTGCTGTGACAGGGACAGAAAGGTGAGTTCGGCATCGATGCTGCCCAGATCACCTGCCTGCTGGCGCTTATCCACCTGTTCGAGCAAGGCGTTAAGTTGCTGCTGTTGCGCTTGGGCAATGGCGGCGGCGCGGTTGGCGGCATGCCACTCCACCAGTGCGGCAAGCGCCTCGGCGGTTTTGTCCAACACTTGTTGCTGGTACAGCGCTTCGGCGGCGCTTCGCATAAAGCCCGCCTGCTGCCGTCTTGCACCCCGTCTGTCCCACCAGTCGATGGTCTGCTGAACGCCGACCCGGTAGTTGTCTTCCTCTCCATTACGCTCCAAATCGGTGGACAGCTCCGGGTTGTAAAGCGGCTGCTCCAGCGCATCGGCGCTGGCGTTGGAGCCCAGCAATTGCTCGCGGGCGGCAAGCACCTCGGGGTGTTGTTGTATCTGGGAGGCGAGCCAGGCGCTCCAACTCGATGTCTCTGCGTAAGCAAGCATGGCCGGAAAAAACAAGAACGCGCCCAGCAAGGCCCGTCTGGGCCAGTCAAATCGTCTCATATTGATGCTCCTGAAATTCAGCGTGCGACGGTTTGGTCGTGCACCGGATTTTGCCGTTGTTGGGGTTCATCCCGGTGAAAGGCGACCTTTATTACGGTATCACCAGGCAAGGCGGGGAGCTTTGCAGAAAAACGCACGCCGCCCTTGCGTGATGCGCGTCTGGTGAGAAGGCGCGGTGAGTAATCAGTGGTTGTTTCCGCAATCAATCCGTTATCAGCAGACCAGGCTGCGATGTCTACATGGCCTCGGGGAAGGCCGTAGCGCAGGTGAGCATCCATCCGTCCGAAGACGGTCAGCTCCGCGGCGGTATGGTTCACGGTCACCTGGCGTAAATGCCAGCGTTGGTTGTCGATATTGACGACTTCAATTTCAGGCAAGCTGCTTCCGGCCTGAGCGGAATTGACAAGCGCGAGGCTCAGCGCGAGCCCAATAGCGATCTGTTTCATGATGTTTCACCCTAAAATAAATACCAATTGTTCGCTGTAACCCAAGTCTACAGCGACTGATGACGTGCTTTTGAGGCGCGATCAGGCGATTGGAGGGCGAAACAGAGAGGGGGGAATACCAGAGGTGAGGTTGGCCTGATAGTCGGCTTGTCCGTTTTCTGAGAATAAATTGGCCAAGTGTGAAGCGGCTCCGGTCAGAACGACAGAGCCGTGGCCATGACAATGGCAGCAATGGTGGCAGTCATATACAGACTGTCCGGGCTGATCGGGTGTCTGCTTGGCGAGCAGATTGTCGTTTTGGGTATCAGTGGCACTGGATTGGTGCGAATGGTCGAATTCCAAGTGCTCCGTCCCGAATTGATGAAGCTGGTGAACGTCCGCCATGGCAGCCACGGATTGCAGGGCAATCAGTAGAGCCAGTAGACAAGTTAAATGATGGCGGATGTTCATGTGAAATGTGGAGCCCTTATGTTGTCAGGTTCAAAACACTAGCTGCCATAGACTATCATATTATAGAAAAGTTCACCAAAACCGTTTCCGGTCAGGATTTCAGCTGCAAAATACGTCGTGCACCGTTTAGGACAACGACGCCAATAATGAGACCAATCACCAGATCCGGATAGCGGGAACCGGTCCAGGCGACCAGGCCACCAGCCAGGATAACCCCCAGATTGGCAATCACGTCGTTGGCGGAGAATATCCAGCTGGCTTTCATATGCGCTCCACGATTCCTGCTTTTGGCGATCAGCACAAGGCACAACACATTGGCCGCCAAAGCAGCCAGGCCCATACTCATCATCAGGACGGACGCTGGCTCGCTGCCAAACATAAACCGCCGCACAACTTCACTCAAAGCGCCAAACGCCAACATCAGTTGCAACCAGCCAGAAAAATGTGCCGAGCGCAGTTTCAACCGAGTGCTGCGCCCAACGGCATAGAGCGCCACGCCATAAACGGCGGCATCAGCGAACATGTCCAGGGAATCGGCGATCAAGCCAGTGGATTGCGCCCACCAGCCGATGGTGATTTCAATGACAAACATGATGCCGTTGATGGCGAGTAGCCATTTCAGAATACCCGATTCTTTTTGTGCCTCCTGTTGTGCATCTTCATGTGCTTGGGCGATGGCATCACTGTCTACGGGTGATGTGATTTCAAGCGTAGCGCCCAAACCAACAGAGTGCATCCGTTCCTCAATCACATCGGCATTATCCCCATGAAAGATACGCACTATGCGATTGGGGGTATCAAATTCCAGCGTTACTTTGGGTTCCACACTATCCAATGCCATGCGGATCACGCCTTCCTCCGAAGGGCAGTCCATCCTGGAGACATGATACTCGCTAACATAGCCGCCTTGGACGACGCTTGTGCCATCGGAAATCTGTGGTGTGTTGTCTCGTGCATCGCTGTTACAGCTAGCACAGCATTGCTCAGTCATATTAAAACGCTCTTGTTTTTTGCTGGTTATGCAGTTTAAATTCTATAGTCACTATAGAATCAAGAGTGAAATTGGTGGTTATGAAAATAGGAGAATTGGCGAGCGTTACCGGCTGCTCAATACAGACGATCCGTTATTATGAAAAAGAAAATCTGCTGCCCTCAACCCAACGCACCGAGGGAAATTTTCGCTTGTATGACAAAGCGGCCGTCGACCTGTTGCTGTTCATTAAACACTGCCGCAGTCTGGATCTCAGCTTGAAGGAAATCCGTCAACTATTGGCGCTCAAACGCTCGCCTGGCGCGCAATGTGATAAGGTGAATCGGATGATGGACGCCCATATTCAACAAGTGGAAGACCGCATTGCCGAGCTGACGCAATTGCGTAGGCAACTCAAAGCGTTGCGCCGCAGTTGCTCAAGCGACCGCACGGTGGAGCAGTGCGGCATACTGCAAAATCTGACCACCTAGTCAGAATCCGAAGCGGTAACATTGGTTTTCTGATCATTGGAAGTCACACGTCTACCCTGGATATCCCATTCCACCTTGTTCGGCGATTTTTCACTGAGGTCGGGCTCATGGCGCAGTTTCTGGCCAGTTCCAGGGAAACTGCTCGAGGCTATGTCCGTGTAGACAGGCGAGGCAAGGCATTGACGTAGATCGCTCGTTTCGAATATTATGGACGAATCGAACGATATTTGGTGAGGTACCAGACCATGGACACACTTTCTGCCAATGAAGCCAAAACCCAGTTTGGTGACCTGCTGCTAAAAGCGCAACGTGCGCCAATCCAGATCAATAAAAACGGAAAACCGGTTGCTGTGGTTATCTCAATGGATGAGTACGAGAGCATTAAAGCGCTCAAGCTGAGATTGTTGCAGTCGAGGGCCACTCAGACCAAAGCTGATATCAAAGCAGGTAACACCGTTGATGGTGAAGCATTTTTTAATGATTTGGAATCAGGTCACCACGACTAGACGATAAAATTTCTGGGGGAAGAAAAATGTCTGCTGTCGAGCTGAATGCAGAACAACTTCAGATGGTAAAGATCATCCATGACCACGCCCTCCGGTTTCCTCTTACCGAAGCCGGGGATGAGCAATTATTGCAAACCTGCTACGACTACATGGATGTGTTCAAACGGGTGATGGATAGCACCTCTCACATCCAAATAGATTACATCTGTCAGCAATACGATGGCTTTTATCGTTTTGCCAAACTCATGGAAATGCTGGCACAGGGGATCGCCGATGGCATTGTCGATGTTCCCAAGGATCATTAGTCCCGCCAATACGCCATGTCAAATTACCGCTTAACCCCGGATGCTCAATCCGATCTTATCGACATTCGTCGTTTTACCCTAGACCGATGGGGAGAAGCGCAGTCGAAGAAATACCTGTTCGAACTCCGACAAACCCTTCACCTGCTGGCTGAAACCCCGTCCCTGGGAAAGCCCAGGCCGGATGTAGGGGAGGACGTGTTGAGCTTCCCCCACATCAGTCATGTCATTTATTACGTGGTTCATGCGCAGCAGTTGGTGGTGTTTGGTGTCCTGCACAAGCGGATGGTGCCAGTGAATCACCTGGATGGGCGCGAGGTGATTTAAATGTGGCTGACGATCGGGCCGCATTGAATCGGCACTCGCTATGGAAAATATCGAACGTATTCAGCTGTTATCCAGCACGGAAGTCGAAGAGTTATATGCTCGCCCAGAATTCAATACCCATGAACAAAGCCTGTATTTTTCATTAAGTCCGACAGAACGCGCCGCGCTTGAGCAGTTTCGCAATACCCAGACCCGTATCCACTTCATCCTGCAATTGGGTTATTTCAAGGCCAAGCAGCAGTTTTTTAACTATTCGCTCGATGAGGTCAGTGCCGATGTTGAATATATCGTTGCAACCTATTACAACGGTGCAGATGCGGCACAGTTCACCGGAAACCTCTCTCGTGAATATTCGCGTAAGCAACGCCAGGCGATACTGTCACTTTTCGACTACCGAAGCTGGTCGCCTCAATTTAGAGCTGAAATAGAATCCCACATCGGTCTGTTATTACGCTATTACCCCAAAGGGCACAGTGCTTTCCGGCAGTTGCTCGCGTTTTTCGATCACCAGAATTTAATCATTCCGTCCTATCGAACGTTCCAGGACATGTTCAGCCGCGCCTTTGCCGCCGAGGAACAGCGGTTAAATAACGCCATCTCTTCCATACCGTCATCAATCAGTGGCCAGCTTATGACGCTGGTGCGGCGAGATGATGGTATCACGGCGCTCAACATCATTCGCGCGGATCAAAAAGACTTTCAGTATACGGCGGTCAAATCGGAAGTGGACAAAGCCCTGCGGATTGAGGAGTTGTACGAGTTTGCGAACGGTTTTATTCCGTCTCTGGGGTTGTCAAAGAATGCCGTTCGCTACTATGCCGATGTTGCCGAACAGTATGCCGCATCCCGCTTACGTCGGCTGAGCAAACCGCAAAAATGGCTCTATGCTTTGTGCTTTGTTTACCACCGCTACCAACAGATTATGGATAATCTGATCGTTAGTTTTTGCTATCACACCCGCGCCATTATGGACGCCGGCAAGACCTACGCCTCAATGGCTCATATGGAGCACAGCTCCAAGGTGGTGACCGACTTTCCCAAGCTGGCCAAGTTTTTGAAGTGGTTCCCAAATCGAAACCCCAACATGAGTCAGGATGAACTGAATGAAGCAGCCTACAGCATGTTGCCCAAAGAGCAGTTTTCAGCCATGGCAGAGTTTCTGGAAGGCAAATCTTTCGATAAGAAAGCCGCCTTGTGGGAGTACTATGGAAAATCTTCTCGCATATTTGCACTGTATCTTCGCCCGATATTTACAACAGTCAAGCTGGAGTACTACAAGGAAAACAGCTACATCGGCGAATTGATCAATCTACTGAAAGCGCATTATGCCAGCGGGAAAAGTCCATCGGATTTAAAAATTTGTGATGACCTGGGGTTTACCATCCCCAAAAACATGAATCAATATTTGAAGCGGGAACCGAATGACACGCACATCGATCCGTACCTGTTCGAGTTCTTTGTTTACCAGAAAATTTATCATGAGATTGACCGTGGCCGTCTCTATTGCAATGACAGTGTCTCTTACTGTGATATCGATACCGATCTGGTGGACGACGCACTGGTAGACGATGTTGAGAAGATCGCGGCGGAGTTTGGTTATCCCAAGATACCCATCTACTGTGATCAGCGACTTGAGGAGGCGCTTCAGGAGCTGAACAACGCCTGGGAGCGAACGACTCACAATATCCGTGAGAATAATAATCATGGATTCAGTGTTCGAGAAACCAAGACCGGACAACAACACTGGAGTTTGCTCTATGACAGTGTTGAAAAGCTGGATGATGCGTTCTTTAAAAACCTGCCCAAGGTGGACATTGCCAGTATTGTCATGTTCATCGGCGATCGGATTGGAATGTGGAGCGCATTTACCCACATGAAAGATCGCTACACCAAGCGGAAAAAACCGCTGCCTCTGGCGATCAACGCCTGCTTGTTATCAGAGGCGTTTGGGTTCGGTACATTGAAAATGGCTGATATGTCTGACCTGGAAATCAGCCAGTTACGTGCAATGCGGGAGGATTTCGTGCGGGTGGATACGCTATGCGCCGCCAATGAAATTGTCAGTAACCACATTCATTCGCTTCCCATATTTAATCAGTGGAATTTGATGGATGAGAAAGTACTAGCGGATGCGGATGGACAAAAATTTGCGACCACAGACAGTACAATTCAATCCCGTTACTCCAGGAAGCACCTTGGCAAAGGCCGTGGTATCTCACTCTACACGCTGCTCGCCAACTATGTGGCAGTTAATGCGAAAAATATCGGCCTGAACGAGTACGAAGGACATTCGCTGTACGATATGATCTACAACAACAAAACCGATATTGATATCCACATGGTGACCGGTGATAACCATTCATTGAACAAGCTGAATTTAGTCACGCTGGATTCCATCGACGTGGATTATGTCCCCAGCATCAAAAATGTGCGAGACGCTGCTGACGATATCTATACCGCTGAACCGTTAGACTATGACACCGGAATCCTCAAACCCAAGGGCGTGATCAATGTTGATCGTATCCGCTCACAACGTCGAGGTGTCATGCGGGTATTACTTTCACTCATCATGCAGGAGAACACCCAGAGCAATATCATCCGTAAGCTCAACTCACATGCCCGTTATGCCAGGCTCAAAGCCGCGCTGTTTGAATATAATACCATCTTCAAGAGTATCCATGTTCTCAATCTGATTGACGATATGGAGCTCAGGAAAGCAATCCGAAGCGCCCGTAATCGCACAGAGGCCTACCATCAGCTTCAGAGCAATATCCGGAAGACTTATAACGGCATCTTTCAAGGCAAAAGAATCGTCGAAAACCGGGTCAGTGCCCATGCTGCCAGGTTAATCGCCAACTGTATCGTGGCCTACAACAGCATGATCTTGAATGCCGTGTACCAAAGGATGCTGGCCAACGGCGCGCCTCAAGCGGTCATCGATGAATTTATCCGGATTTCACCGATTGCCTGGACACATACGTTATTTACAGGTCGGTATAACTTCAAGAAAAGCAGCGGGAAAATTGATGTAGACGCGATGGCAAGGATATTGGAGGATCATGTGAAACAGCATTTTTGGCGTGACGATGGGCCTCAGAATTGATGATAAATTGGTCGTTTATGCAAACTTGTCAAATTTGTCGGTTCTTCCACAGGACCCCTTCAAGGGGGCTAAAGTGCTGACAGGCGGACAGTTTCCGCTCAGCCGCAGAACACCAGCCGCACACTATCGAGTACTAACTGAGAGCCCTTAATTGCCTCAAGAACGGCGTCACGCTCTGATTCAATCGACGCAACTTCGGAACGTGACACTGAACCGCTTCCTTTTGCCAATGCTTCTAGCCGATCAATTCTGATCTCATACGCTTCAGCTGCCTTTGCTGACGCCCGATCTACCATCTTACCAAGCTGGCCCATGCCCATTTTCTCCAGCTTGCTGATCAGAGGTCTTACCTGGGCTTCTTTCTGTTCTACTAAGCCACGGGCCGTGCCACGCTTCAGAGGCAAAACAAACTGCCCAAGGTCAGGCTCGTTAACCTTCAGGTCACCGGTCGGCGTCATAGTCAGATGCATAGCGTCCGGTGGCAGGAATCGTTCGATCTGCAGAGCGCGAGCAGCGGGACAGATCGCAGCAAACTGCAACTGAATAAAGCAATCACCGGTTGTGAAGTCGTGATTTTCGATATAACCAACAGCGGCATTGCCGACAGGACTGGTTGTAAGAAGCTCAAGCGCCTGATCAACGAATGGATGCTCCCAGCTCAGGAACTGAACATCATCCCGGCTCAGGGCGACGTCACGCTGAGTCGTCGCCATAAACCCATCTTCAGGCAAGTGCGGCAGGTCTGGCACCAGCATATGATCGCCCGGCGTGATAGAAATACACTCACCGCCAAGATCTGCAACCTCTAAGCCAAACGCGTCGGCGAACAATTCGATGAAGTCGTTCAGTTCAGCTTCATCTTCAATGTGCTGAATTGCCATAGCCTGCGCTTGCTGGCGTGCACGCCCGGGCGGGCAGGAGTGAATTTCGAGCAGCCTGTCGCGGCCCTGTTCGTACTGTGCTTCGAGAGCCTTACGTTCTGCAGAAATTGTCTCTGCCAGAGAGTCGGCCGATTCATCAGCAAGCACCACCGCCTTAACCTGGCCTTCATATTTCTCCAGAAGAGGCTGGGCGGTAGGGTTAGGGTGACTGAAGCAGTCGAATGCCTGATTCAGCAGCGAGGCCCAGCGTTCAGTGGCGTGCCCTTCGAACACTGGGATGTGAATATTGATGTCTTTTTTCTGACCAATGCGGTCTAAGCGACCAATGCGCTGTTCAATCAGATCACAGTTAAATGGCAAATCGAACAGGATCAACTGAGATGCGAACTGGAAGTTACGCCCCTCACTGCCAATCTCAGAGCATATAAGGAGTCTTGCACCTTGTTCCTGATCCGCAAAGTAAGCCGCGGCACGATCGCGCTCAACCATATCCATATGCTCATGGAACACTGAGCAAGGGACGGCGTGTTTCTCCCACAGAAACTTTTCAAGATCGAGTACTGTGTCTGAATCATGCGTTATCAGAACGAACTTCTCTGACTTATTCTGAGCAAGCACATTAAGCAACCATTCAACGCGACTATCCACGGAACACCAGTCATAAAGGCCTTGCTGCGGATGCAACTGATCTGGGCTGTCGGCAAAATCTGTCGGCAACGGCAAGCGAACGATATCAGGAAGTCGCGAGGGGAATCCGGCAACGCCGTGGCGGGTGTTTCGGTAAAGTGCACGTCCCGGACCGAAGCGATCAATAAGTGCGTTGAGAGCGCGCTCATCAGATTCTCTCTCATGGTCAGCGATACTGCTATCCAGCAGCGCTCGCTGCTCGCTTGTCAGTTCATCACCAGAGTCGAGCGCTGAAGCCAGCTCAGCGTATGGTCGATACTTATCCTGCTGTTCGAGGAAGGCCGCCAGAGAAGGATAACGATCCGGGTCCAGCAGGCGAAGACGGGCATAATGACCCTCAATGCCGAGCTGTTCAGGAGTTGCCGTCAGCAGCAGAACCGATGGGGCGATATGTGAAAGCTGCTCCACCAGTCGATAGCCGTCGTCCTGATGATCCTCAGACCATGACAGATGATGAGCTTCGTCGACAACAACCACATCCCAATCTTCGGAAAGTGCTTCGGCTGCTCCAATATCAGTAGTCGCCAGCGACAGTGGGCATATGAACATCTGCCCCGAGGAAAAACCATTTCCCTCGATGAAGTCGGCCTCAGTCGCTACATTGAAGTGAAGGTTGAAGCGGCGGACCATCTCCACAAGCCACTGATGCACAAGGTGATCGGGCACCAGAATAAGGACCCGCTGCACGCGATGCAGTCGGATCAGACGATGCAATATCAGACCTGCTTCGATGGTTTTACCGAGCCCGACTTCATCGGCAAGCAGAACGCGAGGCAGCGCATCCTGAGTAGTCTGCTCTGCAATGTGCAGCTGATGTGGCAACAGGTTAGTGCGCGCGCCCAGCAAACCGTAGTAAGGGCGGCTACGTAACTCCGCGATTCTGGAAAGAGCAGACTGCCTCAGCTCGAACAGATTGTTATTATCTATCTGCCCGGTAAACAATCGATCGGAAGGCGCATTCAACTGAATCGCAGCGGCTAGCATGGTTTCAGGGATATCCCGGTCGCCATTGCCGTAAAAGAGAATATCGTCTATTTCGGTGACTTCAGCAACTGTAAACAAGCTACCATCCTGAAGTGGAACTTCATCTCCCGGTGCAAACCGGATTCGGGTGAGGGGCGCACCCTGAATAGAGTATGTTCTCGATTCATCCGCGACAGGGAAGTAGACGGTGACCATTCTGAAATCGACACTTTGAATAAGCCCCAATCCCAGATCTGTTTCTGCTTCACTGATCCATCGCTGACCAACTGCGTACATAAATATCGGCTACCTGATTTTGAGACAATCGTGAGTGACAGCGGTGCTGTCTTTGGGGCGCGGAGTGTAACTCATGAGGGCGGATTTTCCCATGCTCAGGAATGAGTGACACACGATTATCCGGGTTTAACTTTTTAATCGCTTAGCCGATATAGTATTGAGAACCAACTAGGATATGGAAACAAGGAGGCGGATGTGGATACCATCCAATCGATACTCAGCAATTCAGTTGCACCAACACGCTCATCTCTGCAGATTGAAGCATCGCATGCCCCCATCCAGAAGACTGAAATTGCAGCAGCCAGTAACTCAGTACAACACTCGCCACAGGTCTCTTTAGGGGATGCGAACTTCAAAGGGAGCGTGGATCGATCAACCTTGCCCAAGGACGAACAACAAGCACAGGCTTGATCCACTCGGCGCTGTACTCAAACAGGTTTCCGGGCGGGCTGAGATCAAATACGAATACAACCGTTACTAAAACGCCGACGATTTTCTGTGCTCAGCAGGAGTAAGGATTACGGAAAGCCCTCAATTGAGTACGTTGCGTACTACATAGTTCGCGCGAAGGTTATTTCCGCGTCCCTTACAAGCATGCTATTTCCGATAATTGTTATTATCGGAATATAATAAATAGGAGAAATTGAGCGGTCTTTCGCGAACGGTTCGGCCACGAATCCGTATCGATTTGTCTTAGCAATGCCTGGACTAAATTCCCCCTCAATCCTTCATTCCAACCACCACTCAAGACGCATTCAGCCACTCGTGCTTACCGAAATAAAAACGCCCCCTGATTTTGAGCATGTGCGCATCAAACGAATGAACTACGGACTTAACGTTTTATCTTTCAATTAGTTAGCTCATTCTTCTAAGTCACTTTCTACCACCAAACTCAAAAGCAGAGCTGACATCAAGTATAAGAAACTGCACCGCAATGCTCCCTAAGAGCGCCTGATCTGCCAGTACAATCCAGGCCTTGCTACTTCCGATAATTTGGAGCACAGTTAAATCCACAAATCTTCACACTACCAAACCTTATGACGACAATATGAAGCCTGAGCATCAGACGCCGACACCACTCATCGACCAGCTCGACGAGATCAGCAACCCCTTGTCGTATGCGCGAAGAACTCTGTCTACTTACGGGGCCAGCCCATCGGATGCCTTTGATGATCTCGTTCACACGATCACCTTCTTGCAGGCGTATAACGGATCAACAGCAACCTTTAATAGTTATCGGCGCGAGACAGAGCGCCTGCTTCAATGGTGCTGGACGATTCAGAAAAAATCGCTCGGTGAACTCACCCGGCAGGACCTTGAGGCGTACGTCCACTTTTGCCAGAATCCGCCTAAGGCTTGGGCAGGATCTGTTCAGGCCCCACGATTTCTTTCGAAAAACGGAGAACGCACGATCAACCCCAAATGGCGCCCGTTCGTTAGCAAACCAGACAAGCTTGGCAAGACTCCGTCTATGGCCCTGTCGCAGAAATCGCTTCAGTCGCTTTTCGCAGTTCTGTCTACCTACTTCAACTTCCTGATCCAGGAAGATTACCTGAAGCTCAATCCCGTCAGTCTGATTCGCCAGAAGAGTAAGTTTTTGCAGCGTCACGCGTATCAGGAGCCTGTCAGAAGGCTCTCGAATTTACAGTGGGACTTCATATTAGAAACGGTTGAGCAACTCGCTGAAACCAACCCAGCTGAACACGAGAGAACTCTTTTTGTTATGAAATGCCTGTTCGGCATGTACCTCAGGATCTCGGAGCTCGTCGCTGACGAGCGCTCCGCACCTGTCATGGGTGATTTTCAACAAGACCAGGACGGTAACTGGTGGCTGAGAGTGGTTGGCAAAGGAAACAAAGCGCGAATGGTTACCGTATCGGATGACATGATGTCCGCCCTACGCAGGTACCGGACACACCTATCCCTACCTCCATTACCTTATGTTGGCGAGCAGACACCATTACTTCCCAAGCTCAGAGGACGCGGCCCAGTTACCAGTACCCGTCAAGTGCGTTATCTGGTGCAGAAATGTTTCGACCTGGCCTACGAGCGCATGTCAGAACAGGGATTGAAAGAGGAAGCGCAGGAGCTGAAGGTCTCCACAGTTCACTGGTTGCGACACACTGGAATTTCGGAAGATGTGAAATTTCGACCCAAAGAACACGTACGTGAAGATGCAGGTCATGCCAGCATGGCAACGACAGATCGCTATATCGACACCGAGATGCGTGAACGCCACGCAAGTGCCCGCCACAAGAAACTTAAGCCCGAGCTGTAGCTGTGAGCGCGGCAAAGATGGGTTAACCAGGCAATAAGCTTGAAGGGCGACCGGCGCCCTTCAGTGTTTTACAGGACCGGTCAGTGCATGTACTGACCACCATTCGCAGACACATTCGTCCCGGTAATGAAGCTGGCATCTTCATGCGCAAGAAAACTCACCACACGAGCAATATCTTCTGGTTTGCCGAAGCGACCAACCGGAATATTCTTACGAATACCCTCACGGATTTCTTCAGGCACTTCCATAATCATTGGCGTGGCGATGTACCCAGGGGAGATAGTATTAACGGTCACCCCTTTGCTCGCGACCTCCTGAGCAACAGCTTTAGTGAAACCATGCATGCCTGCTTTAGCCGCAGAATAGTTGGCCTGACCGAATTGCCCTTTCTCGCCATTCACTGAGCTGATGTTAATGATTCGCCCATAGCCGTTAGCGAGCATGTCATTCACTACCATGCGCGTCATATAGAAAACAGAAGTCAGGTCGGTATTGATAACATCAACCCACTGCTCCTGATTCATTTTCCGCAAAGTAGAATCACGGGTGATCCCGCCGTTGTTTACCAGAATGTCGATCGTTCCGAAGTCGCGTTTAATCCCTTCAATGCACGCCTCACATGATTCCCACTCGGTAATATTGCCGAAAGCGACTGGTATACCGTACCCCTCTGCCGCCATCTGCTCTTGCCACTTCTGGGCCTTTTCATGCTTGCCGCCCGAGTAATACCCTGCAATCACCTGATAGCCGTCATCCACAAGCTTCTTGCAGATGGCTGATCCGATGCCACCTGTACCACCAGTAACGAGTGCAATACGCTTCGCCATTTCCTACTCCTTCAGTTCACTTAGTGCTGGAGACATATTTATCTTTCACTAATGAAACTAGTGTTACCCTGTTCCTTTGTGAACCTTAGTGGCTGAAATAGTCACTAGTCGCATCGGGTTGATATGGCAATGTGGTCACTGTCATTACAGTGTAAATCGTTATGGCCTGCTCCGACGCATTATGACTCTGCCCAGCGCTCCGCTATAATGCCGCGTTTTGCACCCACCCCTGGTCTGCCATGAAGTTTGTTGTAAAGCTATTCCCTGAAATCACGATCAAATCCAAATCTGCCAGGAAACAGATGACTAAGATTCTTCGCCAGAATCTACAGGTTCTGTTTCGTCAACATATGCTGTCTGCGGATGTTCAGAATAAGTGGGATAGCCTGCTGATCATCATGAACCA
Organism: Thalassolituus sp. UBA675; assembly: GCF_002297765.1. Lineage (NCBI taxonomy): Bacteria > Pseudomonadati > Pseudomonadota > Gammaproteobacteria > Oceanospirillales > Oceanospirillaceae > Thalassolituus > Thalassolituus sp. UBA675. The sequence continues at coordinate 14,906 of NZ_DBNJ01000003.1, forward strand.
GGAGGACGACGTATCCAGGCGCAAAGCCATCGATATTCTGAGTCATACTCCGGGTATCGGCTTTTCACTTGAGATTGGCGAATACGAATTCACCACCCTCGACGACGCCTATCAACGAGTCAGAGATGAATACCGCGAACGAGTAGCTGGAAAAAGCTTCTGTGTACGCATTAAGCGTGCCGGGCACCACGATTTCACGTCGCATCAGGCTGAGATCTACATGGGTGGCGGCATATTAAAAGAGACAGATGCTGCCTCGGTCTCACTTAAGAATCCAGAAGTCGTGGTCAATGCTGAGATACGCAATGACCGGGTTCAGGTGGTGCGCCAGCAGATCAAAGGCCTTGGTGGGTATCCTTTGGGTAGTCAGGGAGATGTTCTTTCTCTGATCTCAGGCGGCTTCGACTCAACGGTAGCCAGCTACCTGATGACCCGACGCGGGCTAAAAACTCACTTCTGCTTCTTCAACCTGGGCGGCAGCGCTCACGAAATCGGCGTCAAACAGGTCGCTCACTATCTGTGGAGCACGTACGGCGAGTCCCATAAGGTTAAATTTGTGACAGTGCCTTTCGAAGAGGTTGTGACCGAGATTCTTACCAAAATAGAAACGAGTCAGATGGGCGTCGTACTGAAACGAATGATGTTCCGTGCAGCTTCGCGCGTTGCTGATGACCTTCGCCTCCCTGCCCTCGTCACGGGTGAAGCAGTAGCTCAGGTGGCGTCTCAGACCATCACCAATCTTGCGGTCATCGACCGGGTAACTGACCACATGGTACTGCGCCCACTGGCGGCCATGGATAAGCAGGAGATTATCAATACCGCCCGACGTATCGGTACAGAAGCTTTCGCAGCTAACATGCCGGAATACTGTGGTGTAATCTCGGTCAATCCAACGACGATGGGCGACCGCAAGCGTGTCGAAGAAACAGAGCTGGATTTCGACATGGCTGTACTCGAAGATGCGCTCAGCCGCTCTGTCACGCAACGCATCGATGAGGTAATCACAGAGGCGGAAAGTGGCCTGGAAGATGTCCCTATTGTTGAAACCCCCAAGCTCAACGACGTCATTGTTGATATCCGCCACCCGGCCGAGTCAGCAGACAATCCACTTGAGCTGACGAATAACCGCGTACTTGAAATACCTTTTTACGAATTGGAGTCGAGGCGCGCAGAGTTCGATGAAACACACCGATACCTGCTCTATTGCCAGAAGGGCACCATGAGTCGCATTCACGCCCATCACCTGAACATCGACAGCAAGATCGCGTTCGGAATTTTCAACGAGCCCGATATCCGACGCCCACTCGCTGACGCACAACAGAAGGAGTCTACCAATGCCTAAGGTCGTGAGTTTTAACATCAACGGGGTTCGCGCACGCCCACATCAGCTCGAAGCCATTCGCGATCAGTTAGCGCCCGACATCATTGGCTTACAGGAAACGAAAGTACACGACGAGCAGTTCCCAATCGATGTTATTCAGGAAATCGGTTATCACGTTGAATTCTTTGGTCAGAAGAGTCATTACGGCGTTGCCCTTCTCAGCCTCAATGCTCCGGAGTCCGTTCAGAAAGGTTGGCCATGGGACGACGACGAAGCTCAGAAACGATTGATTCATGCGGCATACCGCATCGACGGTGAACTCTGGCACGTGATTAATGGCTACTTCCCGCAGGGCGAGAGCATCCATCACGAAACAAAATTTCCGGCAAAGCGTAAGTTCTATGCAGATCTGATGCGCTACCTGAATGAAAACTTCACGACCAGCGATAACGTCCTGATCATGGGTGACATGAATATCTCACCTCAAGACACCGATATCGGTATTGGCGAACCTAATCGTAAGCGTTGGCTGAAGTCCGGTAAGTGCAGCTTTCAGCCTGAAGAGCGGGAGTGGTACGAGACACTGCTTAGCTGGGGTGTTCGGGACGCACATCGCAAGATCCATCCGACTGACAACAGCACCTTCAGCTGGTTTGACTACCGGTCAAAGGGATTCGATGACGAGCCAAAGCGCGGCCTGAGAATTGATCATATCCTGGTAACACCGTCTCTCTATGAGCGCTGCATAGATGCGGGTGTGTCATACGACATACGGGGCACAGAAAAACCATCGGATCACGCCCCTGTCTGGGCTATATTTGAATAGTTTTCTGCGAATAGGTGCTGTGATTAAGGTAGCAACCTACCTTAATCCCGCCTTTTGCAGATCCGACAAATACGTCAGCCATTGAGAGGCAACAACCGCACTGTCGGACTTTTCGCTGGCTCGCTGAAACCACTCCCTTGCACTCGCGGTGTCGCTACCATTCAGAGAGCACTGAGCTACCGAAATCATAGTTAAGCCTTCAAGTTTGCGGGTATGCGACCTGGACAGCTCCCGAACCAGATCGCAATCGCCGTCCATCATTGCCAATTGAATGGCCTCATTAACAGATGACGAATCGTTTGAAACCATGGTTTCAGCGGCTGCAGCCAGATCGCGGGCTTGTCTCTGGTACGCGCTCAACAGACGACGTTCATCGTCCAAGCCTTCTTCAGAGCTGCCCTCCACTGAACTCAATTCTGAAATCCGTTGCTCCAGATTGCGTGCAGCCCGTGCCGGCATGCCCTGCGCACCCTGCAGCTGAATCATCAGCAGCTCTTCACTACTCCCTGCAATCAGACCTCGCTGATGGGCGATCTCAAGAGTCGCCAACTGCTGAGCCTGTTTTTCCTGAAACTGCTGCGCTGCTGCCAGCTGAACCCAGTAATTCCTTTTGTCAGGCGCACGCTCAACGAGCCGCTTCATGGTAACTTCTGCTGCCGCGAAATCACGGATCTGGAATTCAGCCGCAGCTCGCATTGCCAGCCAGTTCTCCGGAATAGATGTCGCGTACGCTTCGGCCTGAACCAGCCACGGCAAAGAATCCCTCCACCGTTCCTGTATCTGATAGGAAATAGCGACTATGACATAGGCCTGGGCGGCATGATTCAAACCTTCGCCAGCTGGCGCTTCAAGCGCTGGCACCAGCACCTCACGAGCTTTCTCTGGCTGACTGTCAATCAGGTACAGCTGGGCAATTGCAGCTGCGAGTGCAGACCGCCGAGTGCCTTCCAGAACGTCTAAGGATAACGCTCGCTCATAGGATTTGAGCGTATCTTCGGTCTGATCAAGGAGCTGATAAACCTGGCCACGAAGCTGAAGAATCAGCACTAACCCCAGCCCCGAATCCCAATCATCGACAGCATCCTGGGTTTCTGCCAACGCCTCCTGATAGGACTCTTCTGCAACCAACTCCTGGGCCTTCTCAAGCAAACGATACTGCCTTTCAGACAAAGTCGAAGCCTGAACAGTCAGCCCCAAACAGAACAGGCACACGGCAAACAGAATACAAACAAAGCGGCTCATTGCAGTGAAAACTCCAACGTCTGGGTCGCAGTTTGTGTCACCGCTTCTCCGTCCACCATTTTGGGCGAGAAACGATAACGATACATGGCTCTCATAGCTTCCCTTTCAAAAACGCCCTGAGGTTCAGCCTGAATGATTTCTACATCACTCACTGTACCGTCCGGTCTGATCGTTAGTCTCGCTGTCACGCTGCCTTCAATATTCCTCATTTTAGCTCTGGCCGGATAAACTGCAGGCGGGCGAACCAGGGGCGCGACCTCTGCGTCGGCAACCGACACGCCATCCAGCAAGCCTGATGACGACACGAGATCGCCAACACTCAGATCAGGACTGAGCGGACTCAAGCTCAATGGCGGTGCTGTCACAGGCGCAGGTGTCTGATCCTGAGTATTCGACTGCGGAGTCACCGGCGCTTCAGGCGGTGGTAGCGGCTTTTTACGCGAGCGCGTTTCGGAGGCCGAATCCTGACGTCGACTTGAGAAATCGACCAGAACAGGCTCTTCACGATTCAGCGAAAAATCATCTGGCGGTGCGACCATGACGGCCATCCCCAGAAACAGGAGTACCGCGACAGATACGCCGCCGACAGCAGCGATCAGAGGTTTAATCGACATCATTCTGTTGCTGCTACCGAGATATCCGTAACGCCAGCGAGACGCACCTGATCCATCACTTTTACGAGTATGCCTGTCGGCGCGAACTCATCTGCCTGTATAACAACTGCGCCTTCAGGGCTCTCTGCTTTGAGGCGCTCTGTGTTGGCGCGCACGGCGCGGAGATCGACAGAGCGTTTATCGATCCAGATTTCACCGTTCGCACGAATCGCAATCAGGATGTTACTGCCCTGTTTGCTTTCAGCGGTACTGGCAGTCGGACGGCTCACCGTAACGCCGCTTTCTTTCACGAAAGAGGTGGTCACGATGAAAAAGATCAGCATGATAAATACGATATCCAACATCGGAGTGATGTCGATATCACCTTCCTGCCCTTCTGAGGCAACGTGTCTGCGAGCCATCAGGTCAACTCCTCACTCAACGGCAGTCGATCTGCCAGTTCTTGCTGGCTTCGCTCAGCTAATCGTTGAAAACGACTACGAAAATACAAACCAGATAACGCAACGACCAATCCAGCCATGGTTGGCAGAGTCGCCTGAGCTATGCCCGAGGCCATCGCCCGTGCGTTACCAGTGCCCGTAGCGGAAAGAACATCAAACACCTGAATCATGCCGGTAACAGTTCCCAACAGACCAAGCAGTGGGCAGATCGCGATCAGAGTGGCCAGCAATGGCATAGTACGGGTGGCTTCAAGATAAAATCGGCCAATCCAGGCCTTCCGGATATAACGCGCATTCCGACTTGTCCGGTCCGAACGTGTGCGCCAGTCCCCTGAGATTTTCTCGAAGAATCGCTTACGCTCTATGTAGAAGAACCAGAGTCGCAAGCAGATCAACGCCCAAAGGAACACCGCTGTCAGTAGCACCGCATAAAGCACGGGGCCACCACGCTCAAAAAAATCCGTTAACCAGATCATTTGCGCGACGACTCCTGCGCCTCAGCAATAATGCCTGCTGACTGCTCATCAAGGATATGCACCAGTTCGCGGCTACGTGAGGCAACCCAGCTATGAAGAAGCAGCAACGGAACAGCAACAACCAGACCCAACACCGTCGTGATCAGTGCTTGCGAGATACCTGCAGCCATCAGTTTTGCATCGCCTGAGCCAAACGCTGTGATCGCCTGGAAAGTCGCAATCATGCCGGTAACCGTACCAAGCAGCCCCATGAGAGGCGCAATACCTGCAAGCAGTTTGATGATCGACTGACCACGTTCAATTGCGGGTAGCTCACGCAAAACAGCCTCATCAAGCCTTGCTTCAAGCAGTTCGGCATCCGTGCGGTCACCGAGAGATGCAATCATTACGCGACCCAGGGCGTTATCATCCTTCGCGGCCAACTTGTCGCTGAGCTGACGGCGCATCCCCGCGCTGATTTGCAGGAGTGCAAACAGGCGCCATAGGGCAATCAGCAGACCAATAACACCGAGAGCAATAATGATGTAACCAATCGTGCCTCCCTGCTGGATTCGTTCAACAATAGAGGGAGTGGCTGCCTCGATATTCAGGAGAGCACCACGGGAAGGGTCAATACCGACAAGCGCGACGCCATTGCTGCCCAACCAGTCACTCAACATAGATGCCTCGCCGGGCTGGCGATATGGTGGTCGCAGGGCGCCCAGTTGCTCATCTGCAATCAGGTATTGGCCGCCATTACTGGTTCCAACGACTGTAAACGCACCAATACGTACTGATTGCTCCTCTGCCGTAGAACCGTCCGCCTGAACGACGGGTGCAGTAATTTGGACAACTTCGCTGCTTAGAGAAGCTTCCTGCCGTAAGGTCTGCCAGAGTGCCTTAATTCTGCCAAGATCAGGCAAGGCTTTTGACTCTGCCAATGCATCAAGATCAGCGGGCGTGTCGGTTCCGTCGATGCGGGTAATACTGCTTGAGGTGATCGTTCTCAAGTCACCGGCAACCTGACGCACCACACCAAACATTTCGCCAAGGCTACCCGTACGAAGGCGCAAAGCTTCGGTTTTTTCGGTGAGAATTTCTTCATTGCGAGAGAATTGAGAGCGAAGCTCTTCTGCACGGTTTTCTTCTGCAGCCAGTAACGAACGCGCCTGTTGCAGCGCCCTTTCCTGCGAAGCCAGATCCTGTTTAAAAGCAGCCAGGCGAGCCTGGTCAAAGTTCTGCTCGTACCTGGTGAACTGCTGAGCGCTTTCGATCAAAGTATCGGCAATCACAAGGGGGGCTATCCAAGCAAGGATGAGGGTCGTAATAAATCTCATTATTCAGCCCCTTTTTTGCCAGATATTTTTGATTCGGACGTTTCTGTTCCGGGTATTGGCACGACGATTAATTGTGGAGCGACACTCTGCTCTGCCACGCGGGCCGCGCGCTCTAAAGGCTTGGCCAGATCGCCTGAAAGAGCCTGCCAGTCACCATCCGCCCAGATCCAGGATTCTCCAGCATCAAGTGAGCGGCGATAGAGAGCAACGTTGCCTATTCTCAGATAGTCGAAAGCTCTGCCGTCTTCATTCTCGCGATATCGCTCTAATGTGCGGCCATAATCAACCTCAATCTGGAGCGCTTCGAGCACTCTTCTGAATTTCTCAGAAACAGTGACATCAGCCCGACCAAGAGACGCTTTCAGCTTGGCTAAACGGACCGCTCGTTCTTCTTTGAGAAATGGCAGGCCCGCATTGATATCGGCTTCGAGTTGCGAAAGCATCAGCTGCATCAGAGGCAGAATACCCTGTTCGGTATCGTTGATGTCCTCAATCTGCTGATCAAGACTTAATTTTTCTTCTTCCTGATTCGCGATGATAGCTTCCATCTGACTATTGTAGAGCGCCAGCTGTTCTGCTCGGGCGAGAAGCTGCCGGGTCTCTTCGAGCTTATCCCGGGTAGAATCATCCAGTGCGTTAATCTTTCGCTGTACCGCCGCGCTGTTTTCGTCTGTTTTCAGCACCATTTTAGACGCCGAGTCTGTATCGGCGCCTACCGCCAGCGGGAACATCAATATGCTCGCCGCCAGTGGTAATGTAAATCGGTTCACTCAGTACTCTCCTATTGTCAGTCCGAGTTTGCTTGCTATGTCTGCAGTTCCTCGCGGTGCAACGACAGCTTTATAACCATCCTGACCGACCAGATACTTTTCTGTCGCTTGCAGAATATCTGTCCAGGCAACCTTCAACAGGCGGTCCCGGAACAGCTGCCTGACAGCTCGTGTACGTCCAGATTTATCCATATGAAAAGCTTGCTTGGCTTCGCCTGCTGGCGAGCCCGGCCGATCAAGGCTACCAATGATCCCCAGCACTGACTGCTCAATAAGGTCGTCGCCATTGGTACGCCCTGATACCCAGGTCAGAGATTTCGCGAAGTCATCAAAACTACCTTCAGTACGAGGATCGCGATAGGTGAAGAATTTGAAACACCCTAATGAAGAGTCCTGCGACGCGCCTGCGCCATAAGCTCCACCCTTCTCCCGGATTGCGGTATGAAGGTAACCATTGCGAAGCACCCCTCCGAGAACAGCAAGAGAAGCCGCATCGGGATGATCGAGCGTCACTGTAGGAATAGCCCAGGCGCAGAAGTTAACCTGCGAGTCGACCATCCAATAGCTGGCCCCTGTCGACAGATCCCAATCAATACAATTTTTTCGATAATGATTCGCATTATCCCAATCTTTGCGCGCCGCTGCAATATGCGCTGCAGCATTTTGTTCATCATGCACCAGAAGAAGTGAATCTGGACCTTTACTGATCAGTGAATTGATATCTTTGAGAGCCTCAGAAACGAAACCTGCGCCATCCTCAGATATACGTTCCGTCCTTTCTTTCAGACGCTTAGCCTGCGGAAGCCCTCCGAGCATGTTCATCAGATCAGCCGTGCGATTAATCGGAGCGGCAGCAGCAGACATAGCAAGAGCATGACCACTGCCCGTTATGCCTTGCTCTTTACGAGCACGGGCCTGATTTAACAGGTCCTTGAGGCGGCCTTCTTCGCTGAAGTCTGCACTTTTCCAGGTTTCACGAAGCATGTCGGAGAACGGCTCCGCGCGGTTCCCCAATGCCTTACCCGTCATCACCAGGTACCCCGAGAGACGATTGCAGTCTTCGATATCGCCTTTCACCGAGGCGTAAGACGTCAGAGACCCCAGCACCTCTGTCTGGCGTTGCTGCTGAGTCAGATACGAATTCCCGCCAGCACCAACTTCCGTCCATGCCTGAGTGTAGAAAGGTAGCCAGGTCATTTGCTCACGGGTCATTGGAGGCAGGTTGAGCATTGCTTGTTGATAGATAATTCCATTTGTGCCGGTGACATATTCTGTGGTGTCGATGCGGTCAGACCGCTCAGCGGTAGGCGCAACATATGTCAGTTCAGGGCGAATATCCTCAAGGCCGACTTTGGGCAGAATATCGGGATCATCTTCCTGCACCTGCCGGGCTTCCAGTGCCTCTGCCTTATCCTTCAATGCCTGGATATCGGCGTCTGACATGTTCGCACGTTCATTCTCCAGGCGAGCTTTTTCTTTGTCCGCCTTTTCGGCATTCAAGGTACTGGAAGGCTTAAGGGTATAGCGGACACGGTGGGTATTGGTAAGAAGCAGCTGCCTGACAGCGTCTGATATGAAGCCTGGCGACGATGCCTTAGCACGTAAACGTTCGAGTGCCGGATCAAGGTTCAGTAATGCAACAGGATCACCATAGTGTGTTGCAGCAGGCAGTGCAGTCAGGATCAGCTGCAACCCATAAGGGTAATGGTCCCCTCCTATCTCGCGTTGATGAAGCTCGAGCTGATGCAGAGCTGCTTCAACCATTTCGACAGGAACGCCCTCTTCGGCAACTTTCTCGAGGGTATTGAGGATCAGGGCTTCAACCGCCTCAGCGTGCTCCGGCTCACTACCCTCAAGTCCACACATGAACGACATTTCGCGGTTAGAATCTTCCAGACCGCAGAGAGGTGACGGTGTCGTACCAAGATCACTTTCCTCAAGAGCCCGACGCAACGGAGAGGCACTGTTATCAAGCAGCACCTGACTCAGCAGGTTAGCCTCAAGTTGGGCATCGAGATCAATAGAATCACCCAACAGCCAACCAATGACGTGGTGGGTTTTGGCACTCAGGTCATCCGAATCAACGCCGTAGAGCGCTTCTTTATGTTGAGGCTCTGAAAAACGCCGTTCAGGCTCTACCCGCAATTGCCTGTCCTGTTTATCAAAGCGACTCAATGCCTGCTGATCCATCCGGTACTGAATGTCTGCCACTTCCATATCCCCGAATGTCATGATAATGGCGTTCGTTGGGTGGTAATGACTGCGATAGAAATCAAGCAATTCCTGATACGACAGGTCGAGAATATTCTCGGGCTCACCGCCGCTGTTGTAATGATAGGTCGTTGTCGGGAATAGCTCTCCGCTGATTCCCTGCCAAAGCTGGGATACGGGCGATGACATGGCGCCTTTCATTTCATTGAAAACAACACCTTTGTATTCAAGTGCTGAGTTCGGGTCATCTTTATCGGCAAGTTCAATGCGATGACCTTCCTGCGCAAAATCCAATTCATCAAGATTGGCGAAGAAGACAGCGTCGAGATAAACATCCAACAGATTCAGGAAGTCTTTATCATTCTGCGAAGCAAAGGGATACGCAGTCCAGTCACTACTGGTCATCGCATTCATAAAAGTATTCAGCGACCGACGGGTCATCATAAAGAACGGATCACGGACCGGGAATTTCTCGCTGCCACAAAGCGCGGTATGTTCAAGAATATGCGCCACACCGGTTGAGTCGTGCGGCATGGTCCTGACGGCGAGCAGGAAGGCTTTTTCCTCATGCTCGCTACGGATATGGTAATGCGGGGCGCCCGTCTTTATGTGTTCATAGTGCTCAATAACGATATTTAGAGAGTCGACTGGCGTAGATGATACTTTTTTAAACGAAGAGTGCTGCATAGTTTCTGACATGTCGATAGCATGATCCCTGTAAACAGCCATCATCTTAACAGCAGATAAGGACCCACTAAAATGGATCAGTTGAATTCAGCACTGGAACAGGAGTTTCCGGTCAATGAACAATGCATGTACCTGAATCATGCTGCTGTCGCTCCGTGGCCAATATCAGCCAGTAAAGCCGTTGCCCGGTTTGCTGAAGAAAACGTAGCCAAGGGAGCCGCCGACTATCCACACTGGCTGGAGATAGAGAAACAACTTCGTTTGAACCTGGCCAGGCTTATTAATGCGCCTGTCGACTCTGTCGCCCTGGTGAAGAATACTTCCGAGGCCCTTTCATTTGTCGCTTACGGCATCGACTGGCGTCCAGGTGATACGGTTGTTATTTCCGATGAAGAGTTTCCATCGAACTCCATTGTCTGGGAGTCCCTCAAGAATCAGGGGGTGATTGTCCGCAAGGTTTCCCTCGCAGGTGAGAACCCCGAAGCAGAACTGTTTCAGGCCATATCCGAAACACCACGTCTGGTGTCGATCTCAGCCGTACAGTACGCCACAGGAACCCGGGTAAATCTCGCGAAAATGGACCAGCGGGGGCATTTGAACGAAAACCTACGGTTTTGAGTCCCGCGACCACATCGTAACCGCAGGTTTCCGTCCAATAGCCCTTATCCACGTAATTTAGAGGTCAATAACCGATTGATCTTATTAGAATTATTTAAAGTTACGCGCAATTACGCATGATATGCGTAATCAGGAATACCGCCGACTTCTAGGAGGCCTGTGGAAGAACCGACAAATTTGGCTCTTACGAGATCACAGCGAGTCCTGTAGTTGCTTGAATTGCCCCTGGATCAGCGCCTTTGAGCAATTCATCTACCAATTCAGCGCGCGACACAGAGACCAAGTCTGGCGACAACTCGAATGAGCGCAAACAATTAGAGCTTTCTCAGACTCAAATTCAGCGGCATGTCGAATCTCATCTCGCCGTTACGGTTACGACACAGCACAGTTCACCACCCAATTACCAGTATAGTTCTCTCGATGGCGAACTTTATGTCGTCTCAGATGATGTCGTGTTTGATACTTCATCTGAACCCAATGATCCCCAAGCAACGCTGGAAAAAGCCCAACTAATACGAATGGCGTCCATGGCACCCACTGATCCCACACCACAGGATCGTAAAGCCTCTCAACAAGCAATTATGATGGCTGCACAAGAAAAAAGTGAGATTAATACCGCTTCGATTGAAACATTGGGTAACCATGTCGATGTACTTGTGTGATGACCTGAATTTACAAATGAAATCCAACGGCGTGGGTTTCAGATAACGCCCGCATCTCGACACGCCTCCTCTCCAAATTCGAATTCAATGGTCGTATGCGCGAGATCGAACTCTCTGAGACGATCAGCAATTGTCCTTTTCAAATGAAGTTGCTGCTCCAAGGTTAATGCGCATCGCAATACCAAATGTGCAGTAAGCACATGATGCTCACCATCGAGTGACCACAGGTGTAGGTGGTGAACACTACGGACGTCATCAAGCGTGGACAGACATTGGTGAAGTGACTCTGACAGTGCTTTGTCGGGTGCTGCCTGAAGAAACAATCGAGTGGTACTCCAAAGGTTTTTTTCTACACCGAACAAGATATAGAGGGTAAAAACGATAGACAGTGCTGGATCTAAAATAGGCCAATCTACAAAAAGCAGCACAATGGATACAATCAGGACAGCCACCCAACCCAGTACATCTTCCAATAAATGCCAGTTCAAGACTTTTTCGTTAAGTGTTTTCCCATGACTAAGCTTGTACGCAGCGAATCCATTGACCATCACACCAAAAATGGCCAATCCCAACATCCCTTCGACGACAGGCATTTCAGGTTGCAACAGTTTTGGGATAGCCTCTGACAAGACCCAAGCTGACCCTGCAATGAGTACCAAGCCATTGATCAAGGCACCTAATAACGACAGGCGGCGATATCCGTAAGTAAAATCAGTATTAGAGTCTTTCTCACTGACCTTGCTGAGTAACCAAGCGAGGCCGATGGAAATACAGTCGCCCAGGTCGTGAACGGCATCCGCCATAATGGCGGTGCTGTTGGTCAATAGGCCGCCGACAATTTCAATAAGCGTAAAACCCAGGTTGAGAAAAAACGCCCAGCCAATACGTTGTGAACTGCTGGTGTGACCGTGATTATGCATAGCCCCTCCGCTAGGCGTTTCCGGTGTTGTGGCGCTGGTGAGGACGCAGCCAGCGCGCACAACACCGGGAGTGTTAACGACCGTCTATAGGTAGCGCCTGCTCAATGGGGCTGACATACACCCATCCGGAAATGTTAGCACCAATTTTTCCAGTTTTACGGATGATAGTTGTCACCGCATCAACCTGTTCGTCTTCGCAGGCTAGTGATAATTGAACTTCTGAAATCACCACGCCAGCTTCGGACGAATAGGCCAGCTCCTGTTCCCCTAACGGCTTCAAGGTGCCTTTGATATCAAGCATTGCCATGTTCTTGTAGCCTGCATCGTGTAGTGCATCGATTACGTCGGCAGTTCGTACATGATGAATGAAGGCCGTGATTAGTTTCATGTGAATATTCCTATAAAGTGTTGCTGTTACGTTAGACGACACGCGGCATGAATCACATGCCGCGAGCTTTAGTCAGTTATTGTGCAATGGATTCGCCATTTCCATTCAATGCTTTCGGTTTTCGCCATGCAAGACGATACAAACCAGGCAACACCAACAATGTGAGTAAAGTAGAAGAAAGGATTCCGCCAATAACTACTGTGGCTAAGGGCCTTTGTACTTCGGCCCCAGTACTGGTGTTGAGCGCCATGGGCAAAAAGCCGAGCGCGGCCACCAAAGCGACCATCAATATCGGCCGCAGCCTCAGCATAGCTCCACTCTGAATCGCAGACTCGATGACTTCGCCACGATTAAGCGCGTCCCGAAATGCGGATACCATCATAACCCCCGTCAGCACCGATACCCCGCACAGGGTGATAAAACCGACACCGGCAGTAATTGACAGCGGTATGTCACGCAGCCACAAGGCGATGACGCCGCCGGTCAGCGCCAGCGGCACGCCACTGAATACCAGTGCGGCATCTTTAGCTGAGCCAAAAGTCATCATCAACAGGGCAAAGATCATCACCAGTGTCACAGGCACCAGCAAACTTAACCGTTGTGACGCCGATTGCAGTTGTTCAAAGGTACCGCCGTATGCTAGCCAATAGCCGGGCGGTAACTTGACCTGCTGTGCTACTTTGCCCTGTACTTCAGCCACAAACCCTCCCAAATCACGACCGCGAACATTGGCGCTGACCACCAATCGGCGTTTACCGTTTTCTCGGGAAATTTGATTGGGACCGGGTGCCAGCGTCAGTCTGGCGACCTCACGCAACGGCACATAGCCACCGCCCGGTAAGGGTACGGGCAAACGCTCCAGGGCGCTCACGTCGGCCCTTAATCGTTCTGCCAAGCGCACGACGATCGAGAAACGTTGGTCACCTTCAAAGATCAGCCCAGCCTCTTCACCGCCTGTGGCGGCAGCGACGACGTCCTGCACATCGGCAACGTTCAAGCCATAGCGATACAGGGCGGAGCGATCCGCTTCGACTGACAAAATGGGTAAGCCCGACACCTGTTCCACCTTTACGCCTTCAGCGCCCTCTATACCGTTCAGTACAGCGGCGATTTCGCTTCCCGACTTCAACAGTTGCTGCAAATCATCGCCGAATACCTTGATCCCTAAATCCGATCTGACACCTGAAATCAATTCATTAAATCGAAGCTGGATCGGTTGGCTGATCTCATAGGCATTGCCGGGCAACAACGAAAGTTTTTCACCCATTTCTTCCAGCAGGTGGGCTTTGGTTTTATCGGGATCAGGCCATTCACTTTTGTCTTTCAGCATGACATAGCCATCAGAGATATTGGGCCCCATGGGATCGCTGGCGACTTCAGCGGTTCCGACACGCGAGAAGTAGGTTTTGACTTCAGGCATTTCCAGCACGGCTTTTTCCAGGCGAAATTGCATATCCAGGGATTGGCTGAGGCTGGTGCCGGGTATTCGCAACGCCTGGACGGCGATATCACCCTCATCCAGGTTCGGGATAAATTCAGTCCCCATTTTAGTTGCGAGTGTTCCTACGATAATCACGAATATCAGGGTCATTGACAGCACCCAAACGCGAAACTTCAGGACCCACTCCAATACTGGTGCGTAAAGCCACTTGGAAGAACGAACTATAAAATTTTCCTTCTCCTCAATGTGTCCGCGCATGACAAGTGCCACAGCCGCAGGAACGAAGGTCAGCGACAACACCAATGCGGACAACAGTGCCATGATTACCGCCATCGCCATGGGGGTAAACATTTTTCCTTCCACGCCGGTCAGCGCCAGAATGGGCAGATTCACCAGAATTACCACGAGCACGCTGATTAAACTCGGGGTGAAGACCTCACGAGTGGCAGCAAACACCGTTTGAAAGCGCTCGTCCAATTTCAAGGTGCGCCCAAGATGGTGTGGCGCCCCGCCAGCCGCAAAATGCAGTTTTCGACAATGGCGCGGGAAGTGTGGAAAGGCACCTGGGCGGGAACCAATGGTTTCTGTCGCCCGGTTTGATGTGGACACATCAGAATTTTGCGTTCAAGGCAGGCTTACAACTGCCCGTCATCGATGATTTGTCCGCCGATCAGGAGCAAGACGACTACCGTGCCAAAATTGAGCTGGAATGGCACCTGTAAAGAGACAACCGTTTTAGGAGTTTAACCATGAGACAGTGTTTACTTATTGCAGCATTAATGATGCTTTCATTTATGGCGCAGGCGGCTGACAGGCGCTATGAGCTGCATGTTGATGGCATGGCCTGTCCTTATTGTGCCTACGGGATCGAAAAGAAAATCAAAGCGCTTGATGGCGTAGATAAATCCAGTGTGATTATCAAATTGAATGATGGATTGGTGATCTTTGAGGCGGACACGCTGGAACCCATGAATCAAGCATCGCTTAAAACCTTGATCAATGACGCCGGGTTTACCTTGCGCCAATTCCAGGTGCAACCCGTAAAGCCTCAAAAAGAATGATCGCAATGATTAGATTTCGATGAACACTGAACAGGCGAAAACCGATACCTCTCTTTTCAGCGGCCTGGGGCTCGCGCTTATCGGTACCACCTGTTGCGCGCTACCAATTGTATTGGTCGCGCTTGGGCTCGGAAGCGCTGTGGCTTCGATGGTGGCCGTGATGCCTTGGTTAACGACATTGTCGCAGTACAAAGTCGTCACATTTTCCTTAACCGCTGCCGCATTAGTTTATAGCTACTGGCGATTGCATCGGATCAAAGTCTGCGCTCTAGCGGACAAAAACCGCTTGCGATGGCAAAAGGCAGTATTGTGGGCGAGTACAGTGATACTTCTGCTTTCCCTTTTTGCGGCTTACGCCTTGCTGCCGCTCACTTTGTGGTTGCAAAGCCTGTCATGAGCGCAGAAACTGAAAGCCAGTCAGTCTTAGTGGAAGTATTGACGGCTTCCGGATGCGGTCGTTGTCAGAAAATAAAAGCGCTGGCAAAAGCGGTGATCGCTGAATTGAACGACGACCGGGTGCGCTATCAAGAGATCAAGTCAGGAGATTCTGAAGCGATTGGAGGAGCCTTCAGCACCTCAAGGTAAAGCGCACTGATGGATACCACAGCCTGGATGCAAATGGGCGGAGTTGCCGGTCTGGGTGCGGCTTTATTGGCTGGTTTTCTGTTCAGCTTTATGCCGGTGGCTTTCGCCTCCATTCCTGTTGTACTGGCCTACGTCACTCGCGCACGCGCTTTCCGTGAGGCGGTCAGTTATGGCCTGGCCTTTGCCGCCGGGCTCATACTCACCCATGTGGTGTTAGGTATCGGTGCAGCGCTGGGTTTGCTCTGGACGGGCTGGTTGAAAATTCCGTTACCCTGGTTGCCATTGCGGGGAAAACGCGCGGCGACGCTCTGGGGAGCCTTCTTATTGGGTATGCCGTTTACGGTCGGGATCTGTCCGGTCTGTTCGCCGGGGTTATGGATCGGACTCGGTGTTAGTGCTTCGATCGGATCGGGTTTTTATGGTGGTTTGTTGATGTTGGCGTTCGCTCTCGGTCGGGTGATCCCGCTTGCCGTGGGTGCTATCAGCATCGGCTGGTTGGAAAACCTGAAAACCATCGAGTGTTGGCGTCGTGGTTTTGAGATTGCAGGAGGCATCACGCTAATGGCCATTGGGGCTTACCTGCTCAATGAAAGTTATTTACTATGAAAAAGTGGCTCATGGCTGTTTCTGGTTTTAAATCATGATGCGAATTGGTGAAGTGGTCGCAACATTGGAAATCAGTGCTGATACCCTGCGTTATTACGAAAAAATCAAACTGGTGCCCGAAGTACATCGCAATGATGCTGGAGTCCGACTGTATTTCGATAAAGATCTCTCACGACTGCGCTTTATCAAGCGGGCGCAAAAGATGGGATTTAGCCTGTATGAAATCAAACAGCTACTTCAGTTTCGGGAAAACCCGCAAAAAGCCAAGCCCAAAGTCCGGGAACTGGCGCATCACAAGCTGGAAGACATTCAACATCATCTGGAGGAATTGACCACTTTGCGGGACGAACTGCGACTGCTCACCAATCTGTGTGGTTCCAGTGACAAGGGTTGTCCAATCCTGGAGTCTTTCGACGGCGAAACGAGTGAGCAATGAAAGAAAAACTCAAGCACTTTACCGCGAACAATCCGGCCTGAACCGTACAATGTCAATATGAGTTCTCTAAGAACAGCAACGCCCCTCTTGTTGAACAGGCGGGCATGGTACCGAACCGTAAGAACAATACACACAACAATCACCGGGTTTGGGTTTAAGTACAGCGTGACAACCTTCGCACTCATAGAACCACTGGCAGGCATCCGTCGGCATGGTTTCGAGCTTCCTATGGCCACATTTCGGACAGGTCAATTCTGAATCTAAAATCACATTTGATGTCATGACGTACTTCCCTGTACGCCACCCTTCGGGCAGCTGAGCTGTGCAAAACGCCTTTCCTGTCGTTTTGTCATGGCGTTTCTGTTTCCACAAGGGTTGAGGGATAACCGGCATTGGTGGTCGCTTCAATGAGTTTCCCTGCGCTGGTCTGAGTATCCTCAAAAGTGACCACCGCCTGCTTGTGTTCAAAACTGACCTCGGCCTTGGTGACGCCTTTTACTTTGCTAAGGGCCTTCTTGACCGTGATCGGACACATGGCGCAGTTCATGGTTGGCAGGTTCAGAGTGACAATCTGAGGTTTAGCCCAGGCAGACAGGCTGGTGATGGTGAATACAAGGGCTATTGTGATTTTGTGCATGATTCACTCCAGTCTTGGGCAACGCATTTTTAAACCATCAGGGGAATCCAGTAGCTGCTGGTGACAAGAACCAACGCGATGATGGCCATGATCCAGAAAATAACCCGTCGGCGTTTTCGCGTTTGCGGTACGGCGCAGGCGGTGCCCGGCTCGCAGCCCTCAACTGGCCGGTGGATCTGCCAGCCCGCCCAACCCAATAGCATCATCACGATGGCGATAAAGACGGGACGATAGGGCTCCAGCAGAGTCAGGTTCCCGATCCAGGCCCCGCTGATCCCCAGTGTGAGTAAAACGAACGGGCCGATGCAGCAAAGGCTGGCGCCAACAGCAGCCAGCACCCCGCCGATCAGGGGTAGATTATTTTTGGCGAACTCGTCGTTTGCGGGCATGGCGGACTCCATGGAATGCATTCAATGAAGCCAGTGTAAACGCCGTACTTCGGTACGGAGTCAAGTCCGACTCAGGAGAGGTCTTTGTCAGGTTGTAACGACTCCACAATCGGACAGGCTGTGTTGTCGGGATTGGAGCGGCACTGGGTGACTAAACCCTCTAAAACACGCTCCAGGCGGCACAAATCGTTGATTTTTGACCGCACGCTGACCAGTTTACTTTCCGCCAACTCCTGGACTTCCGAGCAATGGGATTCGCCCAGTACCAAGAGGTTTTCGATCTCCTCCAGAGTAAAGCCCAGTTCCTGGGCACGTTTGATGAATAAAATCCGTGCCAGGGTGGCCTTGGTATAAGTGCGGTATCCTTGAGCCGGTTTTGGAGGCTGAGTGATGAGGCCACGGCGTTCGTAGTAGCGGATGGTTTCGACGCTGACTTGTGCAGCTTGCGCTAATTTTCCGATGGAAAATAGACTCATGGCAAAGCCCCTTCTTCGCAGTCCCAATTAATAGCCGCTTGTGGAAAGCAGATCGAAAAGGAGGTCATACCGTAATCTGAAGACACGTCGATACTGCCGTAGTGTGCTTCCACGATGGACTTAACAATCGCCAAGCCCAATCCAGCCCCTTCACTCTGGCGCTGACGTGAAGGATCAACCCGGTAGAAACGGTCGAAAATTCTGGGCAAATGTTCTGCGGGAATTTCCGGCCCCGTATTCTGTACGCTGAGTAAAACCTGCCCTTCGTCCGACACATCCAGACGAACCTTCACGCTTTCTCCCTCGGGTGAGTGGCGTATCGCATTGGATAACAGATTGGACATGGCGCGCCGCAGCATGGCACGATCACCCTTAATTTTCGGCGCCTGTCCTTCCAGCATTAACTGTATGTGCTTTTCCTCTGCCAGCGCCTCAAAAAAATCAAATAGCTTACGGACTTCCTGAGCCATACCCAGTGACTCCCATACCGGCTTAAGCAGTCCATGCTCGCTTTGAGCCAGCCAGAGCATGTCGTTGACCATTTTTGCCAAGCGTTCCAATTCTTCCAGGTTTGAATAGTGCAGTTCGCGGTATTCAACCAGGCCTCGTGACTTTCCCAGAACGACCTGAGTCTGGGTGATGATATTGGTAAGAGGCGTGCGCAATTCGTGGGCGATGTCGGCGGAGAAATGGGACAAGCGGGCAAAACTGTCTTCCAATCGGCCAAGCATAAAATTGAATGAAGAAACGAGATTTTGAAGTTCCCCAGGCACCGCCTCGGAATCAAGTCGAACATGCAGGCGATCAGCCTGTATTTCACGCATGGCTTCGCTCAACCCGCGCAGTGGCGCATGCCCCTGATGCACACCATACCAGGCCGCCAATAGCGTCACCATGCCTGCGAGTAACATGATAAGCCATAAGCTACGACGAAAATTCTCCAGAAATTGGATATGAGCATCCATGTCAATGGCGGTAACGATGTAGTATTCTTGGCCACCCACCTGGGTTTGCGTGATGGTTCCCCGGTAGGTTTTCCCATCTCCCTGCCAGTGATATACGTTGCCAACCTGAATACTGGACACCGGGGCAAAGGTATTAATAGGTTTTGCAAAATCGTTCGCTGAGGGGCCGTAAATCAGGCGCTTTTCCTTATCCCAGACCTGAAAATAGACACCGTGATGACCCGATATCGCGTGCGACAACGCCTCACCCAAGTGTGAAGAGCCGTCACCCGTTTTGCGTAAGGCTCGATCCACAGCCCTTGTCATGACCTCCAACTCGTCAGCGTCCTGTTCGGCGAAATGGCGCTTGACCGCGTTGTCCACCAGATAACCAATCACCAGAAGACTTAGCCCAATGGCAAGGGCAACAAAGGCCATCACCCGGGCGGTTAGCGATAGTGGATGCTTGCCAAGACGACTACTCCACATCATGCTCGTCATCCACTTCCAGCTTGTAGCCCATCCCCCTTACCGTGTGAATCAATTTAGGCTCAAAATCGTCATCTATCTTGGAGCGCAGGCGACGGATGGCCACATCGATCACATTAGTATCGGAATCAAAGTTCATGTCCCACACTTGCGAGGCAATCAGCGAACGCGGTAGCACTTCACCCTGTCGACGGACAAGCAGCTCCAGCAGACAAAACTCTTTGTGGCTTAGGTTAATTTTACGACCCGTACGCATAGCCCGATGTCGCGGCAAATCCAGAATGAGATCGGCGACGCGCATCTGATCCGTGATTACCGGTACCGTACTGCGACGCAACAGGGTTCGAACTCGGGCCAATAACTCGGCGAAGGCGAAGGGTTTGACCAGGTAATCGTCCGCTCCCAGCTCAAGCCCCTTGACCCGATCATCGACGCTGTCGCGAGCCGTCAGGAAGAGTACCGGCGTTTGACGCCCCGCCTCACGGAGTGACTGCACAATGCGCCAGCCATCCACATCCGGCAGCATGACATCCAGCACCAGCAGGTCAAACGTTTCCGTCATTGCCAGGTGATGCCCGTCCAGACCGTTGCGTGCCAGCGTGACCATAAAGCCCGCTTCGGTCAGGCCCTGCTGTAAATAATCACCCGTCTTGATTTCGTCTTCGACCACCAATAGCCGCATGGTTACCCTGCTCCGTATTTGCAGAATGACTTTGGAAACAGCCTAAACTAGGCTTACCCACAGAAAGATGACACACAGATTACAACTTTGTCATTCTGGAGTCATGCGGGTGTCAGGCATGCCTGGCTAGTATGCGGGACCAAGATATGGAACAATCAATATTTCCCTAACAAGAGATTGACCAATGACCTCATGGTTTCCCCAACCCAAGCCGTCCTGGCAGCTGAGTCGCCGCCGATTTGTGCAGGGCCTGGCCGCTGGTGGTGTACTGGCCGCCACACCGTCCTGGTTGCAGGCTGCCGTAAGCAGCACGACTTCACTTGGCTCAGCACCCGTGCTCAGCGGGCGTGAAATTGATCTGGTCATCGCAGAGACGCCGGTCAATTTTACCGGTGTCACCCGGATGGCCACGACCATCAATGGATCAATCCCGGCCCCAACCCTGCGCTTGCGCGAAGGTGATGAGGTCACAATCCGCGTGACTAATCGCCTGGCAGTTTCAACGTCCATTCACTGGCACGGCATCCTGCTGCCTTATCAGATGGACGGTGTGCCAGGTATCAGCTTCAAAGGCATCGCCCCAGGCGAAACCTTTACCTACCGTTTTAAGCTGCGCCAGAGCGGCACCTACTGGTACCACAGCCATTCCGGTTTTCAGGAAATGACGGGGATGTACGGCGCTTTGATCATCGAGCCCCGCGCAGGTGAAAGACATCACACCGATCAGGATCACGTGGTGCAGCTCTCTGACTGGACAGACGAGAACCCTATGCATGCTTTTAGCAAACTAAAAGTACAAAGCGATATATACAACTTCAGCCAGCCTACGTTTTTTGATTTTACCCGTGATGTTTCGAACATGGGTCTGCAAGCCGCACTGGAAAAGCGTCAGATGTGGAATCAGATGCGTATGAATCCAACGGATTTAGCCGATCTGTCGGCGGCTACGTTCACGTATTTAATGAATGGCACTGCTCCTGCTAGCAATTGGACGGGACTGTTTAACAAAGGAGACCGAGTAAGACTGCGTTTTATCAATGCTGCCAGTAACAGCTTCTTTGACGTGCGCATTCCCGGCTTAAAAATGACCGTCATCCAATCGGACGGCCAAGATGTTGAGCCAGTAAGCATCGATGAATTCCGTTTTGGTCCAGGTGAAACTTACGATGTGCTAGTAGAACCTAAAGACGATGCTTATACCATCTTTGCACAAAGTATGGAGCGTAGCGGTTATGCTTTAGGCACACTGGCCACTCGCCAAGGCTTGTCGGCTTCCATACCAACACTTGATCCGGTGGAATGGCTGACCATGGCCGATATGATGGGCGCCATGAGTCACCAGGAAATGAACCAAAAAGGTATGGATCACAGTGCGATGAGCATGGGTAATATGGATATGGGGGGCATGGATCACTCCAACATGCACGGTGGCATGGCAATGGATCACAGCCAGCACAGCGGCCAAAGTATGCCGGGTATGAACCAGGCCACACGCAGTCCTCTCGCCAAGCCCTCGTCTACCGTGCGCCACGCACGCACGGAGTATGGCCCATCTGTCGATCAGCGCGTCAATACACCCCGTACTACTTTGGATGATCCTGGCATAGGCCTTCGAGATCTAAGCGAAAAAGGACTACGACCACAGGGCCATCGCGTACTAACTCTGGCAGATTTAAAATCCATTGACGGCATTTTGGATGACCAGCGCGAACCCGTGAGGGAACTCGAACTCCACCTAACCGGTAATATGGAACGTTACAGCTGGTCGTTTGACGGGCTCGAATTTGGCAAAAGTACGCCGGTATCATTGCGCCATAATGAACGGGTCAGAATCATCCTGCAAAACGACACAATGATGACCCATCCCATGCATTTGCACGGCATGTGGAGCGAACTGGAAACTGATCAGGGGGAACTGCGGGTGCGTCGTCATACTATACCGGTACAGCCCGCCCAACGAATCAGTTACTTAACTACACCGCATGACCTGGGCCGCTGGGCCTGGCATTGCCACCTGCTGTTTCATATGGATGCGGGCATGTTCCGTGAGGTGGTAGTGTCATGAGAATGGGAATGAAAATGAAGACTATGAACTGGTTGGCAGTGTTGGTGCTATTTGCCACCAGTTTGCACGCGAATTTTGTCCTTGCACAGATGGATCAAGGCGAGAAGAAAGCGCAAGGTGGTAGCGCACCCGCTGACGCCCGCGACCCTCACGCCTACTCGGATGGTTTTAGTTTGACCGCTAGCCCCTACGTTCAATCAGGGTCGCCACAACTGAAGCTGGCCGATGAACATAGCTTTTGGGCGGTACTAGGTGACCGTTTCGAATACCAGGAAGACAGTAAAACCGGTAGTGAAACCATAGTTTACGACCTCCAGGCATGGTACGGCACCACCTTCGATCGACTCGTCATCAAGGCGGAAGGTGATATTGCAAGTGGAACCTTGGAAGAAAGCTCCACCGATCTGCTCTGGGGTCATGCGCTGAACGCCTATTTTGATACCCAACTTGGCCTGCGATTTGACCAATATAACGAAGGCAAAGATCGCCAATGGTTGGCGCTGGGTCTACAAGGGCTTGCCCCCTATTGGTTTGAACTGGATGTTACCGCCTATGTGGGCGACAACGGTCGGACCGCACTAGCCGCTCAAGCTGAATATGAATTATTGCTGACACAACGCCTGATTTTACAACCCCGCGCTGAGCTGAATCTGTACGGCAAGGGCGACCCGGAAAATGGTTTAGGCTCCGGCCTGTCGGATCTCGCGTTGGGTGTGCGTCTGCGTTATGAGTTCAGCCGTCAATTTGCCCCCTACATTGGAGTGGAATGGACGAGCACTTATGGCGATACAGCGGATTACCGGCGCGCCGCAGGCGATGATCGCTCTGACACCCAGATCGTCGCGGGCCTCAGGTTCTGGTTTTAATAATTAACATTGTCTGGTCAACATGACTTTTACTCCTCCGAGGAAACACTCAATGAAACGTAAACTTCTATCCCCCGTTCTCGTTCTCGCTGCCCTTGGCGTGACTTTTTCAGCTCAAGCCCATGATCCTAAGGAGCACATGAAAGACGCAGAAAACCCGAATTGCGCCGCAATGAAGGATATGGATCACAGCAAGATGGATATGAACGATCCTGTCATGCAAGCCATGATGAAGCAGTGCATGAAGGATATGCATCACAGCGATGGTGACTATTCAATGAGCCACGAAGATGCTAGTGAAGATGGCCAGAAGAAAGCTTCAGATGAACAACACTCTGAACATCAGCACTAACGCATAAACCTAAGGAATGTCCTATGCCAACGCTCACCGCATTTATTAGGAGCCTGCTTATCGCTACGGTCATTGGCCTGGTGGGCGCTGGCTTATTTATCTACTCGGGCCTATATCCCATCGGTGCCGACGTGCCCCATAACAAACTCAGTTACTGGCTGCTGGAAACCCTGCGCGAACGATCCATTGCCCGAGCTGCCAGCGATATTCAAATTCCTAGTAATTTGAATACGTCCGATCGATTGTTGGCTGGAGGTGCTGACTACAACGACATGTGCACAAGCTGCCATCTCAAACCGGGTAAAAATGAGAGTGACTTTACCATCGGCCTGTATCCTTCCCCACCTAACTTGACCGCCACGGCAGATGCCCATGGGCATGAGCATGGCAGCGACACAGGTAGTGAAGAAATAGCTATTCAACGCCAATTCTGGATTATCAAGCACGGCATTAAGGCATCGGGCATGCCCGCTTGGGGACCAACTCACAGTGACGACCGGATTTGGAATATGGTGGCATTTCTACAAAGGCTTCCATCACTTACGCCGGATCAATATCAGATACTGACAGCAAGAGGCAATACAAGCGATTCGCACGACCACTGAATTTATCGCCATCGAAAAATAATTAAATCCGCTTAGGCAATCACGACTCTAAATCCATAAATATGAAAAATCACATGTTGAAAAGATCTCTCTCCATATTCGTATTTTTCTACCCGCTGTTATTTGTTGAATTGGCTTATCCACACTCTGCACATGACCCCATAAAAGACATTGAAAAATATGACCGCACAGTAGCGGAACGGCAAGCAAGCTTCCAAACCCTTGGCAGCTCTCCGGAGCGTATGCAGAACCTTCAGGATCAAGTCGACAGAATGCAAAGAAAACTACTTGCTATGAGAAATCTGATGGCCAGCGACTATCCACACGTCAAGGAAAAAATGAGTAAATACAAGTACGATTACATGGGCACGGTAGATGAAATGCTAGCGCAATTAAAAATAACACTTAAACAAACGGATTCATTGTTTGATAAATGAGATATGGTAATGGAAGAGAATCCAGAAAGACCCAGCAGCTAGACAGTGGATATAGCGATTCGCCCTATGCCGGCTAAGGTATTTATTACTGGTGGCGCTGTGTTCACCATGGTGTTATGGGCAATATGCTTCCCGCTCATCTCCCTTAGTTTACCCTATGCCCCGATTATGTTGACGGCATTTCTTAGAGCAGCGATTGCGGGTTTCTTTTTAATTGTCATCGCTTGGATGCTAGGTAGACCTTTCCCAAAGTCCACTAAAGTCTGCCTCTATATCCTTGGCATTGGTCTAACCGCAACGAGTATTGGGTTCTGGGGCATGTTCTATGCGGGCAGCCTAATCACACCCGGACTGGCAACCGTACTCACCAACACACAACCTCTAATTGCCGGCCTTCTGGGCTGGCATATTCTGAACGAACGCATAGGGAAGCGGGCACTGCTGGGTACTCTACTCGGTTTTTCAGGAATTGTGGTCATCAGTGCGGAAAGTCTTTTCGCCACAGATGTTCAGTCATTGAGCGGTATTGCCTATGTTGTTATTGCCGCTGCGGGTTTAGCGATCAGCAATATCTTGTTGAAGAAGTCTGCTAATCGTGTCGATGTGCTATATGCCATGGGATTCCAGCTCTTACTGGGGGCTATCCCCCTGTCGCTATTGGCCTTTTTTAACACTTCCTTGCCGCCCCTGAGTTGGAACTGGGATTACGTGTGGATCTTACTGGCACTGGCATTGCCCGGCACTGCTCTGCCATTTATTCTGTGGTTCTGGCTGATGGATACTGCGCCATTATACAAAATCAATGTCTACAGTTTTCTAACGCCTGTATTCGGGCTGTATTTAGGTTACACATATTTTGCTGAGTCGCTATCTTCAATACAGTGGCTGGGTATTTTCCTGGTTATAGCCGCCATACCTCTGGTGAATTCGTCAACCAGAGCAGTGGTATGAGGAAATATGAAATCGGATAATCTACCTGTATGACAGGCTGAATCGATTTACTAACAAGGTGATGTGATGACAAGTTCAGCGAAGAAAAAGCCATCCTATAAAACAGAACTCAGAGAGCTCCAAATACAACTCGTTAAACTTCAGCGGCACATTATCAAAAACGACCTGCAACTGCTGGTCATATTTGAGGGCCGGGATGCCGCCGGTAAAGATGGTGTCATCAAGCGAATCACTGAGCATCTAAGCCCGAGGGAAACGCGAGTCGTCGCCCTGGGAAAACCCTCTGAGCGCGATACCAATAGCTGGTACTTCCAACGTTACTCAGCCCACCTGCCAAGTCGGCAGGAAATGGTCCTGATGAATCGCAGCTGGTATAACCGCGCGGGTGTGGAAAAAGTCATGGGCTTTTGCTCGGAAAAAGAATATAAGCAATTTATGAAAGCGGTCGTACCGTTTGAAAAGATGCTTTGCGATACAGGTATCCAAATTATCAAATACTATCTCGATATATCGCGGGATGAACAGCAAAGTAGATTAGATGATCGACGAATTAATCCATTAAAACAGTGGAAGATCAGCCCAATTGATACTACAGCTATCGAGCACTGGGACGATTACTCCCTTGCCCGTGACAAAATGCTACAGCATAGCCATAGCGATCATGCCCCCTGGTATATCGTCAAAGCCAATAATAAAAAGTGCGCTCGTCTTAATGTCATCCGACATTTGTTATCGATTGTAGATTGTCCTGATAAAGATCAGCACTTGATGAAGCCGGATTCAGGCACCGTATATCCGTTTAACGAAAAACTTTTAACCGATAAGAAGATGTTACGTTAATTGTTCGAACTAATTTTCCCTAACGTATGTAAGCATCACTTGCGTACCTCCGCATCATACGGTGACTATTAAAAAATGAAGCATTTTACCCAATACTTGCTTTCATCACCTTGATCCATCCTTTGTGGTTATCGTAAAAACGGCAGTATTTTTCCTTCCAGTTTGTTATACAGCGCACCAGAATCATCACTGCCAGCATTGCTCTCACTGATAACGCTCCCGCGATGCCCACAAGGCAACTCTGTGTCCACCTGTCGTGGAGAACACTCAGGTTAGCGTCACCATTAAATGTCTCTTTCATGCCACTTTAGATCTGCGAAATCAACCTACCGGGATAGCGAACACCACTATCAGAGCCAACATCATCGCCATCGCCGAAAATGACGTTAATAGAATCACGCACTGTACTCCGGTTAACCGGACAGCCCTAAAAGTAGCCGCTATTGCCACCAGGCACTGCAACAGGTAGTACGCCGCAAACACACGCGATGCCAATGTCACAATATCAAACACATTACCGGTCCAAACCAACAAGATCGCTACCGCCACAAGACCGATATAGCCCAGTCGAGATGAAAGTCGGCTACCGCTCAGCTCAGTGAACAATCCACCGGCCCCCACTGTGTCGGCAACGGCAGCACTGAATCGACTCATCACCGCCGCCAGTATCAATAGCGCGGGCAATATTTCGGCAACACGACCCGCCAGGGTAATAATCGCCGTTTCATCGGCAATACCATGAAACTCCATCAACAAAGGTAGCCCCGTAATCACAAACAGCAGATAAATAACGCCGGCGATGAGTTGCGCCAGCCGCATTGATCGCACTCGCATGGCGGGATCATAGGCATTTCCCAGGTAACGCGATGTTTCGAATCCCTGTACAATCAGCAGTAATCCCGCCAACAGTCTGAGACGTTCCATCACTGTAAGATTTTCGTTCGGATCGATAAGCGTTTGATCACTGGCGAGCCAATGCCAATCGAACCCGAACAGACCGATCAGCAATGCAGCGATGATGGCCAGCTTGATCGCCACCGCGGCTTCTTCCATTTTTCCAACCCACGATGGCAATAAACAACAACACGACCGTGGTCAGAACATTTTCGATCACCGCATCACGATGACCGCCAAAACGCAACACAAAAGACGCCAGCAAGCGAACATAGAAAGTAACTGAAACAATATAAGCAAATCCCAGGGCGAGATCTGACAGGTGTTGTAACGGTTTAACGACGTGGGAATGCCCGACATCGGCAAGCAGTGGCTCGGCATGAGTAATGTTGAAACGGATCACAGCGCCGATAGCAAACGCCACCAGGAGAATCCCCAGCATCGCAACCGGAGGCTACGCCGCCACAACATGACTTAGTAACGGCCCGGAAATCAAAAAACCACTGACGATTATTGACGCCAGTGGTGTTACCGTAGCCCGCCAAAGAGTGGCATTGCGTACCCTCAGCAGAAATAAAACTACCACCGCGACTAGTGCCACACCAGGTAAAACAAAATTAGACATTGACCTCCATTATGGACGGTTGACTTGATTTGTTGACAGCATCTGTAATATCACCATCATTTCAGCAATCGGTGTCGAAATATAAATTTTTACCCCGTATTTTCACGTTAAAGAGAAGAAGCCAAATTCTCTTTAAACAGGGGTGCACGCGATATAGGTATATTGAAGATCAACCCCTAAGATTCTCTATACCAAGGGCTAACAGATTTCATCGCCAACCATTAGTGACGGCATCACACCCATAGCGAGACAGCGAAGTAAAACGGACTGAATTCATATTTTGTTTTACTTTCAACTTCCTCCGTGGCAGCTACCGTCCCCGCCGGGATGCGCGAGATTATCAAGTTCACACTCCTCGCTGTAATGAATAAATCCGCGTTTTACCCGCTCCAACATACCGGAATGTAGCTTTGCCGCAGTTTGCTCGATAGTTGCTTCGATTTCCTCCAAGGAAACTTGAAAAAGATCGTAACTCACGTAAAGGCAGTGCCCCTCAAATCTGAGTGCTTCTACCCCCATAAGAGACAACAGGGATTGATCCAGTGTGGCTTTAAGTTCGTCGCCAACAGCCTCAGCGAAACCAATGCGACGTGTTTTCAGTGCCGCCTGTCCCTTTTGCTTTGGCGACAAGCCATGTTTGGGGTCGCCCACAAACAGGTGAGGGTGCTCTTTAAATCGCTCTAGACACTGAGATGAACAAAAGTAGTGATCGACGCCCTGATATTTGAGCGACAAAGATCGATCTATTTTTGTCATTTGACATACGGGACAATGTATTGTGAATTCACGTTTGCTCATTGGCCTCACCTTCTCTAATACTCCACCATCTGCTGATGTTTACTAATAAATAGGGGAGTGCGTAAATAAGAAGCCGATGCTTAGTTTCATTAGGTTCATTCATGCGCTTTTCCGCCACTTAACCACCTGATGTTTAAATTTGAACAGCAGACATCAATGCTGACGCTGGTGCTTACCGTCTTCGTGTAGTAGTCGTTGCCGTCTATTCGAATGCAGGAACCACCTCTCTCCCACTGCGATCAGTAACATCGCGATAAGGGCAATGCCGATAACCCACGGGTCAGCGTTCAGTTTCACCCAAACGAAACCGATCAAAGCCAGAAAATCGAAAATAATGGCTACAATGGGCACCCAGCGCTTGGCTTTAATATCATCCGCCAAATAACGAATCACGCCCCAATGAATAGCAATGTCCATGACCAGATAAAAGACAATACCCAGGGCGGCTATCCGCGACAGGTCAAAAAAGGCCGTAAGAAAAATACCGAGTACCACGGTATAGACAAGTGTATGTTTTTGGATGCTTCCCGGCATACCGAAATGGCGATGAGGAACCAGTTTCATTTCGGTCAACATGGCCAGCATCCGGGACACCGCAAAAATACTGGCAAGAATGCCGCCCGCAGTTGCCGTCATGGCAATTGCGACTGTAAACCATACTCCGTATTCTCCAAGCGCTGGTCGCGCAGCCGCTGCCAGGGAATAATCGCGAGTATCTATGATTTCACTCAGGGATAGGTTACTGGCCACTGAAAAGCCAACCAGGGTGTAGATGACTACACACGCAACAATAGAGATAACGATAGCTCTTCCAACATTTCGCTTAGGATCGATTACCTCGGATCCACTGTTGGTAATGGTGGTAAAACCTTTAAAAGCCAGAATCCCGAGAGCGGTAGCACCAAGAAAATTTCCGGAGGTTTCAACGTTATCCGTGTGACCGAAATCTAGCGCCAGGCTATCGGCCACCCACACACCGATAATGCCGAACACCAAAATGCCGCCAATCTTTAACACCCCGATAAACCCAGCTACCTTTTGAATAAAGCGGTTACTCAACAAATTGACGATAAACGCAAAAATAATCAGCCCCACACCCAGCATCGCCACCGTTCGCCCGGATTCATCACCACCGAATAATTGCATGGTATAGGAGCCAAAAGTCCGCGCCAGGAAGCTCTGTGCAATCACCATGGAGAAGTACATCAACAGTGCATTGAATGCCGTCGGTAAGCTGTCGCCATAAGCCTTGTGTAAATACATCCCTATCCCTCCGGCGGAAGGGTAGGCATTGGAAATTTTGACGTAAGAGTAGGCACTGAAAGAAACGACCACCGCTGCTGCCAGAAATGCCAGCGGGAACAGTACGCCCACCATTTCCGCCATTTGCCCAGTCAGCGCAAAAATACCTGCCCCTATCATCACACCGGTGCCCAGCATCACAGTACCGGAGAGCGTCAGACTATCTTTATCGTAGTGTGTTGTGCGACCATCTTTATCCATCAACCTTCTCCTAAACTCATCTTTTTCAAAGTTTCTGCCACAATGAACCGGGCGTTACATTGATTTGCCTCCAGCAAGCCCTGCGTATCCAATGTGCCACCGCGGTTTCGATAACCAAATGCCAGGCAGCGATCACGGCCCAAGTCCAGTGGTCGACATACACCTAACAGAACTTCAGGTCGCATATGGGATACAAAAACGCGCAAGTGAATCGCATCATTAAAGAGCAGTGCCTGCTGTGAAGGACTGCTAACGAATGACTGTTCGTGCCTGTCGCGCGGAATACGAAAACGGCCAGGTTCAAGCAAATAAGTAATACGGCAGCCAATGCTTTTTTCTCTGAGACGTTCACCAACCTCACGACAAACATGGAGCTGATAAGCACCCATTGCCACTAATTGCACATCAACCCTGTCATCCTCTTCCAACGTCAACGCGCCACAATCCACTAACTGCTGAGCTTGGTCAGGACTGAAAGAAGAAATGATTTCCTGCTTAGGTATGGTCATGGCCCAAATCTGACCCTGACTCTGGTAGCAGGAATCGAGACAGGCAACCGCACTGTTGGCATCGGCGGGATATACCACCCGTGCCATATCGCTCATTTCACCCAACAACACTTCTCCAAAAGCGGAATCCTGATGCGATTGCTCATTTTTGCCGTTCTCCCACAAATGCGAAGTAGCGATAACCGGCAACGATAACCAGCGC
Source organism: Thalassolituus sp. UBA675 (assembly GCF_002297765.1). Lineage (NCBI taxonomy): Bacteria > Pseudomonadati > Pseudomonadota > Gammaproteobacteria > Oceanospirillales > Oceanospirillaceae > Thalassolituus > Thalassolituus sp. UBA675. The sequence continues at coordinate 45,790 of NZ_DBNJ01000003.1, forward strand.
GGATGTCGATTCAGTTCTTTTTGGTGCCGCGCAAAAATGATTTCCTGCCGCAAGGCACCAATCATTTTCATGGCAAAGGCTTCATAGCTGACCACCAGGTTCATACCACCTTTATTCGCCAGTGCCGCACTCACTACGGCCTCCTCATTCAGAGCGGTAATGACAGCCCCTTGTATCGACTCGGCCACACCGTCTTCCGGGTTTAACACCCGGTGTTTGAGAAGGTCCAGCGTTTGGCCCATGCGGTTACTGCGTAGCTCATCAGGGTTGCCGATACGTACGCGCACGCCCGGATTGGCGAGATGCCACTCACACAAGCGCTTATCTACGGCTGCCATGGGTGACAATGCTTGCCCCTTTTCGCACTGTGGTGAAGCAGTAGGTAGTTTTAAAACGACATCACGCTGACCGAGCGCATGGTATTTTTCCGGTACCCGGTTATCTGCCTTATGTTGTGTTATTTTTTCGATTGCACTGGTCAGCTCAGTACGCGGCAGAAAGAGCCTGGCAGCGTGTTCATTGAATAGCTGCCGAGCCGCGGCATCGCTACGAGGGTTGCCGGGCAAAGACGTGCCGTGGGCTGCATTGGTGCCAGCACCGTAAAAACCGTAGCCTTTTTCCGTTTCGGCAATCAGGTACGGCAGTTTAACCGGATAACACATTTTTCCTGCACGAATATGTGCGCTGCAGGCTTGCAAGCGCGCTTCTGATTCAAATATTCCCCAGATAAACGCAGCAGGATCGCGCCCGTCGATGGCGATCGGATGAAAATCATTCTGCTCCAGATGTTCGTAAAACCAGGTCAGGCCGCCCTGCTGGTACATGGTGGAACGCTGATCAATACGCCGGCCATTGGCGATCATCACCGGTGTTACCAGACCACAATCCTCGGCGCGCCACCAACGGCTGGCCCAATCACTGCCGCGCTGTTCTTCAAACGCACCGTCACTCAGGAAAGCCACCAGGCGCTCACCGGGGAGAGGCATGTGCACGTATTGCAGCTCAGCAAAACCCAGGTAGCCACCTTCAATCAAACCGCCCGCCGTGTGTGGATTGACATGACTGCCTAATGGGACACCCGGGCGACCATCATCCGTAATCGCGTAGCTGTAAAAATCCTGCGCCAATTGCGATAGACCTTCATCACTTAGGGGGTAGCGCTCCGCCTGTTCCGGATAGAGGTTTTGCAGTAACACATTGACCGCGTCGATGGCCGCCACACAGTGGCCCTGACCCATCAACCAGCTTCGTGTGATTCCCGCCAGGTGGTTAGCCACCATGTAAGCGACATAGGCAGGCACCATATTCAGGGAGCCACCGGTATGCCCCTGTGGATTGGCTTTAAAATCTTCAGCGTCGAGTGCGCTACCGGAAAAATCCACTTTGGTGCTATAAGTCATATGCACCACCAACCACATGGCCGCACTGGTCAGCCGGTCGGTAGCCGACAAAATCTCCAGAACCTCATCAATCTGTTTGAAGCGCCCCTCACACACCAGTTGCTGGCACAGATCAAATATGCGTACCTGTGTTTCATCGCTGTGCTGTATCACCCCGTAACCGTTTGCCCAATGAGCAAACGCTGGGTAAGTCTCGCGATACATCCTGGCTCGTTGTTCAATACGGTGATCGTTTTGTTGGTCTATCACATACATGGCTATGCCTCAGTCAGCGACTGGCTGATTGCTAAATTCGTTGGGAAAATGCTGCTGGACTGCGAGTAGCATCATCGCCGCCTCATCCGAGGCAACTACCCAGCACTGCACTTTTGATGTCATTGAGGAAAGCTCTATCGGCAGGTTGCTGTTGGCCGATTCAGCGTGCAATTCAACGCCCAAATGGGATAACCCCAACAAGAGCTCTTGGCAAAGAGCCGGATTATGTTCGGCAACACCGCCGCTGAGCACAATACCGTCCAGGCCACCTAAAATCGCAAAGTAAGCCCCCAATGTTTTCTGGAAGCGGTATCGAAACAGCTCAAATGCCAGATGGCACTGTGGGTGGTCACTGGTAAATAGTTCAGCCATATTATCAACACCACCAGACAACCCCCGCCAACCGGATTCCTGATTAAGCAGTTTATCCGTATCTTCAGGCGACCATCCTTCCTGCTTTTGTAACCAGGCCAGCAAACCTGGATCAACATCACCGCTGCGCGTACGCATTAACAGCCCCTCATTGGGCGTAAATCCCATGGAAGTATCCATTAGAAAATGTCGCCCACTTAATGCTGGAACTGTCAGGGTTGAGGACTGAAAAAAAACAGGCATAACAGACGCTTGCACCCTGGTTCAGGCCAGCAAGCGGTTGTAAATAGTGGCAAGCAACCACCCGGAAAAACCAGCCACCACAGCCCAGGCCACCAACCCCCAAAGTGCGCCGACCAGGGTTAGGTGCCACCCCATATCCTGCAACTGCATATGCACCATGTCGCCGGACATGGACATCATCATTGCGGGCATCGCCGCGACGAAGACACTGCAAATGACCCAAAGCACAATGGCACTGATTGAGCAGGCCAGACCAAATTTAAAGGCATGCAGTTTCATACCGGTGCTCCTTCTATCATGTGTATTTACCTGTCTATAAATCACCAAACCGATTGGACGATTGCGCCATGCGCATCACTTCGTGTTCCTCCAGCGAACGCAAGGTCTCCAACAATTCCTTAGCCGACGGAATGTCCGCCCGTGACGCTAGATAGCGATACAACTCGATGACCTGCTGGTGCTGATCAATGATCACTTCCATAATCTGCGCGGCATCCAGTTCGGCAAAGGGGGCATCACAATGAGCGTGCCGGGTAATCGGATGATGTTCGACGTATTCATAACACCAGGTATTGAGGGCATGTTCATCTCCGGACTTTTCAAAACCGCTTACCACGTCGGTCAGCGTTTTTTCGTGCTCGGAGAGATAAGCCAGTATCATTCGCGCCCGCTCGTCAGTGTTTTTATCCGCGCAGTGGGACAAGCACTGGTTCAGGTGTTGGTGAAACTCTTTGGTCCAGTGCAACACATCTTTCAGGGTTTCAATTTGCATGATCTTTTCCTCTACTATCTTGGTTCTCTTGTTTCGATTGGTGCAGGATCACGGGGACAAGGGTTACAGGCGCAAGATATCCCGATACCCGGCAACGTCGACCTTAAACTCCGTTTGCTCCTGCAAATGCACGCGCAAGCCTTCCAAGGCTTCAGGATCACCATGAATCAGTTTGATCGGCGTTGTGCTTGCCAATTTTGATTGGTGCAACCATTCAGTGAGTTCGAGATAGTCCGCATGCCCCGAGAGCCCGGAAATCACCTCCACCTCTGCCCGTAGTGGAATCCAGCTACCGTGGATTTTCACCGCATCGACACCTTCAAGCATCTTGGCACCACGGGTTCCACCGGCCTGGTAACCGGTAAACAGCACCGTGGTTCGGCTATCACTCAATAGCCGTTTAAAGTGGTGAAGAATTCGCCCACCGGTGGCCATACCGCTGCCGGCAATAATGATATGGGGGAAAGCCTGCCCCGCTAGCGCCTTGGATTCATCGACGGTACGGGTATAAGTGACGACATCGCACATGTGATGACATTGCTCATGGCTGAGTCGATGCTGATCGCTGTGATGACAAAAAATATCCGACACTTTGATGGCCATGGGACTGTCGAGATAGATCGGCAGTTTGGGTATGGCACCCTCTTGCATCAGCGTTGCCAGCAAATGTTGCAAGGCCTGCGCCCGCCCCACGGCAAACGCGGGCACCAGTAAAACCCCACCGTTTTTAGCAACACGGTTAACCACGGCAGCCAATTGTTGCGCAGCGTCCTGCGGATCGTGCTGCCGATTGCCGTAAGTGGACTCCATCAGCAACAAATCCAGTTCGGGCAGCGGGCGCGGTGGTTTCATCAACACGTCATCGAAACGGCCCACATCGCCTGAAAAGCCAATGCGTTTGCCTTCCGCTTCAATAATGATACTGGCGGCACCGAGAATATGTCCCGCCGGTTGCAGGTGAAAACGAATATCACCCACCTCAACCTGTTCATCAAAGTCAACCGACTGAAACAACTTCATACTCGATTCGGCGGTTTGACGGTCATAGAGCGGCTCGGGTTGTTCATGTTTGCTCAGCTTATGTTTGCTGTAGTATTTCGCGTCCTCCTCCTGAATATGACCGCTGTCGGCCAACAGGATCTGACACAGGTCTTTGGTGGCGTGATGGGTAAACACCGGGCCACGAAAACCGTGCTTGTATAAGGCGGGGATATAGCCGGAGTGATCCAGGTGCGCATGAGTGAGCAACACGGCATCGAGCTTATCGATATCCAGCGGCAGCGGTTGCCAGTTGCGCTCACGCAACCATTTGTAGCCTTGGTACAGGCCACAGTCGATCAGCACCTTGCTGCGCTCGGTTTCCAGTAGAAATTTTGAACCGGTTACGGTTTCGGCACCGCCTAAAAATGTAATTCTCATAAGACTGCTCCTGTGGAACCCAATCTTGCGGCTTGTAGCATGGAAATAACGGCTTCCATCAACTGCGGCGTGATATCAATGGCATTGGATGAATGGGGAATGGTGTTGGCAGTTGCTAATTGGCTTAGTCCGGCATGGATCAGTGCTTCATCAGACCCATCAGCAAAAATACCGTGAACGGCAACACATTGAATGTGATTAATGCCCTTGGATTTAAGAGTTTTGATACATTCCAGAATAGTCTGCCCGCTCGATATCACATCATCAATAATGACGGCGGTTCTCTCTCTGTACGCATCAATGTTAGGCAAGGACACTTCAACATGACGATCACCGAAGCGTTGCTTCTCACCAATGACAAACGGGTGCTGGCTATAATCAGCAATACTGGAAACCCATTGCTCACTCTCGCTATCCGGTCCTACTAACAACAAATTGTTTTGTGTTTTTAACCATTCAGCTAAGGCAGGAGCACCTTGTACCACAGAACTGGGCACGGAATAAATTTCGTCCAGAGAGTGATAGCGATGCAGATGCGGATCTACAGTGACCAACCAATCCATATGCTGAGAAAGGCACTTGGCAAAAATACGTGACGTAACCGCCTCGCCGTCAACAAATCGGCGATCCTGGCGCATATAGCTTAGGTAGGGTGTCACTAAACCCACTTGGGAAGCACCCAGTTCCCGCAATGTTTCGACCAAAAACAGTAACGGTAGATACTTGGTGTTGGGGTGCGACAAATCCGCCACAACAATACAGGCACGGCCTTCCACATCAGAGGTGATACGCAAATAGGATTCACCATCGGGGAATTGACGTGCACTAAATTCTCCCCGCTGCACACCCATCGCCTTTGCTAACGAATCCGCCAATGGGTGATCGTGTAAGCAAAACACCAACGGTGTCTTTCCTGAAACCGGGTTCAGTTCACTCATGAGATTGCTCCAATCGTGAAAATGTTGGATTGTCGGTAATAGGCCAATGCGTATTGCAGCTCGCCTTCTGTGTCACTGAACAGTGTGAACAAGGGTTCACCTCGCTCTACAGTTTCACCGACACGCTTATGCAAGCGCAAACCCGCTGCCGAGACATTGGGCGCTCCCGCCAGTTTCGCCAAGCGCGCTAATTGGCGATTATCAATCGTCTGCAAAGTGCCGGTTGATGCGGCAGTTTCCGTATGTTGAAAATCTGCAGAAGGCAAAGGTTTCATCCCGCCCTGGGCCGCTATAATTCTCTGAAATTGTTCCCACGCTGCACCGCTATCAAGAATTTCGGTAGTCTTTTGCAAACCTTGTTCATAGGTTTGCTGATACGCCAGAGAAAACAGATGGGCAGCCAAAAACAGTGCCCGCTCTCGAAGGTCCTCGGGCGCATCGCTGCTGCGCCGCAAAACAGCAATTACATCGCGGGCTTCCTCTACTGGACCAACACCGCGCCCGACGGGCTGACTGCCATCCGTTATCAGGCAACGAACCTGAAGGCCGCACGCAGCACCAACCTGTGTAAATAGTGAAGCGAGGCGATCGGCATCTTTTTGCGAACGCACTTTTGCAGTAGGGCCGACAGGGATATCAATCACCGCATGGGTAGAACCCGCAGCGATTTTTTTCGACAAAACCGATGCAATCAACTGCCCTTCGCCATCAAGATCCAGCGCGCGCTCAATCCGAATCAATAAATCATCGGCGGGGCTAAGATTCACCGCTCCACCCCAGGCGAGACAACCGTGAGTTTCTGCTACAACTCGTTGAATATCCGCAAGGCTGAGATTGACGGTCGTCAGCACCTCCATAGTGTCAGCCGTACCCGCCGGTGACGTAATGGCGCGAGACGAGGTTTTCGGAATGGTTAAACCTGCTGCGCTGACGATCGCCACCACCAGCGGCGTGGTGCGATTGCCCGGCAGGCCACCAATGCAATGCTTATCCAGCACCACGGGTGAATCGGGCCAGCTGAGACGCTTACCGCAAGCCACCATGGCCTGTGTCAAGGCAATGATTTCATCCACATCCAGACGACTACCCGCACAAACGCTGAGAAAACTGGCAATTTCGATATCGGAATAACGATGGTCGCTGATGTCCTGTACGATCTCAGTGACTTCCTCGTCGCTGAGCTTATGGCCAAATATTTTTTTGCGAACAGCCGCCAGCGATGTCACCACCGGTGCATGACTGACGCTAATCAATGCCCCTGCGGTAACTCCCAGCCGTTCGATGGCGATTTTGGATAAACCAGCGCTGCCTGGTTCAATGACCTTCTCATCCACCACGTTGATCGTTGCGATTATTTGGTTTTGGCCATCTTCCACTGAAACGCGACTGTTAGCTGTAAAACCTTCCGAGCGGCAGATATGGCAATCGTTTCGCATATAAAGGACGGGTTCTTGGTGGGTATCGATACCTATATCAATAACCTTAAGAGCGTTTGCTGACTCCATCGTTTTCACCGTCATTGCTATTTTCGCCTGTTGCGTGGCGGTGACTTGTGACAACTCCATGGCTCATGCTCCGAGTTATCTTTTATGTTTTGATCCACGAATTTATAATATCCTTCTTTAAAATGCGTCCACCAGTCGTGACCAACCTCGATACCGTGTTTAGCCAACACATCCTCGATACCATCCAGGCAAAGACGTGACGCATCGTAGGCGAGATTCAAAACCTGTGACTTTTCATCGAAAGACACCGCATCCAGTCCATATAGTTTGTCGATTTCTGACAATGCATCCTGGATGCCGCCTACGCTTTTTGTGTCTAGCTTCAAATGACGGACAACAAGATTGACTTCGGACACACCCAATCGGTGCTCAGTGTTTTTCATCTCCAGTCTCCTTTACCTATTACCTATGCGGCATTTTGTTACAGCAGTGCGGCTCATGTTTGGCGTTATCTTTAACGTTTTGATCAGTCTGACGTTGCCAGCCGAGTTTGACGCGACTCCACCAATTGTCTTTGATCGACGCCCCATGCTTTTCGACGATAGCAATCATATCGTCAATAGAATGGTGAGAGGCGTCGTAGGCGACGGTGAGCATTTGTTTCGCCTCAATAAGTTTTACTCTATCTATGTAGGGAAGATCGCCGATGTCGTGAACAATCAACGGTGCATTATGCTTATCTAATCCGTATAGACTCAGGGTATGTCTGGTGACAAATCCCGGGTTAATGCCTGATCGATGTTCGCTCATCGGCCCTGTACCTTTCTTAAATAATCCAACAACTTATTTTTTGTGTTTATGCACCGGTGATTTTTTCGTCTCTGATTCATGGTCCATCATTTGCCCCATCATTTTTTGCATCATCCCCATGTGTTTTTCCATCATATCCATACGTTTTGTGATATCCATTTTGTCCATTTTCTTACCGCCTTTCATGCCGTTCCCCATATTCATCATCTGCATACCTTCTTGCATAGTTTGCATATGCTCATTCATTAATTGTTGACGTTTTTCTGGGTCGGTTTCGGTTTTGATTTCTGACATCAGGGCATGCATTTTTTTCATATGATCATGCATCGCCATCATCTGATCATGATTCATCATCCCCATCATCATGCCATTGTTAGCGCCTTGGTTTTTATCACCGTGATCATGCGCATTTTCTGCAAATACTGGTGAAGCTATTGCCGTAGCAATAACGACGGCGGAAATCATAGTTCTGATAGAATTACGTTTCATTGGTATATCCTCAATAGTTTGAAGCGGCTTTATCGGTAGAAAATTTAGGTACCCACCCTGGGGTCGACTCCATATAGCGAAGATACACGTCGCCAAATTCCTCAATCGCCATACGCTCTTCACGCTTGGCCAGTCGTACATAGACAACGACCAATATCGGGAACATGACCAATGTCGGCAGGGTCGGCCACTGCAACAGAAAGCCAAACATAATCATGATAAAAGCAATGTATTGCGGGTGACGGCAGCGGGCATACCAACCAGTGGTCGCCAGGGAGTGAGTTTGTTGCGCTTTGTGGAGCACGTTCCACGCCGACGCGAGCAGAAAGAAGCCGAGCACGATTAGTACATTGCTGGCAATATGCAGCGGATCAAAGTGCGGATCACCTTCAAACCCGAGCATGGTGTGCAGTAAATGGCCATTTTCATGGGAGAGGAAGTCCACTCCTGGGTACTTTTCCGCCAGCCATCCAGACAGAAAATATATCGTCAGCGGAAATCCATACATCTCGGTAAAGAGCGCAATAATGAACGCAGAGAAAGCCCCAAAACTGCGCCAGTCGGTTTTTGTTTGTGGCTTGGCAAAACTGAAGGCAAAGAAAATAAATATTGCCGAATTCAGTATCACCAGTGTCCAGAGACCATAAGCTGAATCACCGTGCATTTGTCGTTCTCCTGTTTTCTACCGGGTCAATGGTGGTGCCGATGTTCGCTATCCCGGCGCCCATCTTCTAATCCACGCTGGTAAGCATCTTGATCTGACTCACCCTCATGCTGATGGCCTTCTCCCTGGCGCTGATGGCTCCCACCATGCCCCCCGTGGCCACCATGACCTCCATGCATGAAAAGATGCATAAAAGGACATGCCAGCAAAATCAGAAAAGGTAAAAACTGCCAGACATGCTGGCGGTGTTCGATCAGCAGAAAATACGTGGCAGCACCAATTAGGCCCAATGCCGCCAGTCCTTTGGGTGTTAACCAGAATGATGTTTTTTGCGTTGCCATATCACACCTCACGGATGAAATTGAAAATCGCTGTCTATCGCACTGCGTTTATCATGAATCCAAAGCAAGTCATTCACCGGAATAATACAAACCAGCCCTTCGCTATCGGCATTGACGTGCGCCGTTTCTACAATCAGTTGCGCGATGTTATTTGCATGCTCTGACCTGGCGTAAATCTCCATTTGAATGTGCTTAATCAAATGATTCTCGTTGAAGCTGTCGAAGTATTCTCCACGACCGCGAACCGGATGCAGGGTGAAGCCTTTAACCCCATGCCTAATCAGTGCTTCTTCTACGTCCTTCAAACGAAATTCGTCAAAAATGGCGGTCACTTTTTGAATATTCATACTGATATCAATCCTTACTTTCTTTGTTGAACATTCTCTAATTCACCGTGAGCTGACCGCGATACATCTGCATCTGACAATGAAAGGCGTATTCACCAGATTTCAGTGCAGGTAGTTGTATGGACTTCAGTTTATTGAGGGGCAAGGTGTCACTGATTTGCAGTTCGGGAATCAGTAACGTTTCTGAGCAGGGTGATTCATCTTTACGTATGAACTTCAGCTCAACCGGCTCACCCGCAGGCACTTTAATTCGGGAGGGTGAATAGGTGCCATTTTCCACGGTAATCACCAGATCATTTTCACCCAGCTCTGCCTCTTTGGGCTTGTACAACCAAAACCACCATATAATGAGCGCGATCACAACAACGCCAACACTATTAATGATTAACATGTCCACTCTCCTAAACAAGTTTCTGACGAAATAGCCATTAGTGCTCCTGCGCTTTGAACAAGCGCAGTCGGTTGGCATTGGTGACGACCGTGAGCGACGAAAATGCCATTGCGGCACCCGCAATCACAGGGTTCATAAGTACCCCAAGCAAGGGGTAAAGAATACCTGCGGCAACCGGAACACCCGCCACGTTGTAAATAAACGCACCGAACAGGTTCTGTTTGATGTTACGTAATGTGGCCTTGCTCACCGCAATGGCATCGGCAAGCCCATGCAGCGATCCGCGCATCAAGGTGATATCGGCACTCTCTATGGCCACGTCGGTGCCCGTACCGATGGCGAAACCCACATTGGCAATTGCCAACGCTGGCGCGTCGTTGATGCCATCGCCTGTCATGCCGACCACTTCACCTTCCATCTGCAGTTCCTGAACCTTTTTGGATTTGTCCTCCGGTAACACCTCGGCAAAGAACTCTTTAATGCCCGCCTTTTCGGCGACGGCTTTTGCCGTGGCGCGGTTGTCGCCGGTCAGCATGACAACGCGAATGCCGTTGTGCTGCAGTCGTTTAATGGCGGCAATAGAGTCTTCTTTGATGGGATCAGCCACCGCGATAATGGCGGAGAGCTTGTTATCCACGGCGAAATACATCGGCGTCTTAGCCTCGGCAGCCAGGCCCTGCGCTTTTTCAACAAAATCGCCGAGTTCGATATTGCGCTCTCGCATCAGTTTTTCATTGCCGAACAGCAACGTTTTGCCATCCACCTCAGCCTGCACACCGTGACCGGCGATGGCATTGAAATTGGAGACCTTCCCGGTTTCGATACCCTTCTCCTGGGCTGACTCGACAATCGCCAGCGCCAGCGGATGTTCAGAACCCGATTCGAGCGTGGCTGCCAGCTTCAGGATAGTGTTCTCGTCCTGCTCGCCAGCGACCAAAATATCGGTGACCTTCGGCGCCCCCAGGGTAATGGTGCCGGTTTTATCCAGAATCATCGCTGATATTTTCGATGCGGTTTGCAAGGCTTCGCCGTTGCGAATAAGGACACCCGCTTCTGCCGCTTTGCCCACACCCACCATCACCGACATGGGGGTTGCCAGACCCAACGCACAGGGACAGGCGATAATCAGTACCGTGGTGGCAGATACGATGGCAAACGCCACGGCTGGGTTCGGGCCAAAGTTGAGCCAGACCAACGCACTGGTGACGGCGATAATCATTACGACGGGTACAAAATACGCGGAAATCACATCGGCCAAACGACCAATAGGCGGCTTGGAATTCTGTGCGCGTTTGACCATGTTGATAATTTGCGCCAGGGCCGTGTCTTTGCCGACACGAGTGGCCTTAAACAGAATGGAGCCGGTTTTATTGATGGTGCCCGCTGCAACCGTGTCGCCCACGGCTTTTTCAACGGGCATGGGTTCACCCGTTAACATGGACTCGTCAATGGCGGTATGGCCTTCTATGACTTCACCATCCACAGGAATTTTTTCTCCCGGACGTACACGCACCACATCGTCCATGAGCACCTGTTCGATGGCGATATCCAGTTCCTTTTCGTCGCGTATGACTCTGGCTGTCTTAGCCTGCAGGCCGATCAGCCGTTTAATAGCTTCCGATGTGCGCCCGCGGGCTTTGAGCTCTAGGGCCAGGCCCAGATCGATCAGCCCGATAATGATCGCCGTGGCCTCAAAGTAAACATGGCGAGCTTGTTCTGGAACCGACTCGGGGAAAAATACGACCACCATGGAATACAGCCATGCGGTACCCGTACCCAGCGCAATCAAAGTGTCCATATTGGCAGAATGATTCAGGAAGGACTTCCAGGCGCCGACAAAAAAATGTTTTCCTGAGAAGTACAAAACGCCAAAGGTGAGTATGCCAACGATCAGCCAAGCGATCCGCTCGGTTGTGGTATTAACATTAACCTCCCCGGTAATCAGCGCATAGGCCATTAGCGGCCCACCCAGGGAAAGGGCTATCCAGGTTTCCTTCATCAGGCGTTTGTAATAAGCCTGATCCGCCTTTTCTTTTTCTGCGAGCGCATCATCTTCGCTCTCCGCAGCCGCAAGCTTCGCGTTGTAACCGGCTTTTTCCACCGCCTTTACCAGATCAGCAGCATCGGCATTGCCCGTCACACTCACAGTGCGCTGAGCGAAATTCATCTCGGCATTTTCTACACCGGACACCGCCTTTAGCGCCGACTCAATTTTTCCAACGCAACTGGCACAACCCGCACCTTCAATAATCAGTTCCTGAGGACCAGAGTTATTTCCTGAACTGTGGTGATTAGCCTTATGTGCATGATGATCATGAGGCGGAGTTGTCGTACCATCTTCATGGCAAGAGACACCGCCAGATTCCGTTTTAGTTGTACTCATACCCTACTCCCGGTTATTTCTTAAGAACTGTTATCGGATGACCGCCGCTGGAAAGCCAACGCCTTGCAATACTTCAACGAGATGATCTGCATCGACTGCACCAACAACTGAAGCGACACCGGTTGCCAGATCCATAGAGGCCTCACTGACCCCGGAAACGGATTTCAGAGTATGTTCTATACTTTTAACGCAACCACCACAGGTGGCTCCCTGCACTTGTAATTGGTGCAGGGGTTGCGATGATCTGCTAACACTGTTGGTATCAGGTGCCGCAGACGAAATGGATGACTTGCCCGCACAGCAACAGCCACTTTTACGTTGATTGGCGTTCGACGTTTGGTGTGTATTCATACTCATTCCTCCACGGTGAATTCTTCAATTAAATGGCAAAGCATATGACCTGTCGGAGCCTTGTCCGGTTTTTGGCTCCACTCCAATACGGCGCGTTGCATACGATCCCGCAGCCGTATCGTTTCTTTAAACTGCTGCTCAGTTTCATGTAATCTCTGATCAATCAAGCGTCTCACCGTCGGACAAGGAGATTTTTTCTTGTCAGCATGGGAAAGAATTTCCTGAATATCCTCGACCGAAAATCCCAACTGTCGGGCGCTTAACACAAACCGCAAACGCTTAACATCGTTGTCGCTGTATTCCCGATATCCATTGGCCTTGCTTTTGGTGGGATTCAGAATATTGATGTGGGTATAAAACCGTACCGTGTCTGCCGTAATGCCCAATAGCCTGGCAACCTCGATGACTTTCATGCCACCCTCCTCTTGATCCAGTCATGCCATCCTAAGCTTCCGCCGGGATCAGGACCTTGATCTGAGTCAATCACCGGTTATAAACCGAGGTTCTACACCTAGCTTTATAACCGTGCGCTGGAAAAGGTTATACACCTGTGTCATGGACACAGGTCAAGCAGTTTTAGCGTGCGGATTCATGCCATCTATTGGCTGTGTTAATGAGGGGAGACTGACACCTGGATGACCCCAACATTACACACCTGTAATGTTGGGGTAGATTATTTGATCCAGATCAACTCGAATGACATTTGGCCAGATCCCTTTCTCAGTGCTTTCTCCAAAGAAGGTAAACGGCTGGTAGCACGAGTAAAGTCAGAATTACCGCACTTAGCATCCCACCCACCATGGGCGCGGCAATACGACTCATGACCTCCGAACCGGTCCCTGTTCCGTACATTATCGGCAACAGCCCCACGATAATCGCGGCAGCCGTCATCATCACCGGACGCACCCGTAAGCCGGCACCGTGTAATACGGCGTGGCGCAGGGTTTCCAGGCGGGGTTCCACGCCCTCCTGCTCACACTCCTCCAGCATATGGCGATAAGCCTGGTTGAGATATACCAGCATGATGACGCCAATTTCCACCGCGACACCCGCCAACGCAATAAAGCCCACGCCTACGGCGACTGAGAAGTTGTAACCGAGCAGGTACATCAACCAGATTGAACCCACCATCGCCAGGGGCAGCGTGCCCATGATAATCGCGACTTCAGCAAAGCTGCGGAAGTTGAAATACAGCAGCACGATAATGATGGCTAGCGTCAGCGGCACCACGTAGATGAGCTTTTCCTTGGCTCGCAGCATGTATTCATACTGCCCTGACCAGTTCAGTGAATAGCCCGTTGGAAGCTCGACCTGATCGGCCACCACGGCCATGGCGTTCTGGACGTAACTGCCAAGATCCACCCCGTCGATATCGACAAAGGTCCAACCGTTGAGGCGAGCGTTTTCACTCTTGATGGCAGGCGGGCCATCTTCCACATAGACGTTCGCCACGTCCGCCAGGGCAATGCGTTGGCCGCTAGTTGTCACGATAGGCAACAGTGCCAGTTGCTCCGGGGAATTACGCAGATCCTGCGGGTAACGCAGATTCACCGGGTAGCGTTCCAGGCCTTCAATGGTTTGGGTGACGTTCATGCCGCCGATGGCGGTGGCCACCACCTGTTGCACATCGGCAATATTCAGCCCGTAGCGCGCGGCTTTTTCCCGTTGGATATCCACCTTGATATAGCGCCCACCGGCCACTCGTTCGGAATAAACCGAAGCCGTACCTGGAACATCCTTTAACACCTGCTCCAGGCGCCGCCCGATTTTTTCGATTTGTTTGAGGTCGGGCCCGGCCACTTTGATGCCCACCGGGGTTTTAATGCCGGTGGCCAACATATCGATACGGGTTTTGATCGGCATCACCCAGGCGTTAGTCAGGCCGGGAAATTTCACCAGCGCGTCCAGCTCTTTTTTGAGCGAGTCGGTGGTCATCCCCTCGCGCCATTCATCCCTCGGTTTGAGCTGGATAAACGTTTCGATCATGGTCAGCGGCGCCGGGTCGGTGGCGGTTTCTGCACGACCGATTTTGCCGAACACGCTTTTCACTTCCGGTACGGTGGCAATCAGCTTGTCCGTCTGCTGCAGAATCTCCCGGGCTTTACCAATGGACAGCCCGGGATAGGTGGTGGGCATATACATCAGATCACCCTCATCGAGCGGCGGGATAAATTCGCTGCCAATTTTGCTCACCGGCCAGAAGCCGATGACCGTCACCACCAAAGCCAAGGCCAAAGTGGTTTTGGGGTGGTTAAGCACCACTTTCAGCGCAGGCATGTAGACGGCAATCAAGGCCCGATTCAGCGGGTTTTTGTGCTCAGGCAAGACCTTGCCACGAATAAAATAACCCATCAGCACCGGCACCAGTGTCACCGCCAGTGCGGCACTAGCCGCCATGGCGTAAGTCTTGGTGAAGGCCAGAGGTGAAAACATCCGTCCCTCTTGCGCTTCCAGGGTAAACACCGGCACAAAGCTCACGGTGATGATCAGCAGGCTAAAAAACAGCGCGGGCCCCACTTCAGCCGCCGATTCCGCAACCACTTGCCAGCGATTTTCGTTGGTCAGGGGTGTGCGCTCCATGTGCTTGTGCATGTTCTCGATCATCACGATAGCGCCATCAATCATTGCCCCGATGGCAATAGCGATACCGCCCAAGGACATGATATTGGCGTTCAGCCCTTGCAGGTGCATAACGATAAAGGCGGTGAGAATACCGACGGGCAGACTGACGATGGCCACCAGGCTGGAGCGGATATGGAACAGAAATACCACACACACCAGGGCAACGACGATGAACTCCTCCAGCAACTTATGCCACAGGTTTTCAACGGCGCGTTCAATCAGTCCGGAACGGTCGTAAACCGTCACGATTTCCACACCTTCGGGAAGACCCGCCTTAAGGGTTTCCAGTTTGGCTTTCACACCGTCAATGGTTTTCTGGGCGTTTTCGCCAAAGCGCATCACCACGATGCCACCGACGGCTTCACCTTCGCCATTCAGCTCGGCAATACCCCGGCGCATCTGCGGACCTACATCGATATCCGCCACATCTTTCAGCAGCAGTGGTGTGCCCTTGACGTTGATACCTAAAGGAATATTGGCCAGATCCTCGCGCCCCTGGATATATCCGGAGGCACGTACCATGTATTCCGCCTCGGCCATTTCCACGACGGATGCGCCCACCTCCTGATTACCGCGCTGGATGGCCATCTGGATATGGGACAGCGGAATATTAAAGGCCCGCAATTTATCCGGGTGTACCTTGACCTGATACTGCTTCACCATGCCGCCCAGGGCAGAGACTTCCGACACGCCGGGCACGGTTTGCAGCTCGTATTTCAGGAACCAGTCCTGCAGGCTGCGCAACTGGCTGATATCGTGTTTACCAGTACGATCCACCAATGCGTACAGGTAAACCCAGCCGACACCGGTGGCGTCCGGCCCCAGTTGCGGTCGGGCGTTGGGCGGCAAGGTGGGTGCCACTTGTGACAGGTATTCCAACACCCGCGAGCGGGCCCAATAGGCATCGGTATCCTCGTCAAAAATAACGTAAACATAGGAGTCACCGAAGAAGGAATAGCCGCGCACGGTGACCGCACCTGGTACCGAGAGCATGGCGGTAGTCAGTGGATAGGTAACCTGATCTTCCACCACCTGTGGCGCCTGTCCGGGGTAGCTGGTTTTGATGATCACCTGCACGTCCGAGAGATCGGGTATCGCGTCCACCGGCGTGTTTTTCAGTGACCAGCCGCCAATCCCCACCAGTATCAGAGTGGCCAACAATACAAAAAACCGATTCTGGACAGACCAGCGGATAATGCCTTCGATCATGGCTTACCCTCCCCGTTGTGCTGACTGTGGTCCATATCCATCTGACTGTGATCCATATTCATCGAATCGTGGTCTGTCTCCATCGAATCGTTACCCATCTCCATGCCATCATGAGTCATGGATTGATGTTGGCCGTGATCCATTTCCATACCGTTGTGACTCATCGGCTGATCACCGTCGGAAATCGGCATGTCTTCGGTAGCAGCATCAGGTCGATGGATCTGGCTGATCACATAGTTGTTGTCGCCCTCTCTTGTAATTTCTACGTGAAGAGTCATGTCAGGCTGTAAACCTTGAAGGTCTACATTTTTAGAGGCGGTAAAATTCATGGTCATGGCCGGCCATTGCCAGTCATCGATGGCGTCATGCGCCAGCGTCAACATCCGGTGCTCGGTCATCAGGCTTTTAATACGTGCGCCGACCCAGACCGATGTGGGCACCGTAGTCTCAGCCTTATCATCCGAACCATGGTCCATGCGCCGAAAGTCCGAGGTTTTGCTGGACTCGGAATCAATCAGAAATTGTGCTGAGGTCACAATGCGGTCGCCCTCATCAAGCCCCGACATGATTTCCGCCTGATCATCAGTGATATGCCCAACCCGCACAGCAACGGATTTAAAACGGCCTTCGTCCTTGGCCAGCACAACACGGGATTGACTGCCGGTACGAATCAGCGCCTCACGGGGAATCAACAGAGTGTCGTCCATCGGTGCCGCCTCAATGCGCATCTGCGCAAACATACCCGGTTTCAGATAACCATCGGGATTGTGAAAATGCACTCTTACCTGAGCGGTGCGAGTCGTGGTGTTAAGGCTCGGGTAGACATAGTCGACCTGGCCCTGCCACTCACGCCCCGGTAAATAACCCAAATGCATCTGGACCTGATCGCCGACTTGCACCAGGGAAGCCTGTCGCTCAAAGACTTCACCAATCACCCAGATATGATCCAGCTGACCGATCGCCATGATTTCCATGCCGGGTTTTACAAACATGCCTTCGCGCGCCATGAGGTTATCCAGTACACCCGATTGCGGGGCTGTGATGGTGATGGTCTGGCTCACCTTGCCGGATTTCTTCAGTCGGTTGATTTCTGATTCTGGCACCTGAAGAGATGCCAGGCGCTCCTTAGCGGCGTCAATCAGCGTGGCGTTATTGCGCTTTAGTGCCAAGAGTAATTCCTCCTGCGCATTAACCAGGGTCGGTGAGTAAAGCGCATAGAGAGGTGCCCCCTGCTCCACCGGATCGCCAGATGCTTTGACGTAGAGTTTTTCGATCCAGCCCTCTACCCGCGGGTGAATATGTATCAAGCGATCTTCATCGTATTGCACATAACCCACGGTATTGACGGAAACGTCCATCTGGCCTCGGGTAACGAGTGCCGTGCGTACGCCAAGGTTATTGACCACATCCGGTGATATTGTGACTGTGCCAATCTCCTCATCACCGCCGGCTTCTTCATACACCGGAATCAGGTCCATCCCCATGGGGGATTTACCCGGTTTATCACGCTTGTAATTGGGGTCCATCGGCGCGACCCAGTAGAGCGGTTCCTTTTTGGCTGTCGCCTTACCGCCCTCTCCCGCGTCTTGCATACGCCACAAGGCTGAATAGTGGGCGAGGGTTGCCGTCGCAATCAGCAAAGCAACGGTAATGAAAAATGATTTATTCAATTGCATCTTCATGGAGTCATTCCTTCCGTGCGGTTGCCGTTTGCTGCAGGAGACTGCTTTGCGCGGCTTTGCGGTAACAGCCCTGAGCGGTTTGGCGGTAACAGATAGTTCAGTTCGGCAATGGTTTTTAGCCGGTCGACCCTGATGGTCAGGAAATCGATCTTGGCGTTTAGCTCGGCGATACGGGCACGCACGGCTTCGGCAAAGTCACCATCGTCGTTGTTATAGGCAGTCAGGGCAGCTTCGGCCTGCTCTGCCATTTGCGGCAGTAGCTGCTGGTCGTAGAGTGTGCGGCGCTGATTCAGACGCTGGATTTGCACGAGCATTGTGTCCAGTTGCGCCATCAGTTTTCGCGCCATCAGTAGCTTGTCCGTTCGCAGCGCCTCGGCTCGGGAGGTGGCAGCACTAACGTCCTTATCCTGTCGATTACCCGTGAAAAGCGGCAGATCAAATGTGACACCGACCGAGAACAGATCGGCGCGATCCCGGCCCATGGGGTCATCGTCCCGATAGCCGTACTGGGCGGTGAGCCCCCACTCGGGCTTATACTTTTGCTGGGCCAATTCAACCCCGGTCTGCATAGCCTCGATACGCTGGTCAAAGGCCAATAACAGGGGATGCCGATTGATCTGTTCATAGAGCCAGCGATCATTGTGCGTCTGACCCATGGCTAAGGTTGGCTCATCACCCAATTTGCTGGATAAGGTCTGCGCCAATGGCAGACTGGCTTGACCGCCAATCCACTCGGACAGTCGCTGCTGGGCAGATTCAAGTTGTTGTCGCAACGCAGTCAGACGATCATCCAGCCGGGTGAGCTCCAGTTGTGCCCGGATAATATCCTGCTGGCGAGCGCGCCCCAATGCGGAGGAATAACTGGCTTTGGTTGCATCCACCAGATGTTCAAACAGCGCGCGATCCTGCTCAATTAAACGGATACTTTCCTGTGCCCGGTAGGCTTCCAGCCATAACTGAGTCACCGTCGCGGTCACCTTGTCCTGGCGATCCCGTCTGAGCAAGGGCTCCTGGGCCGCCAACTCCTGCTTTTGGCGGCTGGTTAGTTTCAGACTATCGCCGCGTGGAAACATCTGACTAACGCCCACAGTCAGCTGCGTCATCGGTTCCTGGTTGATATCGAAACTGTCGGTCGGGAAGTTAGCCGCCATCAGACTGACCTTAGGATCAGGCAGGGTTGAAGCGGAAATGGATTCACTGGCCAGTGCATCTTCCCGGTAACGACTGCCATTCAGCCAGGGGTCGGAACCAATCGCCTGTGCAATCGCCGCTTCCAAAGTCAACGTACCAGCCTGGTCTTGATCCAGCTGTGTTTGGGCAAACTGTTCTTGGGCAACTTTTTCCTCGGCAAAAGCAGGAACCCCTACCAACAGGAACAATAATAAAAAACGCCTTTGAATGTTCATGGTGATACGTCCTATTGCTGATCGCGACTGTTCACTGAAGCAAACACTTCAGCAGAACCGTCCTTTTTAAGCAGCCACACCTGATAAGGCATAAACCTGTCGCCCATTTCCATCCCGGGGCTGCCCGCTGGCATGCCAGGCACGCTCAGGCCGATGGCACCCTGCGGTGGGTTTTCCAGAAACTGCTGCATGAAGCGCGCGGGAATATGACCTTCGAAGACATAGCCGTCACTCGTCACCGCCGTGTGGCAGGATTGGTATTCGGTGGCAATGCCATGCTCGTCTTTAACGCGATTCAAATCTGCCGGGTGGTGGATTTTGGTCTCAAAGCCGGAGTCTTCCATGTGCCGGACCCATTGCTGGCAGCACTGGCAGGTGCGGCTTTTGTAAACATCCAGTGTGGCAATCGATGCGGCTTTAGCGGCATGATTTTCGCCCTCCGAACAGGCAGCGAGGAATAACAGGGAAACTATCAGCGCAAGATGGCGCAGATAATCAGGTAAAGGTTTCATGGTAACTCCCAATCATAAGACGCGATGAGCGCATTCAGTGACGATCACGCGTTTTAAACAACTGTTTTGGGAGTTTTGTCGACTCCCGCTTGATAAGGATAAGTGGGTAGAGGCCTAAATTTCAGGCGTACCAACCCTATATCAACGGGAAATGGGGGGACGGAATAGCGAGGAAACTTCCTGAGTAAGGAAGGAAACCGAATATTCTGTATTGAGAGTTTGAGAAAACTGAACGGAAAACGGCGACAGTGTACTTACCACCGCAACACTGGCAGAAACACAGTCCATCTGAGAACAATCGTCCTGGCTGCAACAGCCTTTGGCCTTGGCATTATCGGCCGCAGCGTGGTTCATATGGGCCATATCCATTGTTGCTGCCATTGCATGAGCGGTGGAATGATGAGTCATCTGTTCGCAGGGCAACTTCACAACGGCAAACGACTGGCTGGTAAAAGCCAGTAACGCGAAGATTGCCATGTAAAACCCAAATCTGTTCAATTGCATACTGAGATGATACAACTCATTATTTATATCTGATAAGTCTATATATTTCGTCTGAATGTTCAATCTTTCGTTCCACTTCATGCGTTGAGGTGGATCAAAAAACTTGTTATTTCGTTACCGCTAAACTGAAAAATAAATTGCACCAACCATAAAAAATACCTTCTCAGTAAATAGTAAAACACAAGTCTGTCAACCAGATGACGGTATAATTACAAAGCCGTCATACACGGTTGCTTGAATTATGGCGTGGTTAAGCCCAAAGGGCTCCCAGTGGTACGGCATAAAGATTGTCACCAAAGGCTGTCGTATGGTCGCCGTCATAGAGCAGAATACCGATCTTGAAGCGATCGGCAGCCACGGATTGAAACCGTTTCAGTCCGGTAAAATCCTTCGCACTTAAGGTCGCTGCCGCCTTCACCTCGATGGCGAAGCAGTCACCCATGGCGTTCTCGATAATCACGTCCACCTCCACTTTGTCCTTATCCCGGTAATGGTAAAAACTCAATGGTTCGTCCACCCAAACCGCTTGCTTGCGCAATTCGTTATAAACGAAGGTTTCCAACAGCAGACCAAAATCTCCCGGTTGTTTGAGCAGTCGATCCCGGTTGAGGCCTCGCACGGCGCACATCAGGCCAGTATCGACGGAATGCAGTTTGGGTGTCTTCACCAACCGTTTGTATTCATTGGAATGCCAGGCGGGCAATTGTTCCACCAGAAATAATTGCTCCAACAGAGCCATGTATTTTTTGATGGTCAGCCGATCCAGCCCCAGTTTGCCCCCCAATTCGGTGAGATTGACCAGTTTACCGGCGTAAAAAGCGGTGAGCTTGAGCAACTTGCCCATTAAATCCGGATGATCGATGTGGGTCAGATCACGAATATCCCTTTGCACCAGGGTGCTCAGGTATTGCTGATACCAGGCTTGTGAACGCCGTTCACTGCTGCGCTGTAGCGGCTCCGGAAAACAACCGGTTACTAATCGGTTCAGGATGTGCTCCCTAACACGGATGGACCGGGTTGAAGGTGCTTGCTGGCTCAACAGCTTAGAGAGAAATGTCGGTTGCTGCCCCTGGATCTCACACTCTGAGAGTGTCATCAAGCGCACCGACTCCATCCGGCCCGCCAGAGAGTCGGAGAGCCTCGGCAGTAACAAGGCGTTGGCGGAGCCCGTCAGCAGAAAACGACCCGGCGTGCGCTGTTCATCCACTGCCTGCTTGATGGATACGAAAAGCTCCGGCAGGCGTTGGACTTCGTCGAGGGCAATGCGGGTGGGTGGCAGGTTGCGAATAAAGCCCACCGGATCGGCTTGGGCAATCTCAAACTGGGCCTGGTCATCCAGGGTGATGTAGGTCCATTGTTCGGCCCCCATTTCATCCATCAAGGTCTTCACCAGAGTGGTTTTACCGGCCTGACGGGGCCCCATGATGAAGACGACGGGCGTGTCACACAGCGCTTCTTTGACGTGGAGTTCAGAATAACGAGGGTACATAAACAGGCTTCCGGCTAAACAGGAGTTGTATTTCGGCTACCTGTTATTCTATTATCGTCCAATCGTTATTGCAATGCCGTCCAAAAGTAAAATAAGGCAGTACCCACAGTCGGTATCATAAAAACATCAATAAAAACAACGCTATAGGAGTAGTTGGCGTGACCACAAACCGATGAGGCGCTCATAACAGCCAAAGAGCAGTTTTTGACCAACCAACAACGCTATCAGCCACTGATATTGCCGCAACGCTTTTCCGACGAGGAAATGGTTCGCGACTGGACCCTGAATCGCCGCGACTGCCAGATGGTTAACAAATACCGCAAACAGTACCGCATGGGCGTTGCCATCCAGCTCTGTGCCATGCGCCTCTATGGCCGCTTTCTGAACCAGCTCAGCGATCTCTCGTCCCGCGTGGTCAGCTACCTCAGCAGCCAACTCGATTTACCGCCAGCGCTCACTGTGGACGTACCCGAACGGGAAGCCACCTTATTGGAACACCGCAATAACATCCTCAAATACCTGGGATTCAGGCGTTTTGATGTCAAGGTGGAAGGCGATCTGGATCGCTGGGTCGAAGCTCAGGCACACCAGGGGTTACTGCCGGATGAACTCTTTCATCGGGCAGAGCGCTACCTGCTGTTGAATCGGATTGTTTTACCGGGGCCCACCACCATCGAACGGCAAATCGTTCGCATCTGCAACCAGGTCCATGCTCAGCTCTTTGAGCAAGTGTTTGAACAGATGTCGCCTGAATTGCGAGAGGCTATCGATGATTTGCTACAAACCTCTGGCGGCAACCAACGAACCTATTTCAATCAGCTCAAGGAATATCCACCCGCCGCCAAAATTTCATCGCTGAAGCGCTACCTGGAGCGCTACGACAATCTGGTGGCTACCGGTATTAATGCATTCGAGGAAAAGCTCATTGATACTACCTTTCTTCACTACCTGTACCGATTGACCAAGCGCTACAGCGCCAAGGACATGAAACGCTTCAAGGATCATAAGCTCTATGCCCTGATGGTGTGTTTTCTGCTGGAATCCCGAAAGATATTGCTCGATCACCTGGTTAAAATGCACGATCAGTACATGACTGAGTTGTGTCGGCAAACCAAAAACAGTCACGACAAAAAGCACAAGGAATTTCGTAAACGGCAAAAGAAAGCGATTGATGCCGTGCTCGATACCACGCATGTTTTGCTGGAATGGCCGGATGAACAGCCGTTGTACAAGAATGACTTATGGCAGCGTATTGACGAGAAACACTTGCTAGCCTCCATTGACGACCTGCACATTTTTAAACGCCTGGAAGAATGCGGCTACTGCGATTTGTTGCTGACCCGTTACCCCAGTTTACGAAAGTATTTTTCCGACTTTATACGGTTACCGTTTGAAGTGGCGAAAGGTTCTGGGCCACTGATAAAAGCCATCCAGTTCGTCCGGCAGTTGGATGACGGCGATCTGAAAAAACTGCCGGAGAATACACCGACTGCGTTCATTCCCCGCGAGCTGCGTCGCAGCCTTAAAGATCAAGCCGGCAACATCAATCGCAATGTTTGGGAAATGGGCCTTGCTCTCGCGATGAAAGATGCGTTGCGTTCCGGCGATTTGTATTTACCACAGAGCAAACAGCATGTGTCGTTCTGGGATCTGACCTTGAACGAGCCCAACTGGGATGAAACCAAACACACCGTCTATACCGAGCTACAGCAGCCTTTGCAACACGAAGTGCGTTCCGCCATTTCAACCCAGTTCCACGAAGCGGTGTCAGCAGCGCAAAAGCGTTTTGGACTGGATAATTTCGCCGAGATACACAATGGCCGGCTGAAACTCAAGCGTGACGACAAGCTGGACGTACCGGATAAAGTCAACCAACTGCAAAAGGTGATCGATGCGCATATGCCCAGCATACGCATCGAGCAATTGCTGATGGAGGTGGATCAAATGACGCATTACAGTCGTCACTTTGTCCCTATCCAACATCACCAGTCACGGCCCAAAAACTTTTACAAAAGCCTGATGGCTGCCATTATTTCACAAGCCACAAACCTGGGCGTCGTGTCCATGAGTAACAGCGTCAATGGCGTTACTGTCGATATGCTAAGGCATATCCTGCAATACTATATTCGCGAAGAAACCCTGATCAACGCCAGTGCTGAAATTGTGAATCAACACCATGAGCTGCCGTTGAGTGCGGTGTATGGCTCCGGTACATTGTCCTCTTCAGATGCGCAACGCTTTAAAATCCGCGCCGACAGCCTGTTGGCTTCATACTATCCCCGCTATTACGGCTACTATGAAAAAGCCATCGGGATCTACACCCACGTATCCGATCAATATTCCGTGTTCAGCACCAAGATCATTTCCTGTAGCCCTCGTGAAGCCCTGTATGTTCTGGACGGTCTGCTGGAAAACAACACAATTCTGAAAATCCGAGAGCACACCACCGATACGCATGGGTACACTGAAATCGTCTTCGCCCTCTGTCATTTGCTCGGCTTCTACTTTATGCCACGCATTCGGGATCTGAAGGATCAGCAGCTATACCGTATCGACAAATCCGTCGATTACGGTGACCTCAACCATTTACTCACGAAAACAGCTGATTTGGCGATTATTGAGGAGCAATGGGAATACATGATGCGGGTGGTCATTTCTCTGAAACAAAAAACTGCGCCAGCACACGTCATCGTTCAACGGTTGACCAACAGTTCACCCTCCGATCGCCTCACCAAGGCCTTTACCAACCTGGGCCGGATCATCAAGACCGAATACATTCTGCGGTACCTAACTGACAAAGACCTGCGCCAAACCGTCCAGCGGCAACTGAATAAAGGGGAATACCGGCACAAACTGCCGCGCTGGATATTCTTTGCGGACCAGGGTGAATTCACCACTGGGGACTATGAGGAAATCATGAACAAGGCCAGCAGCCTCAGCTTTGTATCCAATGCCATTCTGTACTGGAACACGATCAAGATAAATGACGTGGTTGAGCAGCTCCGGCAGCAGGGGGAGGATATCGACGACAAGACCTTATCCCATATCTCGTTATTGCCCTATAAGCATGTGTTGCCCAATGGTACGTACTTTATTGAAGATGAGGGGAAGGGGTGATTATTCGGAAACCTACGGTTACGCGGAGGGCCTGGGAGTCAAAACCGTAGGTTTTCGTTCAAATGCCCCCGCTGGTCCAAAATTGGCGAGGCCTGCAAAGCAGCGGGAGTTCTGTTCTGTGTCGATGCGATCCAGGCCGTCGGTGCTCTCAGGTTTGATGTCGAAGAAATACAGTGCGACTTTGCCATGGCAGATGGTCACAAGTGGCTGCTGGGCCCTGAAGGGCTGGGCTTTTTCTATGTCCGGGAAGAGCGAATGAACGATCTGTCTCTCAATGAGTATGGCTGGCACATGATCAAACAAGCCGGTGATTACAGCCAGACCAGCTGGGAGGTCACGGATACAGCAATGCGTTTTGAGTGTGGGAGCCCCAACCTTCTGGCTGCACATGCACTCCATGCGAGCACCAGTCTTCTTCTGAATACAGGCATAGAAAACGTTGAGGCAGCAGTTCTGAGCAAAGCGGATTCGTTATGTGGTCTGTTATCTGATGCTGGAGCTGAAATCATCACACCAGCTCACAGCAGAGGGCGCTCTGGAATTGTGACATTCGGGACGAACGGACGATCGCCCAAAGAAGTGTGGCAAGCATTAATGAGTAAAGGAGTTATCTGTATGCACCGCGGTGGAGGAATCCGCTTTTCGCCTCACTTCCATACGCCTCTCTATCGCCTGCAGCAAGCGGTCAGCATCGCTGCGGAAGAGTGTCTTTGGTAATTAAACTTTCCAGACAAGCCCCAGACACTACATAGTATGCGTCATACGGTCTGATTTAATTGCGCCAGCAAGGTAGGTTTCTATCTTGTTGCGGGCAATATCATCTTCATCATTGAACTGGACGCCGACGCCTGCAACTTTATTGCCTTGCGCCCCCTTGGGCGTTACCCAAACGACTTTACCGGCAACAGGGATCTTCTCAGGCTCATCCATCAACTTCAGCAGCATGAAGACTTCGTCTCCCAACTGATACTGTTTACTTGTTGGAATGAAGAGCCCACCGTTTTTAATAAACGGCATATAGGCAGCATACAGGACTGATTTATCTTTGATGGTTAATGACAGGATGCCATTCCGACCGCCTGGGTTCATGCAATTACTCCCGCTTTTGCTTCAGTCAACGCCTGCCACTCGAGCAACAAGGTTTCCAGGGTCAGCGTTTTGTTATGGTGGGAAGCACCTGACATCAGCTGACCGAGTATTTGTTGTAATTTTTTCTGAAAGGTTACCAGCATTTCCCGCTTCACAACATAAGCGTCCATAAGTTCTGTGACTGGCCCTGCAAACTGAAGATGTTTTGCCTCCGCACCACACGCCGCCTTCAGGACATCGCAAGACCACTGGTAAAACCATTGTATAACCGTCTGGAACTCCAGCTTACTCCAGGACGAGGCAATTTTATCGAGAGGCAAAGACGACGTAGTCCATTGTTGTAATTCCGAGACCCATTTTTCCTGAACCGTCGCGACACCGCTGCTCAGCCAATTCATGGCAGCGACAGGAGCACCGCCATTTCTCGCCAGTGCCATGTCGGCATCAGCTGAGCCTACCCCCTGATCCTGCAGCCAGTCTTTCGATGCATCATAAGATGGCAGGGCCAGATTGATACGCTGGCAGCGGCTGCGAATGGTAGGGAGAACAGAACCAAAGCGCTCTGTTTCAAGTAGGATAAAGCTTTCACCCGGGGGCTCTTCCAGGGTCTTAAGCAATGCGTTGGCCGCATTTACGTTCATAACCTCCGCAGGGCGAAGAATGACGACCTGACACTGACTGATCTGAGGCGTTTGAAAAATCAGCTCATTCACTTTGCGAACATTGTCGATACGAATCTGCTTTGAGTTTTCTTCCGGCTGGCAAAGCATAAAATCGGGGTGACTGCCCGCCGCCCAAAGCTGACAACTGTGGCACTGCCCGCACGCCTCGTCCGCAGGATTCTGACACAACAACCAACGCGCGACATTCAGTGATAACTCATGCTTACCGATGCCTGCACTGCCTGTTATCAGCAGCGCGTGTGGCAGGCCAGCAGTGCGGTGGCGACGTACAAGAGAACTCCAGGCATCCACCTGCCAGGGATAAAGAGACATCAGGATTCCACCTGTTGTTTTTTGTCTTCTAACTCGCCTGCAACCACTTTCAGGACTTGCTCAGTCACTTGTTCAAGCGGAGCGGTCGCATCAATGACCCGAAATCTCGAATAACGCTCGGCCAGTGCCAGGAACCCCAGCCGGACCTTTTCGAAAAATGACATGGCTTCAGCCTCAATACGATCAGTCTCTTCTGCCAGATCCTCAGCCCGGGCTCGGGCACGCCCCATACCAATCGCCACCGGCGCATCAAGTAGCAACGTCAGGTGTGGTTCAACACCGCCCTGCGCAAGCGCTTTGAGCTGCTCGATATTGTCGAGAGAAAGACCTCGCCCATAGCCTTGGTAGGCGATAGTAGAATCGGTGAATCGGTCACATAGGACCCAGTCACCGCGCTCCAGCGCAGGCCGGATAACGGCATCCACGTGCTGAGCACGTGCCGCAAACATCAGGAGTAACTCTGTCATATCAGACATAGGTTCTTCATGATGCGCTTTCAGGAGATCATTACGGATTCTTTCAGCAATCGGGGTTCCGCCCGGTTCGCGAGTCACCACCACAGAGATTCCCTGCGATTCGAGGTGCCTTGCAACCGCCTGAATGTTGGTCGACTTACCGACACCTTCACCACCTTCAAACGTAATAAAGCGACCGGGAGTAGTTAGCATCAGTCAGTCTCCCCGCTGCTTTGCTCTGCCGTTGGCGCTGAGCGGTAGTCGCTCCGACGCGATAGCTGGTAGCGTCGCACTGCCTTATTGTGTTCTTCCAGAGTGGAAGAAAAATAATGGCTACCATCCCCCCGTGCGACGAAGAAAAGCTCGGTTCCTTCGGCAGGGTTCAAAGCCGCGCGAATAGCTTCTCGGCCAGCGAGCGCGATAGGCCCTGGAGGCAGTCCTTTGTTGCGATAGGTGTTGTATGGATTACTGCGATCACGCAGGTGCGCTCGCGTGAGATTACCATCGAAAGACTCACCCAGGCCGTAGATGACAGTTGGGTCTGTTTCTAACCTCATATTCTTCTGTAAGCGGCGCACAAAAACACCGGCAATCACCGGGCGCTCACTGGCGACACCCGTTTCTTTCTCGATAATAGACGCCATGACCAGCGCTTCATAAGGAGAGGTATAAGGCAGATTAGCAACACGTGCCTGCCACTCCTCATTAAGCACCTTGTTCAGTCTTTCATGCGCCTGAGTGATGATTTCAGAGACTGGCTGATTGCGGTGATAAACATAGGTGTCCGGGTAAAGTTGTGCTTCAGCATGAACTGTAAGACCAAGATAGTCGGATACACGCTCGACGGTAAGGGCTCCGAGGTCTTGTTGAAGATACTCAGCCTGACTCAACGCTTCGAGAGCGGCAGACAGCCTGCGTCCTTCAATTAAGGAAACCCGATACGTTCTGGTCTGAGCTTCCGCCAGGTACGGCAATATCGTGAGGCTGCTGAGCCCCGGGGGAATAATAAATTCACCGGCACGAACATCACGCGCCCCGCCAGTCAGTCTCGCAGCAACTTTCAGGCGAAGAGCCGAACGAAGCCACCCCTGATCTTCCCACTGCTGCGCCATGCTGTTCAGCGACTGTCCCTTCTCGATCACGACAACGACAGACGTTTGATTAAGGTTTTTCTGACTCAGCCACCAGTACCCTACGGAGCCGAGAATAAGCCCTGCCAATACAAGCAGAGCTATCATTGCGAGCAAGAGTCGCTTAAGCATCATTCAAACATTTCCTGATAGGCAAGCTGCCATCGCTTTGCTTCTGGTGCCACATCCAGAGTCTGGCCATCAAAGATGTGACAGGAGCGAATTCCAACAAGACTATTTGTAAAAATCAGCCCTTGAGCGCTGTTAAGCTCGGGCAGACCAAAGTTTTGTACGTTGATTTCGGGGTTCGTATCCAGCAACCAGCGTCGTACTACTCCATTAATCCCCGACGAGGTTATTTCCGGGGTTAGCCAACGGCCGTCCAGTTTAACAAAAACATTGCTCATGCACCCCTCAATCACGATCCCGCTACTATCGAGCATGATGCATTCATCCCACTCGACATCGAAGCTGTCGCGGGCAAGTACCTGCTCAAGTCGGTTCAGGTGTTTATGCCCAGCGAGCAATGGCTGAGTCGATAACACAATATCGCTCGTACCAGCAACGTAAGGGGATGTTGAAAACGCCGGTGCATTGAAATAGCGCACCGTTACCAACGGCATGAGATCTGGAGTGAATCCGTATCCTCGTGGACCAACGCCTCTCGTTACCAGAAGCTTGCACGCTGTCATACCGACTGGATGCGCCATCGAATCAATCGCGTGCAAAACGAATTCAACCGCGACGTCACTGAAGCGGAGCGCTTTCAGCCCCAGTGCCAGGCGCTCGACATGCATTTGCCAGAGAGGTGCAACACCGCGACCATCAAGACGGACCGTTTCAAAGAGCCCATCACCGAACTGCTGCCCTCTGTCATCAAACTCCTGCGCATCAGACTGCCAGCCATTTCCGGCCTGATAGTTAAACTTCATTGAGAT
This sequence comes from Thalassolituus sp. UBA675, assembly GCF_002297765.1. Classification (NCBI taxonomy): domain Bacteria; kingdom Pseudomonadati; phylum Pseudomonadota; class Gammaproteobacteria; order Oceanospirillales; family Oceanospirillaceae; genus Thalassolituus; species Thalassolituus sp. UBA675. The sequence goes on from NZ_DBNJ01000003.1 coordinate 75,558, forward strand.
ATCCGGCTAAAAATCAGCGTGGCATTAGTCCCACCAAAGCCAAAGGAGTTGCTCATTACATGCTCCAGCGGCATATCCCTTGAAACTGGGCCGATCAAGTCGAGATCACAACCAGGGGACGGCGTTGTCAGGTTTAAAGTCCCCGGAGCCTTCTGGTCACACAGAGCAAGGACTGAGATGAGAGCTTCGAGCGAACCAGCAGCACCAATCAGATGGCCAGTCATCGACTTAGTCGAGGAGATCGCGAAACTGTTGGCCGCCTTACCGAAGGCGGATTTTATCGCATTAATTTCAGCGAGATCGCCCGCAAGGGTCGACGTGCCGTGAGCATTAATGTAGCCAATATTGTCGGGCGTTAAGTCAGCATTGTGAAGAGCATTGGCCATCGAAAGCGCCGCCCCCTCGCCGTTCTCAGGTGGTGAGGTCACGTGATAAGCATCATCACTCATGCCAAACCCTGAGAGCTCTGCGTAGATCTTTGCCCCCCTCGCCTGAGCATGCTCAAGAGACTCGAGAACAAGAACAGCAGCGCCACTACTAAGAACAAACCCATCACGGTCAACGTCCCAGGGGCGACTTGCCCCCTGTGGACTATCTGTACGCGTGCTCAATGCACGAGCAGCGGCAAAGCCAGAAATCCCCAATGGCGAACACGCCATCTCAGCCCCGCCAGCGACCATCAGATCTGCATCGCCGAAGGCAATGGTTCGTGCAGCGAAACCGATATTGTGTGTACCGGTGGTACATGCGGTGGCAATTGAGAAGTTAGGGCCTTTGAAGCCGTGTCGGATTGCTATGTTACCAGCAGCCATATTGACAACCGAACCAGGCACAAGGAAAGGAGATACCCGCCGTGGCCCACTGTTATTGAGCGTATCGACGTTTGTTTCTATCGTCGATATGCCGCCAATACCAGAACCCACCGCAACACCGCAGCGAACCGGATCGTACGTCTCTCCGAGCCCTGCATCATTAAGCGCCTCATCTGCGGCGACCAGCGCGTATTGAATAAACGGGTCAAGTTTGCGCGATTCTTTTGCAGATAGTACATCATCCGCACAAAAACCTTTAACTTCACCACCGAAGTCAACGGAATAACCTGTGGTATCAAATCCCGTTATAGGACCTATCCCACTTTCACCTGCAAGAATCGCTTTCCAGGTATCCGGAGCATTCAAGCCGCACGGATTCACCGTGCCCAGCCCCGTAATCACTACGCGTTTGGTTTTCATATTCAGTCACCCGCCCAGAATGAATATACCCTGCAGCATTTCAGTGTCGGGACAGAACCCCGCTCATACGGTGGTTGCCGCAGGGCACAAAAAAGCCGCGACGGCTGCGCGGCTTTTTCCTATCGCTACTAACCCTTACAGGTTAGCAACGATGTAGTCGATAGCTTCCTGAACGGTAGTCAGCTTCTCAGCCTGCTCGTCTGGAATCTCAGTCTCGAATTCTTCTTCCAGAGCCATAACCAGCTCTACAGTGTCGAGAGAGTCTGCACCGAGGTCATCAACAAAAGAAGATGAAGCTTTTACTTCTTCTTCCTTAACACCCAGCTGTTCACAGACGATTTTCTTTACGCGTTCTTCAATGTTGCTCATTGCTATATTCCTGACTTGTTAAATTTTCCAGAAGGTCAGCGAGACCTTAGCCCATGTTCATACCGCCATTCACATGAATGGTCTGGCCGGTAATATATCTCGCGTCTTCGCTTGCCAAAAAGGCAACCGCGCCTGCGATATCATCGACATGACCGAAGCGCTTACCCGGAATGGAGGCTAGGATGGCCTCTTTTTGCGTTTCAGGCAAGACATCTGTCATGTCAGTTTGAATAAATCCAGGCGCAACACAATTCACGGTGATATTGCGACTGGCGATTTCCTGAGCAAGCGAGCGACTGAAGCCTTCCAGGCCAGCCTTCGCGGCGGCGTAATTCGCCTGACCACCATTGCCCGTCGTGCCAATAATCGAACTGATATTCACAATACTTCCGGCTTTTTGCTTAAGCATTGCCTTAGCCAAAGCCTTGCACACACGAAAGACTCCGGTGAGATTGGTATTCACCACCGCATTCCAGTCATCCTCATTGAGGCGCAGGAAGAGATTATCGCGCGTTATGCCGGCATTATTCACTACAACGAAAGGCGTACCGTACTCAGAAAGTAAGGCTTTCAATGCCGCCTCAGTCTGTTCGCTATCGGAAATATTCAGAACCAGAGCCGAGTGCTCGTCACCATGTTCGCGCAGCTTTGCCTGAAGGCTCTCAGCACCTGACTCACTGGTTGCGGTCCCTACAACCCGGTAGCCATCTGCGATCAGGCGCTCAGCGATAGCAAAACCGATACCACGGGATGCACCAGTCACAAGAGCCAGTTTTTTGTCTGACATTATTCTGCTCCCTGAATTTTGGCCATGCTTGCTTCCAGCCCCGCGAGATCGCCAGTACCCGCAACAGGCAGGCTTTTATCAATACGCTTATTGAGACCGGCAATAACCTTACCTGGCCCAAACTCAACAGCGAGCTCTGCATGATGTCGAACCGCAGGTACGGCTCCGGTCCAGTTAACCGGGCTGTAGAGTTGTTGAAGAAGGCGTTGAGGAATCTCTTCCAGCGTTGCTGGCGCATTACCAACATTGTGGTAGACGGGGAATTTAGGCGCTCGCCACTGAATCCCCTCAAGGTCGGCTGCAAAAGTATCCGCTGCTGCTTTCATCAGACTTGAATGGAACGGACCACTGACCGCAAGAGGAAGTGCTCTCTTGGCACCGGCTTCCTTCGCAAGCTCTATGGCTTTTTCAATACCTGCCTGCTCGCCGGCGATAACAATCTGCCCCGGCGCATTAAAGTTTGCCGGCTCTACAACACCTGCCTGAGACGCAGCCTCACACACTTCAACGATCTGTTCGTCGTTAAGGCCCAGAACGGCAGCCATGCCCCCCTGCCCAGCAGGAACAGCAGCCTCCATGAGTTCGCCACGACGTCGAACCAGGCGGACAGCGTCTGCGAAATCAATCGCATCTGCTGCGACCAGTGCCGAGTATTCACCAAGAGAATGCCCAGCACCCGCAGTAACATTAAGCGCGGGACTGTGTTGGCTGACGACACGCCATACAGCAGTGCTGGCAGCAAGCAATGCAGGCTGTGTATTAAAGGTCTGGTTTAATGTGGAATCTGGCCCTTCGGTGACCATCTTCCAGAGATCGATGCCCAGGGCATCAGAGGCTTCAGCGAATGTCCCACTGACTTCAGAATACTGTTTCGAGATATCAGACAGCATGCCCACCTGTTGAGCACCCTGCCCCGGGAAAAACGCAATCACGTCGGTCATTGCAAAACCTTATCGTTATTTTCTTCGATCGTTCTGGTCGCACCAGAATATAGCTGCGTATTGTGACAATAAACCGCATTAAATGCACAGGATTATTGCCTGAAACTCACCAGTTGGCCTGACTTCAGGGTTCAAAACCGGGCTTCAGCAAGTGATTTTTAAAAACTCAGCTTCCATAGACTGGTAATCACGCGTTCTTAGCTGACGAACCATGTATTCCAGGGCGTAGCGAAACGCGCGCTCGTCAGACTTTCCATGCGTCTTTGCAACGTTCCCTGCAATCCCCAGAAGCATAGCGCCGCCATGACGAGCTGGCGAAACCTGCCGGTCGATCCGTCTCATGGTTGCCTTCCACAGAGGATAGAACCACCGCAAAGCGAGCGAACTTCGCAACTCAGAGCCCATCATATCAAGGAGCCACTCAATCAACCCTTCTGTCGTTTTCAGGGTAATATTGCCCGAATAGCCATCACAGATGACAGCATCGAGATCGCCATCAAACAGGCGATCACCCTCGCGAAACCCCGCATACAAAGAGCCAAGCTGATCATTGAAAAGCGCACCAGCGGCCTTGATGGTATCCGTGCCCTTCCCGGGCTCCGTGCCAATATTCAACAGAGCAACCCTTGGTTGTTCATTGCCGCCAGCCTTGTACCAGGCAGCCGCAAGAAAACCCAGCTGCAGTAACTGCTCAGACGTCATACAGATATTCGCCCCAAGATCCATCATCAGGAGAGGACGCCCTTTCGTAGGCAGTTGAGTTGCAAGGGCTGGCCGGTCAACACCATGAAGTGCACCCAGGTGTTTTCGCGCCAGAACCAGCAAGGCACCAGTATTTCCGATCGACAGAACACCATCGGCTTCGCCTGAAGCATGAAGCGCCAGACAGACAGACATGCTGGAATCCGAGCGTTCTTTCAGGGCCTGACGAGGAGTGTCGTCCATACGGACATGCTCACCACAAGAAACAAGGCGTGTACGTGGCTGGTATTTTCCGAGAATTTTACGCGCAGCAGCGTGAAGAGACTCTTCGAGAGGCAGGATAACTTCGACGTCGGGGTCGTTTTTCACCAGGGCCCGACACGCCCTGAACGCAACGCGGGGACCTAAGTCCCCGCCCATCGCATCAACCGCTATGGTAACCATAGAATCAGTTGCTGCCAGTCTCCACGACTTTCTTGCCACGGTAGAAACCGTCAGCACTTACGTGGTGGCGACGATGAGTTTCGCCAGTGGTAGCATCGGTAGACAGAGCGATGGTGTTGGTATCAACAGCATCGTGTGAACGACGCATACCGCGCTTAGAACGGGTTACTTTGTTTTTCTGAACCGCCATGGTAGGGCTCCTGGTTAATCGCTATTTCTGTTTAAGCTGCGCAAGGACGTCGAACGGATTAGGTCGTTCTGTTTCCTCTGCGGCAATGTCTTCTTGTGGCTCTATTTTGAGTGCCTGACACTCATCCTGAGGGTGCATCGGAAAGTCCGGCAGGTTGAGCAGAAGCTCATCCTCAATAACATCCCAAAGATCAAGACGGCCTTCTTCATCCAGCTCGACGGGTTCCAGCCGCTTTGGCAGCGCCTTCGCCTGATCATCATTGAAGACCAGACCCAATCGAAACTCGGCAGAAATTTCGAACCGTACATCCCCCAGACAGCGCTGACACTCCATTACCACCCCCGCGCTGCACTTACCGGTCAATGTCCGTAAGCGCTCTTCATCCCGACCAAATTCAACTTCGCATTCGACATAGTCGTCGAGTGAGCGGGTAGAATCTACCAGCCGGGTTAGTTTGTTACTTTCGATCTTTCCTTTAAGTTGTTGATTTACTTCAACTAACTTAAAAGCATCGATGCGCTTGGGAAGCGGAGCCTCTGTCATAGTGCGCGACATCATAGGTATGTCGCCCTCTCATGTCAAAATTATTTAGCGAACCACGCGCGCTCTAGCGCATGGTCATTACCTGAGTACTGAAGAAAGAAGCGACACCCTTGCCGAAGCTGGTACCGAACTGCTCCATAAACTCAACAAATGGGTCTTTTCTGACGGTGTAGTTAACCAGCTCATCAGTACCCAAAAGATCACGCGCAACCTGGCTCGATGATGCAAGACCATCAACAAGACCAAGCTCTACCGCCTGTTCTCCTGTCCACACCAGACCACTGAAAAGATCAGGATGATCAGACAGACGGTCACCACGGCCAAGCTTTACCTGAGATATAAATTGCTTGTGCGTAGTATCCAGCACACCTTCCCAGAATTCTTTCTCCTCCTGACGCTGCGGAGAGAAAGGATCGAGAAACGCCTTATGCTCACCAGAGGTATACAGGCGACGCTCAACACCAAGCTTGTCCATAGCTTCGACAAAACCAAAGCCTGACCCGACAACACCAATGGAACCAACAAGACTTGCCTTGTCTGCATAGATCTCGTCCGCGGCGGCAGCGATGTAATACGCCCCCGAAGCACCGATATCCATAACCACCGCATACACAGGGAAGTCCGGCCGCGTTGATTTCAACCTTACGATTTCATCGAACACATAGCCCGACTGGACAGGGCTACCGCCCGGACTATTAATTCTCAGTATCAACCCCAACGCCTCGTCATTATCAAAGGCGTCCCGCATGGCACCAATAATGCGATCGGCACTTGCATCCTCTTCCGCAGAGATAGCGCCGCGCACTTCAACTACAGCAGCATGCGGACCGACAGCAAAGCCAGCGCCGCCATCTCCTCCTTTCGATGCCCCGCCATATATAATCGCAGCAATCACGAACAGGTAGCTGAAGGTCAGGAGCTTAAAAAATATCCCCCAGCGTCGAGCAGTTCGCTGCTCCTGCTGTGACGCCATAAGCGCCTTTTCTATAAGCTTCCACTCTTTGCTGTTGTCTTCAGGGCGACGAAATTCGTTGTTATCCATTAATACCAATCCAATCTGAAAGTTCGTTAATGCTATGACAGATAACTCGAGGCCCACAAGCTCTGAGTCTTTGTTCATCATGAGCGCCGTGACTCATACCAGCAGAGTCCATTCCTATGGCAGCTGCCATTTCAAGATCATACGTCGTATCACCCACCATAAGCGCAGAGTCAGCTGAAACACCAAGTTCCTCAAGAATCTCACTCAGCATAAGCGGGTGTGGCTTTGAGCGAGTTTCATCTGCGCACCGGGTTGTATCAAAGACCCCAGAGAGAGAAAGATCTTTAAGTATGCGATCCAACCCCTTGCGACTCTTACCGGTGGCAACGGCAATCTTCCGGCCATTTGCAGACAGCCCATCAAGCAGCGACTCAGCACCATTGAACAGATTCATCGCTATCTGACTGTCGTAGACAAAGTAGCGCGCATAAGCCTCTCTCATCGGTTCCATTTGATCCGGAAGCACATCAGGCCAAACGGTCTTGATTGCCTCAGGCAAGCCCAATCCGATGATATTCTGAATATCGGCATCAGGGACATCCGGCAAGCCAAGCTCCTGCCCTGCACGGCGCATACTATCCACAATCCGACCTGTCGAGTCTGCAAGCGTGCCATCCCAGTCGAAGATAATTAACTGATATTTCATGAAACACCCTCCAGATTGCACCCTACTTTTCTGAAAATCGACTTAAGTTCACCATCCGGCTTAGCCTCGATACTCAGACGCTCACCAGAAATCGGATGCCGGAAGCTTAACCGCCAGGCATGCAGGCAAAGCCGACGAATTCCTTCATCTTTATCCTGCTGCTTTTCCGTGCGATCGCTATACTTTTCATCCCCCGCAATCACTGCACCCTGAGCAAGACAATGAACACGGATCTGGTGGGTCCTGCCAGTGACAGGCTCAGCTTCAACAAGAGAGTATCTCTTACCTTCAGACAGCAGCCTGGTGCGCGTGTGGCAGGACTTGCCCTCCTCGCTCACCACCACAATCCGTTCACCAGACTGACGCTCCGTACGCAGCAAAGGTAGACGAATATCAGACACCGCCGGGTCCCAATGCCCATGCACGAGCGCCAGATACTTTTTGCTGATTCCGCGTTTATCTACCAGCATCTGCTGAAGAGCCGTCAACGCTTTGCGCTTTTTAGCAATCAGAATGACCCCTGAGGTATCGCGATCCAGCCGGTGAACCAACTCAAGAAAATTGTGATCCGGGCGAACCTTACGAAGTGCCTCGATCAACCCGAGCGAAACGCCACTCCCGCCATGCACAGCCAGACCATGAGGTTTGTTAATCGCTAGTAAGGCATCATCTTCAAACAATACCGAGTCTTTCAGTATCTTTTGCAGCGCGGGAGAGACATCCGGTACCTCATTCGCCTCAGGCAGCCTGACCGGAGGAACCCGCACGCGATCACCTTTTTTTAACCTTGAGTCGGCTTTGGCGCGCCCCTTGTTTATACGAACTTCACCCTTCCTGATGATGCGATATACAAGCGTTTTTGGCGCCCCTTTAAGCAGACTTAACAGAAAATTATCCAGGCGCTGACCATCATTACCTTCATCAACATCGATAAAGTTAACCTTGGCCGGGTCTAACTGTGGTTTGGGCATGCGAAGAAGTCACCAGCGATTTATTTTGTTAAGGCAATTGCTGCCCCTGAACATTGTTGCTATATTCCGGCGTGATCGGGTGTAAACCGAACATAAGTAGCGCACTCCACGTCAGTAAAACTGCCGAATGGACAACGCTCCCCGGTCAGGCCGCGAGGCGGCCAAGTATAAAGGAAGATGAATACGGTAAACACTCTTCCCTAGAATTGATTCGGCGGAATGACTCCGCCCGGTGAGATAAACCGCGCAGCTACCTGCAGGCAATCTCGCATTATCAAATTATGGACAGTGTCGGTGTCTGCTGAGCGGAGCAACAACCAGCCCGCAAACACCATTGCCCCGGGAAACGCGATCTGTAAGACGGATTCCTCGGCAGAGCACCCATAAATATTTTGGTAATAACCGGCCCTGTAGGCCGTGATGAACACTGCGAAAGTGATAAATAGATTCCCCTGCCCCGCACTCGTGCGTGACAGGTTACAAGGCGGCACTACCGCCACTATCCTTCGCTGCTGAACAAACACAGCAGACAGGCCCTGCGTTGCCAGTCAGGTACGTTGCCCAACAGAGTAATACGTACCGCATGAAAAGAATGCTGATCAACGCAACTCAGACAGAAGAGTTGCGTGTAGCCCTTGTAGACGGCCAGAAGCTGTACGACCTGGATATTGAGTCCGGTGGTCGCGAGCAGAAGAAGTCTAATATCTACAAAGGCAAAATCACCCGTATCGAGCCAAGCCTTGAGGCAGCCTTCGTCGACTTCGGCGCTGAGCGTCATGGCTTCCTTCCGCTCAAGGAAATATCTCGCGAATACTTCTGTAAGGACCCAGGCCCAGGCCGCATCAACATCAAAGAGGTGTTAAAAGAAGGCCAGGAAGTTATCGTTCAGGTTGATAAAGAAGAGCGTGGCAACAAAGGCGCCGCACTAACTACTCAGGTAAGCCTCGCTGGCCGTTACCTCGTCCTGATGCCTAATAACGCCCGCGCTGGTGGTATTTCACGCCGCATTGAAGGTGATGAACGCACTCAGCTGCGTGAAGCCATGAAAGGCGTCAACGTGCCTGACAAAATGGGCGTTATTGTGCGCACAGCCGGCATCGGTCGCTCAAGCGAAGAACTTCAGGCTGATCTGGATTACCTGGTCCACCTTTGGGATGCGATTTCCCGCGCCGCTGAGGAGCGTGAAGCACCGGCACTTCTACTGCAGGAAAGCAACGTTATCATTCGCGCAATCCGCGATTACCTGCGCCACGACATCGGCGAAGTCCTCATTGATACGGACGCTGCCTACAACGAAGCTCTTGCCTTCGTTCAGCAGGTCATGCCTCAGTACCAGAACAAGTTCAAACGCTACGAAGATCCAGTGCCGCTCTTCAATCGCTACCAGATTGAAAGTCAGATCGAAAGCGCATTCCAGCGCGAAGTAAAACTGCCATCCGGTGGTTCTATTGTTATCGATCCGACCGAAGCCCTGGTCTCTATCGATATCAACTCTGCGCGCGCCACCAAAGGCTCAGACATTGAGGAAACAGCCCTCAATACCAACCTTGAAGCCGCTGACGAGATTTCACGCCAGCTACGCCTGCGCGACATGGGTGGCCTGGTTGTTATCGACTTCATCGACATGATGGCCAACAAGAATCAGCGCGAAGTTGAAAACCGCCTGAAGAAAGCACTGGAAGTCGACCGTGCTCGAGTTCAGGTTGGCAGAATTTCCCGCTTCGGCCTGATGGAAATGTCACGCCAGCGTCTGCGTCCATCTCTCGACGAAACTGCGGCGCACGTCTGCCCTCGTTGTAGCGGTACAGGCGTCGTACGCGACACCAAATCATCAAGCCTGTCGATTCTTCGCCTCATTGAAGAAGAAGCAGCAAAAGACAACACAGCCCAGGTTCGGGCAATCGTTCCTGTGTCAGTTGCATCCTTCCTTCTGAATGAAAAGCGCGCTCTGATCGCTGGCATTGAACAGCGTCATAACTGTCTGGTGATGGTACTTCCAAATCCAAATATGGAAACGCCGCACTACGAGGTTCAGCGCCTTCGCCCGGACGACACCATGGTTGGTGAAGTTTCCTACGAGCACCGTCTCGATATGGACGAACCAGAGCATCTGAGCGAAGCCCTCAACGCAGAACCTGTTCGTCAACAGGAAGCTGCAGTGAGCACTGTACCGCGCGCACCTGCTCCAGTTGCCACTACGCAGCCACAAGAAGCCGCGCCTCAGTCAGCTGGTCTGTGGGGACGTATTGGCCAGGCCATCTCTGCCCTGCTTACCACAGAGAAAGAGCCTGAGGCAGCACCACGCCCGGAAGTCCGTGTTAACAAGAACACCAAATCCGAACCAAAAGCGAAAAATGCTAAGAACGGTCGCCGTGACAACCGCCGCAAAGCGGACGACGGAGACGACAAGCGTCGCAATGGTCGCCAGCAGGATAAAGCCCGTAATGGCAAAGCTTCTGACAAGCCAGCCAACGAACGTGGTGGCAAGAATGGCCGCAACAATCAGCGTGACAACCAGCGCGACGGTCAGCGAGATAGCCAGAATGGCGATACCCAGGCAAAAGGCGATAACCGTAAAGGTCGCAACAGCCGCCGCAACGGTAACGACAAGCCTGAAAACACTCGCAATGAAAAGCCTGCACGCCAGAACAAGGGCAACCAGGACTCTTCAGATACCAACGAGAATCCGAACGCCAAGCGCGCGCCTCGTCGCGATCGCAGTCGTCGTGAAGATATTCCCAAACCACAGAAGCCTGCGGCAAAGGAGAATCCTGAAGAACTGGTAGCAGATACTCAGCCGGCGAGCATCAGCAACGAAGCCAAAGCTGAACAGCCAGCTACTGCAGAAGTTAAGACAGCTGACGCAAAATCAGAAGAAACAGGCAATCAGACTGATAATCGAGCAGACGGCAACGGTCGTCGTCGTGGCCGTCGCCGTTCGCGCAAACCTGCTGCTCAAACTGGCGAGAACACAGCGACTCAGACTGATAGCAAGCCTGAAGCGGAAGCTAAGCCTGCAACAGAAGCTAAACCAGCAGCAGAAGCTAAGCCTGCAACAGAAGCTAAGCCTGCAGCAGAAGCTAAACCAGCAGCAGAAGCTAAACCTGCAGCAGAAGCTAAGCCTGCAGCAGAAGCCAAACCTGCAGCAGAAGCCAAACCTGCAGCAGAAGCCAAACCTGCAGCAGAAGCCAAACCTGCAGCAGAAGCTAAACCTGCAGCAGAAGCTAAACCTGCAGCAGAAGCTAAACCTGCAGCAGAAGAGCAATCTGCAGAAGCTGAGAAGAAGCCGACTCGCCGTCGTCGTCGCGCGCCGTCAGGTCGTGCACCGAACGACCCTCGTAATGCTGGGACCGCCAGCAATGAAGGTGACGAAGCAACCTCTGAAAAGCCGAAAAAGCAGGAAGTTGCTGAAGAGAGCCAGAGCGGAGAGTAATCTTCGCCCCTCTTTAGAGGCCACTCCCCTCTGAGTAACTCAGAGGGGAGCAGACGTAGAAAAGCCCGCAGATGCGGGCTTTTTTATAACCAGATACTTCTGATCAGAAAGTATCACCAGGGATATGAACATTCCCCTCCATAATGATGCGCGCACTGCGACTCATTACAGCTTTCTTAGCAGTCCATTCACCATTCACTTCCTCAGCCGCCGCGCCGACACGCAACGTTCCAGAAGGATGGCCAAAAGTAACCGCATCGCGATTACCGCCACCGGCCGCTTCGTTAACCAGAGTACCCGGAATCGCAGCTGCTGTCGCAATAGCTACCGACGCTGTCCCCATCATGGCGTGGTGCAGCTTACCCATCGACAGAGCGCGAACACAAAGATCAATATCGCCAGTGCCGATCTGTTTACCGCTGGATGACTCATAGGCCGTTGCTGGCGCAACAAACGCGATTTTCGGCGTATGCTGACGGTCAGCCGCTTCGGCCACATCTTTAATCAGGCCCATTTTAACCGCGCCATAAGCACGCATGGTTTCAAAGCGAGCCAGAGCGTCTGCATCTGAATTCAGATCTTTCTGCAGCTCCGTACCTTTGTAGCCAATATCCGTAGCGTTTACGAAGATCGTTGGAATGCCCGCATTAATCATGGTCGCCTTGAAAGTACCGATACCCGGAACTTCAAGATCATCCACCAGATTACCAGTCGGGAACATAGAACCTTCACCATCGGCTGGGTCCATAAATTCGATGACAACTTCAGCCGCAGGAAAGGTCACACCATCGAGCTCGAAATCACCCGTTTCCTGCACTTCACCGTTAGTGATAGGTACGTGAGCTATGATGGTTTTGCTGATATTTTTCTGCCAGATACGAACCGTACAGATACCATTCTCGGGTATTCGGTCAGCGTCAACCAGGCCTTTGGAGATCGCAAACGCGCCAACAGCCGCAGTCAGATTACCGCAGTTACCAGACCAGTCAACGAACGGCTTATTGATCGATACCTGACCAAACAGATAGTCCACATCATGATCTGGCTGCTCGCTTTTTGCCAGAATAACGGTCTTGGAAGTGCTTGAAGTCGCACCGCCCATACCGTCGATTTGCTGACCATAAGGATCAGGACTGCCAATAGTCCGCAGCAGAATCTTATCTCGCGCATCACCTGGTACCTGTGCAGCCTCAGGCAAATCCGTCAGACTGAAGAAAACACCCTTCGACGTACCGCCACGCATGTAGGTCGCCGGGATTTTAACTTGTGGTTTATGAGTCATAAGATGCCCCATTAAATAATAAAAATAAGGTGGGCCATGCCCACCCTACTGATTCAGCTCTTTCGCCAACACCTCAACTACCTATCGACGGAAACAAGTCCGTTCGGGAGGCGTCAGTGAGACGGAAATCTACTCCCAACGCATTGAAGCGTCGGCGAAGACGCTGAGGCGAGGCGCAGACCAGCGAGGAAGCGGAGCGTACTGAAGTACGTGAGCATTCCGAGTTGATCTGCAACACTGCCTCAGCAATGCAGCCAGCTTCAGGCTCCCTTGAGGAAGTCTTTGGCGAATTTTTGTAGCACCCCACCGGCGTTGTAGGTCACAACTTCTTCAGCAGTATCCAGACGACAGGTCACCGGCACTTCAATGGTTTCGCCATTCTGACGATGGATAACCAGCGTCAGGTCGCAACCAGCAGAACGCTCACCAATCACGTCGTATGTCTCAGTACCATCCAGCTCCAGTGTCTTGCGCGTGGTGCCTTCTTTGAACTGTACCGGCAGTACACCCATACCGATCAGGTTGGTACGGTGAATACGCTCAAAGCCTTCAGCAACGATCACTTCAACACCCGCCAGACGAACGCCTTTGGCAGCCCAGTCACGTGACGAACCCTGACCGTAGTCTGCACCGGCAACGATAATCAGCGGCTGCTTGCGTTCCATGTAGGTTTCAATCGCATCCCACATCCGGACGACTTTACCTTCTGGCTCAATACGCGCCAGAGAACCTTGCTTCACTTCGCCGTTCTCCTGAACCATTTCGTTCATGAGTTTCGGGTTAGCAAGAGTGGCACGCTGAGCCGTAAGGTGGTCACCACGGTGCGTGGCGTACGAGTTAAAGTCTTCTTCTGGAAGTCCCATCTTGTGCAGATATTCACCCGCAGCACTGTTCATCAGAATCGCATTCGATGGCGACAGGTGATCCGTAGTGATGTTGTCCGGCAGAATCGCCAGCGGACGCATCCCCTTCATGGTACGTTCTGCTGCCAGAGCACCTTCCCAGTATGGAGGACGACGGATATAGGTCGACATCTCGCGCCAGTCGTAAAGAGGGCTAGGTGCTTTTTCAGCTTCGCCGAGATCGAACATCGGGATGTATACGTCGCGGAACTGCTGTGGCTTGACGAATTCGCCTACGATGGCGTCGATTTCTTCGTCAGATGGCCAGATGTCCGTAAGGCGGATTTCTTTGCCATCAACCACGGCCAGTACGTCTTTCTCGATATCGAAGCGAACGGTACCCGCAATCGCATAAGCGACAACAAGTGGCGGCGAAGCCAGGAATGCCTGCTTAGCGTATGGATGAATACGACCATCGAAGTTACGGTTACCCGACAGTACAGCAGTGGCATACAGGTCGCGATCAATGATTTCCTGCTGAATTTCAGGATCAAGTGCGCCCGACATACCGTTACAGGTCGTACACGCGAACGCTACGATACCGAAGCCCAATTTCTCAAGCTCTGGGAGAAGCCCCGCTTCTTCAAGGTAGGTGCGCGCCACTTTTGAACCCGGCGCGAACGACGACTTAACCCAAGGCTTACGTATCAGACCCAGCTCATTGGCTTTTTTCGCCAACAGACCAGCCGCAACCACGTTGCGAGGGTTAGAGGTATTGGTACAGGAGGTGATAGCAGCGATGATGACCGCACCATCAGGAATCAGACCTTCAGCTTCCTGAGCTTTGGCCTCTTCCAGGTTACCCGCGATGCCCTTAGCTGCCAGATCTGCCGTTGCAAGAAGCGCATGAGGGTTTGAAGGGCCTGCCATATTACGACCAACAGAAGAGAGGTCAAATTTCAGAACACGCTCGTACTGTGCACTTTCCAGTGCGTCTGCCCACAGACCAGTTTCTTTAGCATACTGTTCTACCAGAGCCACCTGATCGGAGTCACGACCTGTCAGGTTCAGATAATCGATGGTCTGCTCATCGATGTAAAACATCGCTGCAGTTGCGCCGTATTCTGGCGTCATGTTGGAAATCGTCGCCCGGTCACCGATCGTCAGGCTTGAAGCACCTTCACCGAAGAACTCAAGGTACGCACCAACAACACGCTCTTTACGCAGAAACTGAGTCAGAGCCAGAACGATGTCAGTTGCAGTAATACCTGGCTGGCGCTTCCCAGTCAGCTCAACACCAACAATGTCTGGGAGACGCATCATGGATGGGTGACCCAGCATTACAGTTTCGGCTTCCAGACCGCCAACACCTACAGAGATTACACCCAGTGCATCAACGTGCGGCGTGTGAGAGTCTGTACCTACACAAGTATCTGGATACGCAACGCCGTCACGCGCCTGAACCACCGGAGACATTTTCTCCAGGTTAATCTGGTGCATGATGCCGTTACCCGCTGGAATCACGTCGACGTTGTCGAACGCAGTTTTAGTCCACTCGATGAAGTGGAAGCGGTCAGCATTACGACGCTCTTCAATGTCACGGTTTTTCTGGAACGCGTCCGGATCAAAACCGCCACACTCTACAGCCAAGGAGTGGTCAACGATCAGCTGCGTCTGAACCACTGGGTTCACTTTAGACGGATCGCCGCCCTGAGCTGCGATTGCATCGCGCAAGCCCGCCAGATCCACCAGAGCGGTCTGACCCAGAATATCGTGAGTCACAACGCGTGCAGGGTACCAAGGGAAGTCGAGGTCACGTTTGCGGTCGATCAACTGCTCCAGGCTGGCATTCAGGTCAGCAGGCGCACAACGGCGTACCAGCTGCTCTGCCAGAATACGCGAGGTGTATGGCAGTGTGTCGTATAAACCCGGCTTGATGGCTTCACATGCCGCGCGGGTGTCAAAGTAATCCAGGCTGCTGCCCGGAAGATTCTTACGGAATTCAGTATTCATACTCAATTTCTCATCACGGTTTTGGCGCACTCGATTCGGTGCGTGGATGAAAGCCGGTTTTCAACTCGTCGTGAATCCATCCATGGAGACTCACGTCTGACTGCCGTCCGACCGCCATGGATGGCGGAAGTGTCGGATTCCGTAGGGAACGGAACCGACCATGGCATGCAGGGTTGAAAACCGGCTTCCACCCACACCCCTTACACCGGGTGGGCCGCTGAAGTCACCGCTCAATATGGCGGAGACTTCGGAGTACTCAAGTGAGAGCGACTGTTGCGATCTGGCTGTGCACCACATGGATGTGGTGCCCAAGCCCCCAGGGATGGGTTCACGGCGCGCCAGAGAGCAATAGCCGCCTCTCACATTTAACTTTTAGCGGAGCAGCGACTTAGCGGTCAGCAATCGCCGGAACTGCGCGGTTCTCTTCACCAGTGTATTCAGCGCTTGGACGGATAATACGGTTGTCAGCGCGCTGCTCCATTACGTGAGCTGCCCAGCCAGTCAGGCGGGAACAAACGAAGATCGGAGTGAACAGCTTGGTCGGAATGCCCATGTAGTTATACGCAGACGCATGGAAGAAGTCAGCGTTACAGAACAGCTTCTTCTCGCGCCACATAACCGCTTCACAGCGTACAGAAATGTCGTACAAGTTCGTGTCGCCATTTTCGTTCGCCAGCTTCTCAGACCACTCTTTGATCACAGCGTTACGCGGGTCAGATTCGCGGTAGATCGCGTGACCGAAGCCCATGATCTTATCTTTGCGCGCCAGCATACCCATGATGGACTCTTCAGCGTGCTCTGGGTTGTCCATGCCTTCGATCAGTTCCATCGCGGCTTCGTTCGCGCCACCGTGCAGTGGGCCACGCAGGGAACCAATAGCACCAGTGATACAGGAGTGCATGTCACTCAGCGTTGATGCACATACGCGTGCAGTGAAGGTAGATGCGTTGAACTCGTGCTCTGCATACAGAATCAGTGATGCCTGCATCACCTGAACATGCAGTTCAGATGGCTTATCGCCATGCAGAGTCCACAGGAACTGTTCGGCAATAGAGTCGGCATCAGTATTCTCATCAATACGCTTGTCATTGTGAGAGAAGTTGTACCAGTAGTTAATCATGCCCGGGAAGACGGCCAGCATGCGATCAGTGGCTTCCTGCTGCTCGTCGAAGCTTTCTTCGGTTTCCAGGTTACCCAGCATTGAGCAACCGGTACGCATCACGTCCATTGGATGAGCAGACGCAGGAATGCGCTCAAGTACTTCTTTCAGTGCCTGTGGCAGACCACGCATGCCCTTCAGTTTAGTTTTGTAGGCATCCAGCTCAGCCTGAGTAGGCAGCTCACCTTTCAGGATCAGGTACGCAACTTCTTCAAACTCACAGTTTGCAGCGAGGTCTTTGACGTCGTAACCACGGTAAGTCAGACCGGAACCTGATTTACCCACGGTCGAAAGCGCAGTTTTACCGGCAACCTGGCCGCGCAGGCCTGCCCCAGAGAGTTCTTTTCCAGCAGCCATGTGCTTCTCCTATAACTTTAGATACTTTATGTAACTATCTGAAATTATTAATATTTAACAGACGAGGTAGCTCTCTCGCCAATCTGTTATTTATTCTTACCTTCTTCGAACAGAGCATCGAGCTTCTGTTCAAAATCGTGGTAGTTCAGGTAATCGTACAGTTCCATACGGGTCTGCATAATATCGACCACCTTACGCTGGTGACCTTCTTCAAGCAGGCTTTTATAAACAGTCTCGGCTGCTTTATTCATCGCGCGGAACGCACTCAGTGGGTACAGCACCATAGCGGCGCCCCACTCACCCAGCTGCTCGCGACTCCAAAGTTCGGTCTGACCGAATTCAGTGATGTTTGCCAGAATCGGCACATCCAGCGCTTCAGCGAAAGCGCGGTAGTGTTCTTCAGTCTTCACAGCTTCAGCGAAGATGCCGTCAGCGCCAGCTTCAACACATGCTTTCGCACGTTCAATCGCCGCTTCAAGACCTTCCTGAGCGAACGCATCAGTACGGGCCATGATGAAGAAATCCGGATCAGTTCGAGCATCAACAGCCGCTTTGATACGGTCGACCATTTCTTCTTTAGATACGATTTCTTTGTTCGGGCGATGACCACAACGCTTTTGAGCAACCTGATCTTCGATATGCACTGCAGCAGCACCGGCCTTTTCCATCTCTTTAATGGTGCGAGCGATGTTGAATGCGCCCCCCCAACCCGTATCAATATCAACCAACAGCGGCAACGAGCTTGCAGAAGTAATACGACGAACATCTTCAACCACGTCGTTCAGCGACGTCATACCGAGGTCTGGCAGGCCGTAGGAAGCGTTTGCAACACCACCACCGGAGAGATAGATCGCCTGATGGCCAATTTTTTCAGCCATCATCGCGGCATACGCATTGATGGTACCTACAATTTGCAGCGGCTTGTTATCTTCAAGCGCCTTACGGAATTTCTGGCCTGGGGTCATATCAGGTCTCCTGTGCCGTATAAGTTAATGTCGGGCCTCGTGAGCCAGACGAGTTTCAAGGTTAGTCAAAGACACCTGGATATGGCGCCTCATCAGTAGTTCGGCGAGTTGCGGATCACGACTTTTTATCGCCTCCACAATGCCCTGGTGCTCTTTCAATGCCTGCAGCGGGCGCTCTGAGCTGGTACTGGTGCGATAACGATACATACGGATTATGTGATAGAGGTCACCACAGAGCATTTGATGCAAACGGCTATTCTTGCTGCCTTCGATAATGCGGTAGTGAAAATCCAGATTGCCCGACTTCTGGTAGTAACTGAGTCCCTGATCTGCCTCAATGGAACGTGCATGTTCTTCGAGAAGCTTTTCAAGTGCTGAAATATCAGCGTCAGACATACGCTCTGCGGCCAGGCGGCACGCCATACTCTCAAGCTCCAGGCGAACTTCATAGATATCACGCAGTTCCTCGAGCGACAAAGACACCACACGAGCGCCAGCATGCGGAACACGAACCACGAGATTGCGTGCCTCAAGCTTCTGAATCGCTTCTCTTATCGGCGCGCGACTGCCGCCATATCGGGTAACCAATGCCTGCTCCGAAAGTTTTTCACCGGGAGCCAGCTCTCCACGAACGATAGCCGTGGCGAGTTCAGAGAACACTTTTTCAGCAAGCGTTTGGGCTTCAGACATAGATTGTCGACAATCCTAAATAAGTCGACCGACATTCTACGCCTAAAAATGCCAGTTTCAATAGATCTACGACCAAGATTGTATACAACCCAGCCCATCCCATCGAAAACGGAGCACAAAAAAGCCCGGCCATGCCGGGCTCTTTACAGAGTGCACTGTTAATCAGGCCTCTGGCATCTCCAGCTTCTGCGGAGAAACGATAATGCCGTTGTTATCTGCATAAACGAACTGGCCCGGCACGAAATCAACACCACCGAACTTAACCTTAACGTTTACGTCGCCCAGATCACGCTTATCGGTCTTCAGAGGATTCGTTGCCAGCGCCTGAACGCCCAGCTCAGTTTCCATAATGACATCAACATCACGGATACAACCGTAGATAATGATACCTTCCCAACCGTTTTTAGCTGCTTTTTCAGCCAGCATATCGCCCAGCAGCGCGTGACGCATGGAGCCGCCACCATCAACAACCATGACTTTACCTTTGCCGTCGGTGTCGACCAACTCTTTTACTTTTGAGTTATCTTCGTGGCACTTAACAGTTACGATTTCGCCACCGAATGATTCACGGGCACCGTAGTTATTGAACATTGGCTCAACAACAGTGATGAGATCCGGGTATTCATCACAAAGATCCGGGGTTACATATTGAGTCATAGCGTCTCTCCTGAGTTAAACATGTCTATTTCACGTACTTTAAATCGGTGTATTCCGGTCAGATCCCGACCAGCGGCTACTGCGATCGCAGAAGCAACAGCAGCTCCATCCCGACACTGGATATTTCTAGGTAAAGGCGACCGCAGGATACAACCCGCGATCTTTTCTGCAAACCGCTCCTCACTGCGCTCGCCCAGCAATACGGACGGTTGCCAGAATTGCACACAGCGGGCGCCTAACTCGCTGAGCCCCGCCTCCATTTCACCCTTGATCCTGTTATAAAAAAATATCGAACTGGCATCCGCTCCAGTCGCACTGACAATTGAACAGAGACTGGCACCTTTTGCGATCGCGGCAGATGCGGTCTCAACAACCAGATCCCGATCGACCGCCGCAAGGCCTGCCTTGCCAGCCACTTTTTGCGTCGTACCAAGTGCACAGAAGAAATGATCAACATGATCAGGCATAGGCTCAGAGAACGACTGCCAGATCAGCTGACCGCTATCGATGTATTTCTTAACAGAATCCGGCGCAGAACTACGCGCAATGGCAACGATTTTACGATAGCGGTTCTCCTGCAGCAGGCACTCCAACAGATGGGAACCAATCAGTCCGGTAACACCGACAATAACCGCAACTTTACTGTAAGGCTCCTCAGCTTGCATAAGCGCCAAGCCAATTACTGACCTTCGGCCAGACTTCGCGTTCGGCATCTTCGCCAATGATCATATCAATGTGAGCAAAATCCTTGCTAAAGCCGCTTCCAACGCCAAGGATAAGTTCCTCTTTAGGGCCGCCGTACATTCGATAAAAACGCTGACAATACTTCGCTGGATCCGTGGTATCACCCGCTGCAGAAACCCCCAGAAGCGGAATTGTCGCTTCTTTCCACTTCGGCAACAGAGGCTCGCCAGTCGATGGCAACTTCCAACGCCCCAGCAGGCTATGGCGCGCAAGGTACTCATTAATGACACCTGCAGGTTCGTTTTCAGGCCCAATTTTCATCTGGCGACCGTCCAGCTCTTTCCTGAAAGAAACAAGCGCACGAGCAATTGGACCCGCGAGCGGAACCTGCAACGCCATATTCGGGCGCACCACTTGCGTACCAAACATGGCAAATGCTGGCAACGAAGTCAGAAAGCCACCGGAAACCGCAGTCGCGATGATAGTCCCACCAAGTGAATGCCCGAGCCAGGCCGGATAACGTCCACTCTGCTCGTGAATAAACTCATGAACCGCCGGGACATCGAAACGCGCGTACCGCTCAACAGTATTTTTTTGATAGTCATCATTACGGGGAGACTGGCCATGCCCACGGTGCTCGTATAACCAGACATCAAAGCCCTTTTCGACCAGAAAACTGGCCATGCCGCGCCCTTTCGCCGACAACCAGAAGCCTTTATTGGTGAAACTACCGTGAACGAGAACAACCGGAAACCCTCTGTCCTCACCTTGCTCGTTACCAGCCAGACCAATCCGCGACAGCGCTATCTGTACACTCGGGTCAGGATCGCGATTGTGTTTCACCAGATAGATATCCTCAGAGAGATCACCAAGGATATCTGCCCGCGATAAGGTCACGGGGAACAGCGAACTGCTGCTCTTCATAATTCGTTCGTCCTTTACTTGGGTTGTTCAGTCCTGCTTATTGGCAAGAAAGAACCAGGTATCCAACACGGAATCTGGGTTCAGAGAAATACTGTCGATACCTTTATCCATTAACCAGCGTGCGAAGTCCGGATGATCCGACGGCCCCTGACCGCAGATGCCGATGTACTTGCCTGCTTTCTTACACGCATCAATGGCGTTCTCAAGCAGAGCCAGAATTGCCGCATTACGCTCATCAAAGAGGTGAGCAATAATGCCGGAATCCCGATCCAGACCCAGCGTCAGTTGCGTGAGGTCATTCGAGCCAACAGAGAAACCGTCAAAATGCTCAAGGAACTGCTCTGCAAGAATCGCGTTTGCAGGGAGCTCACACATCATGATCAGGCGCAGGTCATTCTCACCACGCTTAAGGCCGTTTTCCGCAAGCAGCTCAACCACCTGCTCTGCTTCACCGACGGTGCGAACAAATGGCACCATAATTTCAACATTGGTGAAGCCCATTTCATTGCGGACTTTTTTCATCGCCCGACATTCGAGTTCGAAACAATCACGGAAATTCTTGGAGATATAGCGCGACGCGCCACGGAAACCCAGCATTGGATTTTCTTCTTCCGGCTCAAATAAGCGCCCACCAATCAGGTTGGCGTATTCGTTTGATTTAAAGTCAGAAAGACGAACGATAACGCGCTTCGGCCAGAACGCAGCAGCCAGAGTTGATATACCTTCAACCAGCTTATCTACGTAGAAATCAACAGGCTCGCTGTACCCAGAGATACGACGCTCGACGGTAGGTTTCACATCCTCAGGCAGCTGATCAAAATTCAGAAGCGCTTTCGGGTGAACACCGATCATGCGATTAATAATAAACTCCAGACGCGCAAGGCCAACTCCGGCGTTCGGTAACGACTGGAAATCAAAGGCACGATCCGGATTGCCGACATTCATCATGATTTTAAGATCGAGATCAGGCATTGAGTCCACGCTATTGGTGCGAACATCAAAATCAAGCGCACCCTCGTATACGTAGCCGGTATCACCTTCCGCACAAGACACGGTGACTTCCTGACCATCAAAGAGTCGATCCGTTGCATCATCACAACCTACAACAGCAGGAATGCCAAGCTCACGCGCAATGATTGCTGCGTGACAGGTCCGACCACCACGATTGGTAACAATTGCAGCCGAGCGCTTCATGACCGGTTCCCAGTCAGGGTCCGTCATATCAGCTACGAGTACTTCGCCTTCCTGCACCTTGTCCATATCTTCGATATGTTCAATAACGCGTACTTTACCCTTACCAATCCGGTGGCCAATGCTCCGGCCTTCAGCAAGGATATTGCCGGTTTCTTTCAGCAGGTAGCGCTCCATAACGTTTTTACTGGCGCGACTTTTTACGGTTTCCGGACGGGCCTGGACGATATAAAGCTTGCCATCATCACCATCTTTCGCCCACTCAATATCCATTGGGCGGCCGTAGTGTTTCTCAATGATCATTGCCTGACGAGCGAGCGACTGCACTTCGTCATCAGTAATAGAAAATATTCTGCGCAGGTCACGATCAACGCGTTGAGTCTCAACCGATTTACCAACCGAAGCCTCCTTGTTGTAAATCATCTTGATGGCTTTAGCACCAAGATTGCGACGCAGAATCGATGGTCGACCCTCAGTCAGGTTACGCTTGTGAACGTAGAACTCGTCAGGGTTTACCGCACCCTGCACAACGGTTTCGCCCAGGCCATATGAGGAGGTTATAAATACGACATCGTCGAATCCAGATTCTGTATCCAGGGTAAACATGACACCGCTGGATGCAGTCTCACTACGAACCATACGTTGAATACCCGCAGACAGGGCGACCTTGTGATGATCAAAGCCTTGATGCTCACGGTAAGCGATCGCACGGTCGTTAAACAGAGAAGCGAAGACATCACGGATCGCGAAAAGCACATTGTCGATACCGACAATATTCAGATGGGTTTCTTGCTGACCAGCGAAAGAAGCATCAGGCAGGTCTTCTGCAGTGGCTGATGAGCGCACAGCAACGGCCATGTTGTCATTGCCATCTTCCAGCCATGAGAACTCTTCACGCACTCTCTCTTCAAGCTTTGGCGGCAAAGGTGCCTCGTGAATCCACTCCCTGATTTGCTTACCCGTCGATGTCAATGCCTGAATATCATCAACATCCAGCCCCTGAAGCGCATCATTAATTCGTCCGCCCAGGCCCTCATAGGCGAGAAACTCCCGATAGGCATCTGCCGTTGTTGCGAAACCGTCTGGCACTGAAACGCCAGCGGCCGAGAGGTTTCCGATCATTTCGCCAAGTGATGCATTCTTACCGCCAACGCGCTCAACGTCATTGATGGTTACCTGATTAAACCTGAGAACATAATCGGTCAAGGAAACTCTCCTTCGTGCTGATGATTCAATTTTACGCTTGGGTGATTCGCATGAATCACCTATAGTTGCCTGCGTCTGCGGAACTCCGTCAGGCACGTAATACTAAGTGGACGCAGGAAAAATTACCATATGAAGCGCTTTGCCTATTTTATTTCCGACGGTACAGGAATCACGGCCGAAACATTAGGCAATGCCTTGCTAGCCCAATTCGACAAGCTTCAGTTTACCCGTGTAACACTGCCATACATTGATTCGACTGAGAAGGCTAACAACGCAGTGGCCAAAATCAATCAGGCCGCAAAGGACTCCGGCGCACCCGCCATTCTCTTCGATACGATTGTCGACAAGAACATCCGTTCTATCATCGACACCGCGGATGCATTTAAAGTCGACATTTTTGAAGCATTTCTGCATCCACTGGAGCAGGAATTAGCGACTGAAAGCTCGTACTCGGTCGGCAAGTCACACTCCCCTGCGGATAGTACGCGCTACCTGAACCGCATAGACGCAGTCAATTTTGCCCTCGACAATGATGATGGCGCACGCACCCGCCACTACGAAGATGCTGACGTCATACTCGTTGGCGTTTCCCGGTCCGGCAAAACTCCGACCTGCCTCTATCTTGCTATGCAATTCGGCATTAAGGCGGCGAACTACCCGCTGACAGAAGAAGATATGCTTGATCTGCGCTTGCCTGACAGCCTGCAGAAACACAAACATAAGATATTCGGGTTAACGATTGACCCGGAGCGCCTCTCAGCGATCCGCACAGAACGAAAAGCTAACAGCAGATACGCGTCACTTAAGCAATGCTACCACGAAGTAGACGAAGTGGAGTTTCTGTACGAGCGGGAGAACATCCCTTACATCAGCACAACCGACAAATCGATCGAGGAAATTTCTACTAGAATCCTTGATTCCACAGGGCTGAAGCGCTCTCTCGACTGATATTCAAGCACGTAGTGCATTAATCGCCGAAGCCACCTGCTTCGGCCTCGAATAAACAACGCCATGATCTGCACGCGGAACTTCGTGCAACACCCACGTCGGAGATTCAGCCGCCAGTCTTTTATGACGCATACGCATTGATTCAGGAGACAGGCCTCCGATGAGGCTCATACCTGGGACTGGTGAAATCCAGTTAGCATAATGATCTGAATACCGAGTCAACGCCTGACTAACCGCCCTGACACCATAGCCGAGCCCAGCCAGGTTTTCTGACAAACGTCGCACAACCAGGTCATCGCCAGCTTTATCACGAAACGGGGATACAGCATCCAGAAAACCAAGCACAGCATCCGCCTTACCTGACATCAGCAATTCAGCCTGGTCGCCATATTCTTCAGCTCGATGTATCAAAAGCTCTGGATTACTCGCCAACAAGGCCGCAGGCTCAATCAAACCTAATCGCTGCACCTTAAACGGCGCATCACTCAGCTCCGCAAGATGCATTGCCAGCAGCCCTCCAAAGGAATACCCGACAAGGTCAAACTGACCCCAACCCTGATACCTAAGGAATTCAGCGATAGCAGCCAGGTATTCATCAAAGCCCGCAGACTCTGCATTAACCCAAACAGAATCCCCCATTCCCGGAAGATCGGGAATCAGCACTTCATCCCATTCTGTCAGGTAATTAACAACCAGACGCCACGTCAGATCTCCGGCCAGGCCAGCACCATGCAGCAAGACCAGACGACGCGAATCACCCACAGCTGTACTCATGCTTTCTTCGAAGTTGACGAGCGTAGATGCAATATCACCGTGATTGAGGGTTTTACTGAAACGGTGCGTAGCCATCAGCCCAACGAATCTCCAGCGACATATCTTCCGCGGGTTTCATATCAAGATAAAGAATGAAACTCTCAACACCCTTGTCTTCGACAAGCACCCTGGCCTCCTGATATCCAACGCTATGCCAGCTTTCGGGAATACTATCGAGCGGCAAACGTCGCGAGTAGTACAGAGGCTTGAGGTCTGAGTTTAGCGAGATCAGGCTAGCCTCGACCGGAGCGCCACGCAGCCTGAGCACAAGAAATCGACGACCCGAAGTTGCCTTGGGAGGCTTTCCAATGTGAAAGTACCAGGCTGTGTGATTTCCCTGCGAAGTTGGGAACGAGCGATATCTGACAGGGTCAAACAGCTGCACCGACTTAAATTGCTTAGGGGCTTCAACAAACTGGTCAGTAAACGCTTCGCAGCACGCTCCCTGCGTCATTTGCTGTTCGACCCTGAATGGTGGAGCAAGAATAGGATCCCACCCAATAATGACCTCGTCATCGCCCACAATGGTCTCAGCAGCGGCTTCTTGTTCAGCTTCAGCGTCGTATGTTTCCGTACGAACACGCCCATCTGGCTCTACGATCACGTAAAAGGCAGGATTATCCTCATCGTACTGGCGAAGCTTTTCCTGAACCTCCTCCTCTGTCTGGTAGTCATTATCGTCACCAGGAGGTTGCTCCACTGGCTCTTCCTCACCGGGCTTCAGCGGGACATTATGAATTCGCCCCTGCGCATCAACCCAAGTGTAATAACTGCCGTCAGCCATGGCGACTGACGACAGCAGGAAGAGAAATATTAACCTCAGAACTTGGTCCTGAAGCTGATACCCGCGTGCCCAATGGTCAACTTGGTGTCGACATCGAGCCCTGGGTAAGGGTTGGTAACAACGCATGTAAGACAGTTACGGTTAAGAGAGTTACTTGAATTCGGATACTCATTATTAGAACTCGCGTCCTGCGGATCCGCCTTGATATGCTCAACTGATTTCATAAAACTCATCGACAGGTCGATGGTAGTATCCAGGTCCCACTGGTAGCCAAGGCCGACAGCGTACATACGCATAAAGCCAATCGGCGCCTGCAGGCTACGCGAATCCTTAGGAATTGAGCTACGACGGGGTTCAAAACCAGCACGCAGCTGTATACGTGAGTTAAGATCCATCGCCATACCAATATTGTATGTCCAGACACTACGGAAGTTCAGAGGCATTTCCAGAGTGGTATCAGTTACCAAATCCGGCGACAGGATTTTAGCCGTAGAAAGGAAGCTCACCTGACGGTCAAACTGGATGTCTAAGCTGTCCCATTCATCGAAGTCGGTCCAGCCAGCATCCAGATTGAAGTGAAATATATCAAAATACTTGAACTTCACACCCGCCTGAAAATGCTGAGGATAGGTCAGCTCTGACGTCACATAACCAGACTCATAAGTCTGCCCTTGCGGGAAAGAGAAAATCGCGCCAGTCACAGCACCAATAATCGATGAGTTAAAGGTACGGAAAAAGTCCGCAAAGTCGTCCGTATACTCAAGCTCGTAATCACCGGTCAGCTTGGTATTCGCCTCACTTTGATATGACATACCAAACTTAAACCAACCATTAGGTTCCCAAAGCATACCAAGGTTAAACGATGGAGACAGCGACTCAGTCATAGTGATATCAAGCGTGCCAATATCATCGTAGGGACCAACGTCACCACCACACAGCGTAATAAAAGGCGCCAGCGGATCATTCCGTTTGGGGTTGCCATTTTCATCGGGTTCGAGACAGCCAAAAGCATTTTGCAGCTCCTCGAGCACACCGACCAACACGTTTGGTGCACGAAGTTCCTGCTCTAAAGACACAGCCTGGTGTGAAAACAGGAGACCTGCGCCAACAGAGAATTCATCATTTACCTGATAACCAAATGATGGCGACAAATAAGTAAGCCGCTGAATTGCAACTTCTTTCGCCTGATAACGCCCCGGATCATCATCTCCCTTCGAGAAGCCTGCAGCCATTGGCGCATAGACAGCATTTGCAAAGGTAAATTTTGAGCCCGGCGGCTTAATAGAGAACCCCGCCGTTGGCAGAGCAATGATAGGCAATGGAATACCCTGACGGCCTATTCCAGGAAAATACGCAGCGACGTGCGCTCTACTTTTGCCTTCGTTCAACACAGGATCTTTGGAAGGGTCGAGCAAACCCGCCTCCCCAGGGTCAAAATCATCAGGCAAACTGAATTCAGCTTCAGAGTTCAGAATAATGTTATTGAACTGCAACTGAAACTGACGCCCATCAAGCTTAGTCAGACCAGCAGGGTTAAAGTGAATATCCATGATTCCGGTAGGGTCTGCTGTTACTGCGTTCCCCAAGGACATGGCTTTGTTGTCGATAAATAAGTTCTGCAGGAGTTCAGCATTTGCCACTCCTGGAACCAGCATCGCTAACAGCGCTAACTTCCGCATATTAAACCGCCACAAACTGTTATTTATTATCGTTTTATCAGTCATGACTGATTAGTTGCCCTCTGAAGGTTTTGCACCCTCAATATCAATAGGCAATGACAGTCCCAGCAGGATATCAGGAGAAAGCTCCGTCATACCAAAGCCGACGTTTACGTTTGCGATCGTTTTTGGGGATACGCGCACACCTAAGGCGAAGTTCATAATGCCGGTCATTTGGCCGGTCGTTTCAGAACGAGTCTCCTGACCAGTTGAAGGGCGATACAGAACAAATTCGCTTCCCATAGAGTAAGACCCCTGGAAAGATGCACTCAGAGAAACATCGTATGAAAGCGAGTAAGCAAAACCCATAGAGGCTGAGATATTGCCCTTATTATTCACTTCTTGCAGCAGCTGATCACCACGCACCTGGTTCAGATCAGTAGCGGGAAGGTCATAACCCGCTGAGAGTGAGCCGAACAAGACAACCGGATCAAGAACTTTAGAAGTACTCAAACCGCCACTCAAGCCAAATGTACCCGACCCTGTGGAAAGCGCTTCATTTTCATCAATTTCGTAAGGCGACTGACCGGTCGGTACACGAAGAGAACCGAAATACGTTCTGGATGCTTTACCCGGAATATACTCAGCTGGCTGCCAGCGAACAGTACCGCTGATATCACCCACGCCGTAACCGGAAAGCTCGTCCTGCGTTTCAAACTTGGAAACCAACGGCAGGCGAACACCGAGTGTCAGGTTGTTAAACAGGCCGTAATCAAACGCAAAGCTATTCGTAAATGAATGGCTTGCAACTGGACTTACATCAACACTACGAACGCGAGAGTCCTCAACATTGAGGTCTATGCGCTGGTCACCATAATAGCTGTAGTCGAAGTTATAGTTGAGAGACATCCCGCCTTTTTTCAGCAAGGAATAGTTCTTTTCCGCCGCCTCAAACACTTCCTCAAGTGCTTTCTCAGTATCAGCATCACTGTCCTGTTTTGAAAGAGCCTCGCGAGCCTTGTCCATTTCTTCAGCGGTATCTGCGTAAGCGCCATTCACAGCAGCCAGCAACAAAGTCAGCGATAAAATTCCGGAGCGTTTCATGATTCTGCTTACCTTTTATTATTTTCTTCTGTAACGGAGAGACTTATTAATACCTTGGCCATCTTCGACAAGGCCATCGGTGACCAGGATATTGAAGTTATCCGGATCGCCGCCGTCTTCAGCAGTTTTGATTTCAGTTTCAAATACGAATGAGCCGTCATCCCCCACAACAGCATCGCCATTCTCATCTACTTTTAAGCGATATTCGTATTCGGCGTTATTAAATGAAGCATAAATCGCATTCTGCAGCTGGTGCTCAGATTTGACATGCAACATTGGAAACTCTTTAAAGGCATTCTCAGCAATAATATGATCTGAAACAAAGCGCATATCCTCTTCATGCAGCTCTAAGCCGCTCGCGGGCTTATGGCCATTCGGGAACACTATAAAGAGAACGTTGTTATCCCAGACTTCGAGAAAACGATGAAGAGTAAAAGAGATGTTGCCCAATGCAGGGTCGGCAACGTAAACCCGGCCATCGTACACCGTGCGGATAACAACAAAATGTTTAAATCCCGCATACTGAATCGGTGCGATAGCTGGGTGATCTAAAGTTTCAAGGTCGGATGCTTCCGCCTTGAACCCCCCTGATGGATGACCGAGCGCCGTAACTAAGCGCTTCATGTCTAACATTGAGAAACCCCGACGCTCTACGATTCGTTCAGTCTCACCGAATCGCAGCAAACCTTCCATCACCTGACGTTCCTGGAAGTTCCTACCCAAGTAAAAGTCGAGAAGTGTCGTCAGGGCAGCAGAGCCACAGGAATAGTCATACACCTGACGCACGACATTTTTGAATTTTTTCGCAGCGAGAGGTTCGACATTAACTACCATATCTTCCTGATAGTCTTCACCGACGGCCACACGAACAACGGTGTCCCCCTGCTCTCGCTCATTCACAATGGCAAGCTCATGTGCCATGGCGAACCCGATAACAGATCCTAAGAGAATAATCAGCACGATTCTAAGGCCTCGGCCTCCCCCTTTATATTTTTATTATAATTTGTATCGTTATCCTATGTTACAGAAACAATTTAGCCCAACCAAGTATAATTCACTGATAAATCAGGTTTTTTCGCTCTTTTTCATTAAATACAGACATAAAAAAAGCCCGCCGGAGCGGGCTTTCTTTCTAGACGCTAAGCGAACTTAGCGACCAGAGATGGTTACAGCCGCACCGTTCAGAGCGATATCAGAGATAGCAACTGAACCGATAGAAGATCCACCCAGAGCCAAGTCACCAATCTCGATAGTACCAGCCAGGTCAAGACCTGTGATAGAGATACCGTCGCCATTGAAGGTCAGAGTAGAGTCAGTGCTAATACCAGTACCAACACCGCCAGTACCGTATACACGCAGATCAGTAATGCCAATCGCGTCGTTCAACAGCGTCATGCTACCTGAGGTAACTTCAACAGAACCACCAACTGAAGTAATGGTAGTATCCGTACCAGACTGTGCAATTGTAGTAACGCCACCCTGAACATCCATAGTAACGTCAACGTTACGCGCCAGGTTAGCAGCAGAAAGGCCAGCATCAGTGCGAGTTTCAACGTTACCGATACGTACACGCAGGCCTGACAGATCAGTCGCAGAGCTATCCATGATGATAGAACCAGTTTCATCAATGTCGATTGCGTTGAAGATAGTAATATCAGAACCATCTGCAGAACCAACGATGATATTGCTAATTGCCAAAGAACCGCCACCAACAGTTACGCCGTCGACAGTATCGGTATACAGAACTTCACCGATAGAAATGGCATCGACATCAGACAGAGTAATATCCAGATCGATACCAGCCTGACCAGTAGCAGCAGCCATTGCCATTTCGTCCATTGCTACCAGCTCAGCGTTAGCAGCGAAAGATACAGCGGCGATAGATGCAGCCAGAGAAGCTTTCTTGAGGAATTTCATTTGTGCACACTCCTGATTGTTTTTATGTAGTACAGCGGGTCTTTCAGCTTACCCGTTGACCATCCTACTTGTTTCACCTTGTGGTGTCACCCGCCTGAATGGTCGATTTTCAATTTGCTTACTGTCTTAAAAACTACCAGCAAGCTTTCGAATTAAGCCCCGCTACACGAGACTTGCGACCAATCTATTATGTTGATTTGCAGATGTCTACCCTTTTTTCACACAAAGTTACGGAGTAATGGTTACGAAATAGCCCTGGATGTATAATACAGGTAAAGAACTCGAGAAAAATCTATATTTTTCAAATAGTTACACACCCACAAACCCAACTGAATGGCCTGTAATGTTCACCCACAAAATAGAGCTACCCGGCGCTAACATACTGAAAAACCTGTCGCAACTGGACAACTTCAGTTTGTTAACCATTCCACACAGGCAACGCCATTACTTAAATTTGACAGAAGCAGATCACTTTAAAGCGAAGTATGTCCTCGCAATCGATATTGCAGATACCATCAGTGGGTTTCCACAAGCAAAAGCAAGTAAAGACTGCAGCACCAACGGCTTTGTCGCAGGCTGGATCGGTTTACTGAACTATCCGAACAGCCAGGGCGAAATCATATTCCGACGCTACAACTCTTCACTTCTGATCGATCCTGACAGTGATTACTGCGTCATCCAGGCCTACGAGCCAATCTCAGCCAATACAGCGTCAAACTACCTAAAGGCCTTGAACTTCCACTCAACAGCAGCTGTACCTGCCCGCAAACAAAGAAAATGGGCGCCTTGCGAGACAAAATCGAAGTATGTGGAGAACTTTGCAAAAGTCCGTGATTACCTATTGAGCGGTGACTGCTACCAGATCAACCTTGCCACGGCCTTCTACTGCAAAGACGACCTGAGAGACGGCGACCCCTCCGAGTTACTGGAATCTTTTGACGCACCTCACGGCTGCATATTCAAAGACAGTGACCGCACGATAATCAGCGTATCTCCAGAGAGACTCCTGAAAGTCACCCCCTCGCCTAACGACAATACCAATACTCATGAATTGCTACTTGAGACACGCCCAATCAAGGGCACCGCTCCCAGGCACCCAGACCCTGCAGAAGACAATCGCCTCGCCTTTTCACTAAAAGAGAGTCCAAAAAATCAGGCCGAGAACCTGATGATCGTAGATTTGCTGCGAAACGACCTGAGCATACACGCAGAACCCGGAAGCGTATCGGTCCCGGAGCTATTCACGCTCGAGTCGCACTCCAATGTGCACCATCTTGTTTCCACCATCACAGCCACACTAAGAGCGAACACCCCCGCTGCAGAAGCGATCAAAGCGACCTTTCCGGGAGGATCGATAACAGGGGCACCGAAGAAACGCGCTATGGAAATCATCAATGAGCTGGAACCCGCAGAACGCGGAGCCTACTGTGGCTCTATGGGCTACATCGACGACAGCGGACAGTGCGACTTCAACATACTGATACGCACGATCGAAGCCAAAGAAGATGGAGCAACATGCTGGGGTGGCGGAGGACTCGTCATCGACAGCGATGCCGACGACGAATATCAGGAGATTCTGAACAAGGTGACGAAGATACTCGACACCCCGCTTTAGTGCCTGATCAGAGGGTCAACTCGCGATTGCTCGCCTTAATGAATTCCTTTTTCAGGTCTTCATAGGTATGAACGGCCGGAAATTGTGGAAATTCCTCGATTACGTTCTGCGGAGCGTGAAAGAGAATACCCGCATCAGCCTCTGCCAGCATAGTGGTGTCGTTGTAGGAGTCGCCTGCGGCAATCGTACGATAATAGATCGTTTGCAGGGCACGGATAGACTGGCGCTTAGGATCAGCCTGGCGAAGTTTATAGTCAACCACACGCCCCTCTTCGTCCGCCACAAG
Source organism: Thalassolituus sp. UBA675 (assembly GCF_002297765.1). Lineage (NCBI taxonomy): Bacteria > Pseudomonadati > Pseudomonadota > Gammaproteobacteria > Oceanospirillales > Oceanospirillaceae > Thalassolituus > Thalassolituus sp. UBA675. The sequence goes on from NZ_DBNJ01000003.1 coordinate 107,953, forward strand.
GCGATGACAGAACAAAGTCGGAAAACCCAATTGACGCATCAGCGGCTGAGAAAACTCATAGAAAGTGTCAGACAGAATGATGACCTGAAAACGCTCACGCAGCCAATCAACAAACTCACGCGCTCCGTCAAGTGGCTTAAGAGTTGCGATCACTTCCTGAATATCCTGCAGTTTAAAACCGTGCTGATCGAGTAGCGCCAGACGTTGTTTCATCAGAACGTCGTAATCAGGAATATCACGAGTAGTTGCTTTCAACTCTTCAATGCCCGTTTTGTTTGCAAATTCAATCCAGATCTCAGGTACCAGTACACCTTCAAGGTCAAGACATGCGATTTCCATGGAGTCCCCATCAATTCATTCAGGTAATAAAGGCCGCTACTCTACCACTCATCCGGGCAAACACAACGAATTAGCAAGCAGATGAATAAGAGTATTCTTTTTTAGTATTATTTGACCTAAGAACCCCCATGATAATATTCACCGAAAATACAACGACCGGATACACCGATGAGAGACGACCAGATTGCAGAACTGAACACTCAGTTTGAAGACAAACGCCCAAAGGACATCATTCGTCACGCCATTGAAAACCACGACGCCATCGCCGTTTCATTCAGCGGCGCGGAAGATGTCATCCTGGTCGACATGGCAGTAAAAATTAACCCAGAGGTAGACATTTTCACACTGGACACCGGGCGACTACACCCAGAGACGTACCAATTTATCGAGAAAGTACGTAAACACTACGGCATCAACATTGATGTCCGCACTCCAGAGCAAGCTGCACTGCAGGCATTCGTTAAAGAGAAAGGCCTGTTCAGCTTTTACGAAGATGGGCACCAGGAGTGCTGTGGCGTTCGCAAAATCGCCCCACTACGCAACAAGCTGACTGAACTGGACGCATGGATAACGGGTCAACGTCGCGACCAGAGCCCAGGGACACGATCAGACGTATCGATTATAGAACTGGATAGCGCCTTCAAAGGACGGGGCGAAACACTAACCAAGTATAACCCGCTCGCTCACTGGACTTCGGCTCAGGTCTGGGAATACATAAAAATGTTCGACGTTCCATACAACGAGCTTCACCAGAAAGGCTTCGTCAGCATCGGCTGCGAACCCTGCACCAGAGCCACACTGCCAAACCAACACGAGCGTGAAGGTCGCTGGTGGTGGGAGGAAGCAACCCACAAAGAGTGCGGACTCCACGCAGGCAACATCATCTCAAAGGGCTGAAACAAGCGCCTTCTATCGAGCCCCCCTGCTGCGGTCAGTGCACAGGGAGCTCGATCCCATCAAATAAATCTGAAACATCCTGCCTTCCCGGGCTCTGCGCAGCAACCTCAACCAGATCCCGAGTAAGATGAGGCGCAAAGGTAGCAATAAAATCAAACATATAGCTACGCAGAAACGTACCCTTGCGAAAGCCGATACTGGTAACACTTGAAGCAAACAAGTGAGACGCATCGATTGCTACAAGATCAGAATCAGTAGTTGGATCGATCGCCATGCTCGCCACAATCCCAATCCCCACACCCAGCCTCACGTAGGTTTTGATAACGTCAGAATCGGCCGCTGTAAAGGCCACCTTGGGCGTCAGCCCCTGCCCCTGAAATGCTTCATCAAGCTTAGATCGGCCAGTAAAGCCAAACACATAAGTAACCAGAGGGTACGCAGCCACTTGCTCCAGTGTCGGTCGCGGAGTGGCCGCAAGCGGATGCCCTTTGGGGACCAGAATGCTGCGATTCCACCGATAGCACGGCATCATAATCAGGTCACCAAAGTGCTCCATCGCCTCAGTAGCAATAGCAAAATCGGTCGTGCCATCCGCCGCCATTTCGGCTATCTGCATCGGTGTGCCCTGATGCATATGAAGAGACACATCCGGATAGCGCCTCATGAACGACTCAATCACCCCCGGGAGTGCATATCGGGCCTGAGTATGCGTTGTTGCCACAGACAGACTGCCGCGCTTTTCATCACTGAACTCCTGAGCGACCTGCTTAATACTCTCAGTTTTACGCAGAATATCTCCGGCGATCTTCAGAATGGCCTCACCAGCCGGCGTAATGCGCGTCAGATGCTTACCGCTGCGTGCAAAGATCTCAACACCAAGCTCATCTTCCAACAGCCGAATCTGTTTACTGATCCCGGGCTGAGAGGTGTATAACGCTTGCGCGGTGGCGGACACATTCAGATCGTGGTGCGCGACCTCCCATATGTATCTGAGTTGCTGCAACTTCATATATCCCACCCCTTACGACAAAACGCTATTCGAGTTATAAAAATATAAACAAATATTCCTTTCCAGAATAGATGACAACCTCTACATTGTCGCATTCTGTACTATACGCACCCAGATTAGACGACTCAGATGGATTTTCTGCTTTATATCGGTGCCGGCGCTGCCGTCGGCTTTATTGTAGGCATGACCGGCATTGGTGGCGGCGCATTGATGACGCCACTTCTGCTCAGCTTTGGCTTCCCAGCGCATACCGCTGTCGGAACCGATCTGCTCTACGCGGCATTAACGAAGGCCGGCGGAGCGTATAGCCATCACAGACAAAAGCACGTCAATTGGGGGTTGGTCAAACTTCTTGCTGCTGGCTCAATACCCGCCGCACTAATTACCGGCGCCCTTCTTCACGTGTTCTTCAATGACGCTGAAGACTACGGCCACCTGCTGAAAAACGCCCTCGGCATCATGCTGGTCATGACTGCCGTCGTTATCTTCATGAGAACACGCATTCAAGCCTTTGCGGCGGCCCGCAACGCCCGCAACCTGAGTCGATTCAGACCAGCCGCAACTATCGTCATGGGCATCCTGCTCGGCATATTCGTTACACTCTCGTCTGTCGGCGCTGGCGCTATTGGTACAGCCATCCTCATGATTCTCTACCCTGCACTCCGGGGCACTCACATCGTCGGCACCGATATCGCTCACGCCGTTCCACTGACACTCGCTGCTGGCCTTATCCACCTGGGCCTTGGCAATGTCGACTTCCAACTACTCGGCGCACTGCTCCTGGGTTCCATTCCAGCCATCCACTTCGGAAGCATGATCAGCCGCAAGGTTCCTGACGCAATACTGCGCCCTGCTCTTGCAAGCATTCTGTTTTTCATGGGTGCACGGTACATGTTCCAGTAACAATACTTGCGCCCCAACCAAACAAAGCGCCTGCTCTGTCAGCTGAGTCAGGCGCAACGAACCACCGCCCGCCAACACGCTGTCAAATCCTGACTAAACTCTTACTCCAGTGCATATACATAAAGGAGTGCGAGCATGTCTGACCAACAACTTATGACCATCGAAGAAGTCGCAAAGTACCTCGAAATCAAAACTGTGACAGTTAAGCGCTATGCTCGCGAGGGACTCCTCGACTCATCAGGAGGCAGCGAGCCAATGCTTTTCGAAAGAAATAAAGTAGAACGATTCAAGGACATTCAAAGCCGTCTTCGCTAAAAATTAACTTTACTTAACCCCAGCCAGGCTATTAAGCTTAAGCACGAATAAGCTAACTTAATATCTAATTATGAAAACAACTGATGTTGTCGCCTGGTTCGGAACCAAAAAAGCTATTGCAGAAGCCTGTTCCGAAGACGGCTGGAAGCTGACCGCTGCGGCGGTCTCCCAATGGGGAGAAGAGCCGCCAGCAGGTCGTCAGAAGCAAATTGCTGCCCTGACCAAAGGGCAACTGACCGCAGGCTCAGCCCCCTCCCAACCTGAGACAACACCAGCCCAACCGTCTGAAGGCCAACAGGAAATGACTGACAATCGCATTGAAGATCTCAATATTGAGTCCATCGCGACTCTGGTAACCCCAACTCAGCTCAAAGAAGAGATGCCTATCTCTGAGCAAGCTGTCGAAAGCGTCTGTAAAGGCCGCCAGGCCATTCGCGACATCCTGGATCGTAAAGATCACCGCATTTTTGTTGTGGTCGGCCCCTGCTCCATCCACGACGTAGATGCAGCTAAAGACTACGCTCAGCGCTTGCGGGATCTGGCAGAAGAAGTCAGCGATACCCTCTACCTTGTAATGCGCGTTTACTTTGAAAAGCCTCGCACTACCGTTGGATGGAAAGGGCTGATTAACGACCCGTACATGAACGACACTTTCAAAATCCAGGACGGTCTGCATACCGCGCGTCGCCTTCTGATTGATCTTGCAGAGCTCGGCTTGCCACTATCCACTGAAGCGCTGGACCCGATCTCACCACAGTACCTTCAGGATCTGATCGCATGGTCAGCTATTGGCGCACGCACTACAGAATCCCAGACACACCGAGAGATGGCTTCAGGCCTTTCATCGGCCGTTGGCTTCAAGAACGGAACCGATGGCAGCCTGACAGTTGCTACTAACGCACTGATGTCAGTAGCCAACCCGCACCGCTTCCTTGGTATCGACCAGAGCGGCCAGGTTTCAATCGTTTCAACCAAGGGCAACCCTTACGCACACGTTGTGCTGCGCGGCGGCGGCGGTAAGCCAAACTACGATTCAGTGAACGTCCAGATTGCAGAAGACGCACTGTCTAAAGCGGATCTTGCACAGAACATCATGATCGACTGCAGCCATGAAAACAGCAGCAAGAATCCGGCACTGCAGCCATTAGTCATGGACAACGTCAGCAACCAGATCCTTGAAGGCAACAAATCCATTATCGGCCTGATGGTTGAATCAAACATCAAACACGGGCGTCAGAATATTCCAGCCAACCTGGATGATCTGGAGTACGGCTTATCGGTAACAGACGGCTGCATCAGCTGGGAAGAAACTGAAGATGCAATCCGCAAAATGCGTGAGAAGCTGAAAGATGTTCTCCCTGGGCGCACAGCCGGCTAAAAACAAAAAAGGCCTCTCACGAGGCCTTTTTTATTATCTGTCGTAATCTATAGTCATTCATCGAAGATGCCAAACTCATCTTCAAACTCATCCTGCACCTGCCCATCATTGACCAGATACTCACGGCTCTGAAGATACGCACTACGGATAAAGAGATAACGGTCGCCGGTAATAAACTGCTCAGATTCAATCAGATCTGAACGAAGGTCGAGCGCTTTTAAGCCCAACATCGCAGCATCTTCACCGAGATTGTCGCCAAAATAGGTATACGACAGGCCGGTGTAATAGTCGCCGACATGTCCTACAGAATGACGCAAGGTACGTGGCCCAAAGAACGGCAATACCAGATAAGGCCCATTGCCGACCCCCCAGTAACCGAGAGTCTGCCCGAAGTCTTCACGATGCTTTGGCAGACCGATGTGCGTCGCCACATCGAAAAAGCCGAAAAACCCAACCGTACTGTTCACCAGAAATCGACCCACGGCCGTAGCTGCCCTAGAGAATTTAAGCTGCGCGACATCATTCACACTGGTAAGAGGGTCAAGCGCGTTCTGGTACATATTCGTAATGCCGGTATCTACCACCACAGGGGTCACCGCGTTGTACCCCCTTGCTACAGGCACAAAGAATTTTCGGTCCAGGTAATCATTGAAGGCGAAAATTTTGCGATTGGTTTCTTCAAAAGGATCGTATTCCTCTTCAGCTTGAGCAGGCAACGCCGCGAGGCCAATGGTAACCGTTCCAATCAGCGCAACAAGGGAATGAAAATACATAAGATGACGTCCTGTTTTTGTTGCGCTCATAATGTCAGAAACCGACCAGAACGTCAGCTTTTACTGTCTCACGAGCGGATAACACCTTGCCGGTGCCAGTCACCCAGAACCTGCAGCGCCCCCTGAAGAGCAACATCTCCATCCAGCCCAGCCTGAGACATTACCGATTCAACGGCCTGTCGTGCAGTCAGCATCGGTTCAGCCCGTGCAGTTTCGAGAATCATAAGTGACAAAGGAGTGCAGCTGATAAACCGTACTTTATCAGCCAGGTCACGATAAACGACAAACCCCGACATCTGTTCCGAGACCTCAGGTTCAAACCCTGACACCTGATGAACCGGGTACTGATAACACGCAGCAATCGATGCAGGATTAATTAAAATTGGCGAGCCCGGATCAAAGAGAGCATCAGGCTCACCTCTGAACCCTTCAACATCCATCACATCAACGGCCAGCTCCAGCCACTCATAGTGAGCTAGCTCTGCCAGATATGGAAACTCACCAAGAATACTTTGCTGTGTCACCAACCATGCCAGAAATTCCTCACTTATTTCGAGAAAAAGCGGAGAGTTTGACTGGTGATCACGAAAAAATGCCCGCGAATATTCCTTCCATCGCTCATCGCCGACAGCCTCTTTACAGACAGGGAAGGTACCATCGAGAAAGCCACAGACACTGTTAAAAAAGAGCTCCCGATAAATTTTGAGGCCCGGCTGTTCACCGAAGCTTTCATCACCATCAGTGCGAATGTCCTTGGCAAACGCCCTTTGCATCTTCGCCAGATCAGACATGCAGTAGCGCCTCCTGGAGAGTCTTAATCTGCGAGACCTCTGCAAACATTTCGTCGAGGTCAGGAAAATTAAAATCCCGTTCCAGAAGCGTTGGTCTCATCCCGTGTGCATCATAAGCCGCTGATAGCAGTGCCCAGACGGGCTCAATAACATCTGCACCATGGGTGTCTACCAACAAATTCGAGGAAGGATCAGCATCACTGGCGTCCGATGTATCCTGATAGTGGCCAGCGACATGGTAATACCGGATTTTATCGCTCGGCATACTGCGAATGTACTCTTCAGCGTTGTACCCGTGATTTGTTGAATTAACGTAGACGTTATTCACATCAAGGAGTAACTCGCAGTCGGCAGCTTCAAGCACCGCTTTGACGAATTCTGGCTCTGCCATTTCGCGTCCGGGCTCAACATAAGCCGAAACATTTTCTATCACCAGGCGCTCACCAAGAATGTCCTGCACTCTCATGATTCGCTCACTGACGTACTTGACAGCTTCTTCGGTAAACGGAAGCGGCATAAGGTCGTACAGATGGCCATCGTCTGAGCAGTAACTCAGGTGCTCGCTATAGACCGCCACCTTATGCTCTTTCAGAAAGTCTTTTACGTCACGGACGAACGCTTCGTCCAACGGAGCAGGGCTACCAATAGACAACGACAGTCCATGGCAAGCAAATGGATAGCGTTCAGTAAAATAGCGGAATTGGCGGCCCAGACGACCACCAACCCGTAACCAGTTCTCGGGCGCGACCTCAAAAAAATCGACGGGGACTTCAACGCCGTTTTCTATGCGGGACTGCAATTCTGAGATAAACCCTCGGCGCAGACCTAATCCTGCGCCCGTGATCTGGTGGCGATTCATATCAGCGCTCAGCTCTCTTTTTTACCGCCGCACTTACCTTCACCGCACTTGCCTTCTTTTTCAGACTTAGCACCGCACTTACCTTCGCCACACTTGCCTTCTTTTTCAGACTTGGCACCGCACTTACCTTCGCCACACTTGCCTTCTTTCTCAGACTTAGCACCACACTTACCTTCGCCACACTTGCCTTCTTCATCGGCCTTGGCGCCACACTTACCCTCGCCACATTTGCCTTCATGGTGCGCAGCCACTTTGTAACCCTGATTCAGTTCTGCAGAAGCAAACGGGTTTTCAGCAGCATTAACGCCTGCAGCTGAAACAGCGGTAACAAACGCCGTTCCGAGAACAGCAGACATCAGCTTGTTGGTATCTTTGGTAGAGTTTTTCATAGCAGTTTCCTTTTCAGTGTTAGGGGCAAAAGGTGCCCGTATGTATCCTGTACGTTCCAAAGCACAGGTTGGATTCAGTATGTCAGACGATTTTACTGTTACACACCGCATTTTTTGAGCCAACAGTCAGTTATTACGCTCAGAGACCCGCCTGAACGATCTCATGCCAACGTTTGTTAAGGCGCTTAAGCGATACCGGCTCTTGTGTACCCAGCGGTTGCGCGAATAACGACACTCGCCACTCCTCAAGCAGCCACCGGAACTCCTCAAGGGCTTCCTGATTTGCACCGCCACGATCTACCGCTTCTTTCCAAGGCACATAGACCGACTCGAACTCAACCATGGACTGACGATCACGCGCAAGGTTCCCTTGCAGCTTATCAATCCGATACTCCATAGCCCGCAGATAGCGGGTGAAACACTTCAACCTTGGCCATGGCACTTCGACAAGAAACCCCGGAGCCAACAGGCGTTCCAGATGGGCTTTGGTATCACTGAACGCCATGGCCTTATCCATTGTTACGGCGCCCCTGAGGCTCTTAAGCACACCATGCCGAATCTTCAACCACTGAACAAACTGGGTAAGCAGCTCTTCCAGATGTTGATGTAGTCGGCTACGTCGCTGAATTCTTACATCAAATTCTTCAGGCGTCCGCGGCAGAGCCTCATCAAGAGGTAGCATGATATGGGTATACACCGCATCAACAAGCTCGCGAGTAATCTCTCCTTCGGACCCCATACCTTTAGCCAACAGCCAGTGTGGTTTCATTTGCGTCTGGATAGATTGGCGGAGGTCGCGATCCATTCCTGCAAGCTGCTGGCGAATCAGGGCCAACACCCCTTCACGATGCGAAACCTCGGCCTGAGATTCACTATTCTCTGTTGTCAGGACTACCGTGTCGCCGTCGCTCTTAAGGCATGGGTAAGACCTCACTGGCAAGCCGGCCACTTCGGCCTCGGTTGACTCCGGCAATGCGCCGAAATCCCAGTCATTAACCGTATGTCCGGCAAACCGGTCATCAAGAAGGACGTATTCAGAAGTCTCTCCGCTAACATCAACACTCTCAATAAGCGCGGCCAGGTCTCTGCTTTCGGTGATAACATCATCGCCGTTGAGAACCCTGAAGTTCATTTTCAAGTGAGACTCCAGCGCATCACTCATCAGCTCTTCTGGCGTTACACGCTCGGGCCTTAAGGTCTGATTCAGAAATTCCGCCAGCTGGATATAGAGTCCACCCTTGGAAGCTGTAGCCTGATTCAGAAAGCGGGTTGCCGTATCTGGCACAGGTACAAACTGCTTCCGCACTGGCTTTGGCAACGCTTTAATAATGGCTACAACTTTTTGGTGAATAAATCCCGGAACCAGCCATTCTGTCAGCCTTTCATTAACCTGAGGCAGCATCTGAGCAGGAACGGTTAAGGTCACCCCATCGTCGGAACTTCCAGGAGCAAAGGTGTATGACAACGGAAAATTTATGCCATTAATTTCCAGCTCGGCGGGGTAATCTTCACTGGATATTCCGCGAGCAGCATCCGACAGAAGAAATTCACGAGTAAGATACAATTGCCTTTTATCGGCGCCTGACGCACGTTTAAACCAACTTTCCAATGCTCTGCGGGAAAAAACACCCTCAGGAAAATATCTCTCGTAAAAATCAATCAGCGCATGATCATCAATCACAAGATCACGCCGGCGCGATTTTTCTTCGTACTCAGTGACCTCTGCAATCAGTTCAATGTTTTTGCGATAAAATTCAACATCAGATTTAAGCTGCTGCGCGACGAGCGCTTCTGTAATAAGAATCTGTCGACTTTCTTCAGGGTGAGTTTTCGAATAATCGACACGTTTTTTCGGGTTTACAACCAGGCCGTACAGCGAAGACTGTTCAGTCGCTACAACCTGACCTCGCTGCTGTTGCCAATGTGGTTCGAAGTACTGATATTTAAGTAATTCCCGACCACATTCTTCGATCCACTCGGGCTCCACCCTGGCAACCATGCGCGCAAACAGCTTACTGGTTTCAACCAGCTCGGCAGCGACAAGCCATTTGGGCGGTTTCTTATAACCGGCACTCCCCGGCGCCATCACGAAACGTCGGTTACGAGCGCCTATATATTCCTTCTGCTCTGCCCTGAAACCGATATGACTTAACATCCCTGAGAGAATGGCTTTGTGCAACGCGTCATAAGAAGCAGGCTCGGAATTTGTCGATATATCCATATCACGCAGCATCAGATGCAGCTGGCGATGAATATCCCGCCATTCCCGCATCCGCATATATGACAAATAATTCTTCTTACACCACTTGCGAAGTTGATTCTGACTCAATTCCTGGCGCTGTGTCTCGAAGCCATTCCAGAGATTAATCAGCGTTGCAAAGTCGGAATCATCATCCGCCCATTGCCTGTGTTTTTCAGCAGCCGCCTGTTGTTTTTCCTGCGGTCTTTCTCTTGGATCAGCAACGGTCAGGGCTGCGGCGACGATCATCATTTCAGTCGCACAATTTCTCTGCCCTGCGGCAATCAACATGCGCCCGATACGTGGATCGACCGGTAACCGGGCCATGGTCCTGCCCGTGCTGGTAATTTTTCTTGCGTTATCGACGGCACCGAGTTCGGACAGCAATGTATATCCGTCTTTTACAAAACGATCGTCAGGTGCATCAACAAATGGGAATTTCCGGATGTCACCCAAGCGAAGATTCAACATCTGCAATATCACGGCTGCAAGATTAGTTCGACGAATTTCCGGATCGGTAAATTCTGAGCGCGAAAAAAAATCCTGCTCGTCATAAAGCCGGATGCAGGTTCCGGGCTCTATACGGCCGCAACGCCCTGCCCTTTGATTTGCACTCGCCTGAGAAATCGCTTCAACCGGCAGACGCTGCACTTTGGTGCGGTAGCTGTAACGACTGATTCTCGCGACACCGGAGTCGATAACATAGCGAATGCCGGGGACCGTCAGAGAAGTTTCAGCCACATTGGTACTGAGCACGACGCGCCGCCCGCCATGAGGGCGAAATATTCTCTGTTGATCAGCAGAACTCAACCGTGCATACAGCGGTAGAATATCCGTCGCGGGCAATTGCTGACGTCTGAGGAATTCAGCACACTCCCTGATTTCCCGCTCTCCGGGCAGAAACACCAGGGTGTCACCCGGACTACCCTTAGCCTTGTCGATTGAGCGCAATTCTTCGAGCGCCTCAGCTATCCCTTCGAATAAAGAGCGATCTTCCTCGTCATCGTCATTCCGAACCAGTGGACGATAGAGAACATCAACAGGATGTGTCCGGCCCGACACCTGAATCACCGGAGCGTCATCAAAGTGCTGAGAGAAGCGCTCAACGTCAATGGTTGCAGAAGTAATGATGACCTTAAGGTCTGGACGTTTGGGCAGTAACTGTTTGAGGTAACCCATCAAAAAATCGATATTCAGGCTACGTTCGTGTGCTTCATCGATAATGATGCAGTCGTATTCATTCAGGAAGCGGTCGTGCTGCGTCTGAGCCAGTAGAATACCGTCCGTCATGACCTTAATACGGGTGTCATCGCTTGACTGGTCTGTAAACCTCACCTGATAGCCCACTGTCTCACCGAGCGGGCTGTTTAATTCATCAGCAATCCGCTGTGACACCGAACGCGCAGCAAGGCGTCGCGGCTGTGTATGGCCAATCCGTCCATACACACCCAACCCCGCTTCAATACACATTTTCGGTAACTGAGTCGTCTTACCCGAACCTGTTTCACCGGCAATGACGACCACCTGATTTTCAGAAATCAGAGACAGAATCTCTGACCTCTTCTCACAAACAGGCAGGTTCTCAGGGTAATTAAGTGCAGGATTAGTACTTCGGGCTGCAACCGCTTGCTGACTTTTTTCTATTCTGGAGACCAGCTTAGCCAACTGCGTTTGCTGTTTATCAAGGGGTTCTTTTTCAATGCGACGAAGTGCGTTACGGACCGGGTGCCGATCGCGAATAAGACAATGCATCAGGGATTTTTCGAGTTCAGAGAACATCTTGGTTACTTCGGTAGACATGTATCCCGCCAGTCAGAAACAAAAACGCCCCGGAAACCGGGGCGCTCAGTGTAACACGTCGCAAAGCCTTATTTGTGCTTGGCCAGCTCCTCGTCACGAAGCTCACGACGCAGGATCTTACCAACATTCGTCTTCGGCAGCTCGTCACGGAACTCAACGATCTTAGGCACTTTGTACGCGGTGAGATTCTCTCGACAGAAGGCAATAACATCTTTCTCCGTGAGCGATGGGTTGCTCCGGACAATAAACACTTTCACGGCCTCAGAGCTTTTAGGGTCTGGTATACCAATAGCAGCTGCTTCAACAATGTCTTTATGGGAAACAATAACGTCCTCCACTTCGTTGGGATAGACATTAAAGCCAGAGACGATGATCATATCTTTCTTACGGTCAACGATTTTGAGGTAGCCATCGTCGTTGATAACGGCCATGTCACCCGTCTTCAACCACCCGTCTTTGGTCATTGTTTCTTCAGTCGCTTCAGGACGCTGCCAGTAGCCCTTCATGACCTGAGGTCCTTTCACACACAGTTCACCAGCTTCTCCGAGGGGCAACTCATTACCTTCTTCGTCGATCACCATGCAGGCTGTATTCGCAACAGGCATACCAATGGTGCCCTGCTTGATGCGTGTGGTCGGGTTAAAGGATACGACTGGCGAGGTTTCGGTCATGCCGTAACCTTCAGCCACTTCACACCCTGTCACCGCTTTCCATTCATCAAAGGCAGCTTTGGTCAGCGCCATACCACCTGACACAGTCAGCTTGAGTTTACTGAAGTCCAGAGCACGGAAATCTTCCTGAGCGCAAAGCGCCACAAACAGAGTGTTAAGCCCCACAAATCCAGTGAAGTCTGTTTTCTGCAGCGTCTTAATAAAGCCCGGGATATCGCGAGGATTCGGGATCAGGATGCTGTGATTGCCAGTCTGGAGAAGCACCATGCAGTGCATGGTAAACGCGTAGATATGATAAAGAGGCAAAGGACAGATTACCGTCTCCTCACCCTCGTTCATAACCTGTTTGAATACACCATATGCCTGGGCCATATTAGCCATCAGGTTGCCATGGGTAAGCATTGCGCCTTTTGCGACGCCTGTAGTGCCCCCCGTATATTGCAGTACTGCGATATCATCAGAAGTTGCGGGGGCGCTGGTGTAAGGCTTGCCCTTACCTTTGCTGAGCGCTTTACGCAACGGAATGGCGCCTGGGATATTTGCTGCAGGCACCTCCTTCTTCACGTACTTAAGCACTGTGTTAATCAGAGTTCTTTTCAGTGGGCAATGCATATCGCCAACATTAGTCACAATAACATGCTTAATGCCTGTTTTAGGCAGAACACGTTCAACTTTATCGCCAAAGTTCGCTAGAACGACCAAAGCTTTCGCGCCAGAGTCGTTAAACTGGTGTTCCATTTCACGCTCTGTATACAGCGGATTGGTATTCACCACGGTAATCCCTGCACGCATGGCACCAAAAACGACGACCGGGTATTGCAGTACATTCGGCAGCTGAACCGCAATACGATCACCTGCCTGAAGGGACGTTTCATTCTGAAGGAAAGAGGCGAACGCAGCACTTTTTTCATCCAGCTGGGCATACGTCATAGTCTGCCCGAGACATGTAAACGCTGGCAGTTCAGCGTACTTTTTAACGAAACCATCAAAGATTTCGGTAATGCACGAAAACTCATTAACGTTGACTGTCTTTGGATACCCCTCGGGGTAACGCTCCTGGAAAAACTGTTCGTTCATCTCTATCTCCATTCACTGAAATTATCTGCGGCGTAAACCGACATCGTTGCATTCGAGTTTAGCGGCATTGCGTCAAGTGGGCCAGTATCCGATACGGATAAAAAAAGCCCGGCATCTGCCGGGCTTCTGGGTATCAAGGGTTAAAGCGGATTGGATATTCCACCTTAGTAACCTCGACGTTAGGTCGACTTTCAAACGCCATTTGCTGACATTTGAGTTCAACACTGCGGATCAGTCGAGCGTCTTTAATTTCGCTCTTCGCAGCTTTACAGGAAGTCACTGAGCCATCCGGCTGAATCGTCAGCGCAAGAGTTACAGAGCCCTCGAGCGTTGGATTCTTACGTAAAGCCCGGCGATACAACCTGTCATAGTGTACGTTGTATGCCTCAAACACCAGCCTGAGCTCTTCCTGGCTACGTTTCTTCGACTCTTCTGCTGCGGCAACCGCCTCTGCGGCCACCTCAACCGTCGTTGTCGCGCGATCACCAAGGTTCTCTCCTGACGTAACATTAGTCAGCGATGCTACATCAACACCACCAGAACCCCGGCTCGCCGCTGTGCGATCCACTACTGAGCCGACGTTAGTCGCCTGAGTTCCTTTGGTACTGAGCGACGAACTTGAAGTGCTCAGTGCCGTGGTAGGAATCGCCGAACGCAAGTCACTCAAAGCCTGAAGTGCCTCGGTACCCACTGCATCACGTGCTTTCTGCTTGGCTGCCTGACGCTGCTGCTCTGTTGCTTCAACTTTCGGCTTAGGCTCGGGTTTAGGTTTAGGTTCCGGCTTTGGCTGAGGTTTTGGCTCAGGCTTAGGTTCAGGTTTCGGCTCGGGCTCGGGTTCCGGCTTAGGCTCGGGTTTAGGTTGAGGCTTCGGCTCGGGCTTTGGTTTAGGAAGCTCGAGCTTCTTACGCTCAATGACCTTGGCCAGTTGCGGCGGCAGCTCCTCAAGTTCAGACCTGTCTTTTTCAGGCAGATCAATAAACGGAACCACGACACCAACCAACAACATCAATGCCAGCAGGACGCCCAGGATCATCCACAAGCGGCGACCATCTTCGCCATCGGTCCACGGCAACTCAGGAGTGCGATAAATACTACTCATCACGCACCTCCCGGCTGCTTCTGGTTTACCGCCAGTGAGATATTGGCAAAGCCAGACTCGGCACAGGTACTCATAATTCTTTTAAGAACTGAGTATTCCGTTGCCTTGTCACCCACAATCGTTACCGGACGGCTGTCTTCCCCTTCCGCGATTGGCGTACGGCTGGCCTGATATTCAAGTTCAGAGAGCAATGAAGGAATAATTTCTTCTTCACCCTGTTTAATCGCTGACAGTTGCGCTACTGAACGTCCCTGCACAAGCAGATCTGTATCCGTCACCAGAACTGTCAGTTGCTCCTCAGGCTTGTTCTCTGACACAGAAACAGGGAGCTCGACGCTATCCGTGTTCTGCACTTCCACCTCTGACTGATTCACCATGAGGAAGAACACCAGAATGGTGAAAATATCCATCAGGGCTGTCAGATTCAGACCGTTTTTATTGGCATTACGTTTATGGTTACGCTGCATGCGCTTAGCGCGACGTGACATTTTCATGGTGCCACCTCCTGCGCTTCTGCTTCACCCAGAGAAATATCCGGGAACAGCACAGCATCAACCAGGGACGCAGCTACCACGGCAGGGTAAATGCGAACCGTGTCCATCACAGTCACCAGTGTCTGGTAATCCGTATTGGGCTCTGCGAGCAGTGTAATATCTCTTTTTTCTGCAAACTCAGGATTCTTCTTGGCGTTCTGAAGGGCCTTTGAAAGACCTTCGTAGTCAAGTTCTCCGGACTGAGCAGGAATAGAAGCCAGTTCAACTGTCTCTTCCTGATAGGTCCGGGAGAGAGTGAATCCTGTCTTCCTGATCGTCACTTCAAGCGTGACATCCTCCGGGTTAACGGCACCTGGCTCATCGCCAGAAGGTAACCTGAGATCCAGTACGGCCAGCTGTGAAAAAACCATGTTCATCAACAGCACAGGTACCAGTACGATCATCAGGTTCATGAAGGATGTTACGTTGAGTTCCGCCTCTTCTCTGATTTTCTTATGGCGTCTCATCGAACGACTCCTGATTAACCGTTATTTGAAGGAGTGCCGTTTTGTCCTGCCTTTTTATCCGTGATGGTATTTAGGAACTTAACGCCCGCCATCTCGATGCTGTCGACGATTTCAGATGTTTTGGTCTGCAGGTAGCTGTGAAGCAGAATCAGTGGAATGGCTGCAATCAGACCAAATGCTGTTGTGTTCATCGCAACGGAAATACTTTGCGATAGCAGTTCAGCCTTTTCCGCAGCCGGTGCGCTGGCTACTGCGGTAAATGCCGCAATAAGACCCATAATGGTACCCAGCAGGCCCATCAGGGTTGCAATATTAGCAAGTGTCGCGATGTACGGCGTACGCTTCTCCAACTGAGGAATCGCTTCCATCAGACCTTCTTCCAATGCGTACTCAACCTCTTCACGACGTTGAGCAGTCGGGATACGCTGGATGCCAGCGGCAAAGATATTAGCGATATGAGTATCAGAGCTATTGGCGTAGTTGAGTGCTGAGCGCAGATCACGTTTCTGCAGCATAGGGTACATCTCATCGAAAGCACGACGGTTACCCGACTTTTCTTTTGCGAGGACGAGCAAACGCTCAATTGCGACAGCGAGACCGATTACCATGATGATTGCAATCGGGTACATAAACACACCACCTTCCTGAAGGAAGCGAATGATGGAATCCATTGGATATCTCCGGTTCTGATACTATTGTTGTTCTGATAGGCAGCTCATTAAGCTGCACACGGGCTGATTTAACCATTATTTCTCTGCAGAAAAAACCGCAGCTCACTGTATTTCGAGGACTTCGTTTAGCCTTGTGACGTGATCCTCTTTTTCGTTGTAACGCTTACCATAACGTATCTCTCGTTTCAGACTGTCACGGGTTAATGGTCGAAACCAGTGACGGTTGAAGCTGGTAACTGGTTCATACAGCCGCCCCGTTCCGGGAGGCGGCTGCCAGGCATTAATATAGAGGACATTCGGGTTTTCGCTATTTCCACGAATTGTCATGCCCTGTAGACGGACAACATCGTCATCAGCAGAGAGCACTTCTGTACTTATAAGCATCAGAGGTATGAGCAAAGCTATCAGATATCTCATAATGCCTCCTCTTCGACCGTGCCTTGATCAGGAGTTGCTGTTTCAGGGGAGGCAGGGGCTTCACCCGCCTCTTCAGGCATAACCGCATCATCAGCGGGTGCTACTTCCTGAGAGTCTTCTGCATCAATAACACCCTCTGAAGCATTAATGTCGGTTACCTGGCCTTGTATAACCGCATCCGTAGTTTCGTCGGCGGGTGCTTTTAACGAGCTATACCACTCATCAACACTCGCCGGATCAGCCTCGTCGACACCGACTCGACGCGCAAGGTCTATCACCCAGATATTTAACTGCTCGTTATCCGGCATTAATCGACGCGCCTTGCGATAAAATTCAAGCGCGCTTTCAAGGTCGTTACGATACAGATCCAGAAGAATACCTAGATTATAATAGTGACGCCCGTCATCGGGATCACAATCAATGGCGGCGTAATAACTCGCTTGAGCATCATCAAAACGCCCCAATTCACGATAAGCTACACCGCTCAACGCATGAACCGGGCAAAAAGTCGGGTCTATAGTTTCAACCTGCTCATAAGCAGAGACGGCCTCTTCATAATTGCCTCGCTGATAATGCGCGAGTCCCAGGTTACTCCACACTCCCGGATACTGACCAAAAACAACTGACATATCTGCCCAGTGCTGCAAGGCCTCATCAAAGCGTTCGTCTTCCATAAGCGACAAACCATTACGGTATTCGTTTTCAAACCCCTCTGGAAGAGGTTCAGCAACGGGCTGACCATCAGGGCCAAATTCTGCCGAATCCTGGATTACAGGCCTATTCGACGCACAGGCGCTCAATAATAGAATCAGTAACGCACTAGCGAATCTGATCAACATAGGTCACCGCTTTTTCTTGTTTGTCGTATTGGCCCGGCATCAATCTAGCCATAGACCGGAAACTTTTCTTAACCCATTCATCATAGAGGCCATCATAGGTCCTGCTGATATTGGTCTGATGAATATCAATCGCAGCTTCTTCCAGAGGAAATGCCTGATCCTCGAGCAGGAAGGTGTATTCTTCTTCTTCGAGTTCGTCCATGCCCGCTGGACGTTCAGATTCCATCAAACCGCGACTGAACTTGGCATACATATCACCAATATGGAAAGTCGCAGGCGTAGTAAATTCCAGAACTTCCATCTCAACGGCCTGGGTATAACGTTTAAGCGCCCCTTGCATAGCGTTGTTCTTACGCACAATACTTTTCGCCAGAGGCAGAGTTATTTCTATATCGTCGAAGCGGCGCCGATCAAACTCACCCAACTCAAAGGCCGCCTTAGAGGCCAGATAACGAGATCGATCTGTTCTATCATCGCCAGCACGAGAATGGAGACTGATAATTTTGTCTAACCAGAAACGGCGTTTTTCTTCTTCACCTAGTTTTGCGTATATCTGATCAAGCTTATAGTGGGCTTCAATAGCGGGATCAAAAGGACGTTTGTACGTATGTGCATAGCGTCGATACATTACGATAGCGTTATCGTAATCCTCGGCCTTCTCGAAATACTCCGCCGACTGGAAAGCGGCGATTCGTTTCTCCTCATCATCCGTGCCAGAGTCCGAGATAGTCTTCAGTTCAAAGGCTGCCTGTCGCCACTCGCCCTGACCTTCATAAGCAATAATTAGTTTGCTACGAATATCGTTCGAGAATTTACTGTTCGGATGATTTTCACGGAACCCAAGAAGCACCTCTTCAGCTCGGGCAAAATCTTCGATCTGCATCAACAGTGTGGCGGCATCGTATTCCGCATTCTCACGGAGGTCACTCTCTGGCACAACTTCCGCCAGCCGCAACCATTGCGCTACGGCTTCTTCTGGATTTTCTTCCCGCGCAGCTTCGCCCTGTTTATAAATTGCAGCCGCTGACTTCTGGCGAAGATCAGCGCGCTGCTTACGATTCAACTCTGGATACTCAGAGGCAGCAAGAAGCGCTGCTTCTGCTTCTTCAAACTTCCCTAGCTCAAAGGCTGAATGCCCCTGCACCAATGACGCTCCGTAAGAATAGCGCGGAGGCAGTTCAACACCACTTTCCTGTGCAAGCCGGGCCGTAGTTAACGCCTGGCCATAATATTCATCCGCGAGAAGCATCTCTGCAGTATTCACCAAGACGGTTCCACGTCGTTCATCCTGCGGAAATTCGAGCACAAAACGTTTTGCACTGGCTACAGTCAGCTGGCGCCAGCGCGCCTCTTCCTCTGGTGTAGGCTTGTATTTGTTATAAGCCAACAATGCTGCATAACCAGCCTCTGCCGCGTTTTCGTAGAAAGGATACTGATAAGCAACGATTTCAAAGTTATTGCGCGCGTCATCGTAATTGCCGATTTCGTATGAAATTTCAGCCAATAAAAAATGTGCTTTTACAGCATCCGGCGCCTTGGGAAATGAGCGGATATATTCACGATACCAGCCAGCGGCCTGCTCCAATCGCTCGCGTTTGTCACTCGCTGATTTCGTTTGCTGCCCCCAGCCGTGCGCAAATGTAGCGAGATCCCAGATATAGTCGCCCAAAGCAACGGTGATCAGAGTGCGTACTTCTTCACCATGCGTTTCCCAATAAGGTGAACCAACACCGAAACGTTCGATAAAGACCTCTTTGTGCTTTCTGCGCAGCATCGGATAACCGGCTTTTTCATATCCTGAAATCAGACGACGATAATAAAGCGGGGCTCGATCGTCATCTGGGAAACGATCTACAAATGCACGAAGGGTTGATGCCGAGCTTTTGAAGTATTTCTTTTCGTAATACTGATTAGACAGTTCGGCATAAATCCGATATTCGAAATACCGGGTTCCATGTTCATCGTAGAAACGAGCAATTTCGTTCCAGTCGCCGAGATAATCAAACATCAATGCCATGATCCGAAGCGTATCATTCAATACTTCCAGTTCGGCTCCGTCTGCGGCCATCAGCGTTTCATCATCCGGGAAGTGTTCATCAATCATTTCCGTAAAGGAGAGCAGACTATCTTCCAGTCGATTTTGCTTAAACAATGCCCAGCCGCAGAAATACTGCGCATCAAGGTAATACGGATTACCTTCGGGACCGAACTCTACGACCTGGGTGAAGCGACTTTCCGAAGCTTCGAAATCACTAACGTTATAAAGCATTCTTCCCAGTCGGAATTGCGATTCAAGATAGTAAATAGACTCAGGGTAGCGCTCAGTTAATTCTTCCAGCACAGCGATGGCCTGATTCTGTCGACCAGCCAACGAATACGCTTTCGCCAGCTGATAGTAGATGGTGTCGTTGTCTATGCGGTCAGGATAGAGCTCAAGAAGAGTTTCATAGTCACCAATCGACGCCTCTGCCATTTCCCGGTCTTCTTCGACCATTGCATCGATATCATCACCAAACTGATCCATTCGGATCTCGTCCCACTGCAGTTTCAGGCCGGCAATGCGGTGCGCCACACGAACCCGCAACTCAGGATCAGTCGACACTTCGAGATAGGATTTATAGCTGCGAATTACATCACGATGATCAACTCCAAGAGGTTCATCGGACGCTGTGCGAACGGTAAGCGTACCAATGTCTGACAGGTACTTACGTTCGTCTTTTTTACCAAACCAACTACAGCCAGAGCTGACTACTACGAACATTACTAACAGTATGAAACGGTGCAACATTACTTAACCGCCTCCTGTTTTTCATTTTCCGGCTCATATTCGAGTGAGCCAAATTCATTCTGTAGTGAATCGTCGTAGAGCCGAGCCAGCGCCAGGCGTGCCTGTGCGAGATAAAGCGTCAGGCGTTCATCGAGCTCTGTCAGATGCTGTTTTGTCATTTCTGTGAGAAGTGCTTCCTGATCACGCTGGATCCCGGCGACATCAGAGTCCAGCGCGGCAACTCTTTGCTGCAACTGACCGACACGTTCAGGAAATCCGCGCCATGAACTGTCAGCCCAGATCAGGGAGGTACGCGTATTCTCTAATTGACGGAATAACTTGTCAGTTTCAGAGCGCAATATCATATGGTCGCGCTCGGTATCCCATTTACGTTGAGGCTGCGCTTCATATATCGACCAGAGCTGCAGCCCCCTCATTCGCCGCCAGCGCTCTTTGTATGGCGCGAGATCACGGGTCGGCGTACCTATTTTCTGGAGCAGAGTAACCGCAGGAACGACACTTCTTAAACGCTCGATTCGCGCTTCATCACTTCTGGATGCGTAAGAGAAAACCGTTTCATCCTCGTCCAGGAGTCTGTCCTGAACAGCAAGAATGCTCCGAAGAACATCCATCTGACGCTCTTCCAGTTGTTCCAGCAGAGCCTCCCCCCCCATCGCTTCAAGATTTTCCCGGCGCTGGACGAGGATATCTTCCCACAAGGTCAACTCACGCATCGCTTCTGCGAGGTCAGCGCGGATACGATCAAGGTCATGAAGGCGCGCTAACTCTTGCGTAAACGCCTCTTCTTTCAGTAACCCCTGAGCAAAACGCGTTACCTGGCTCTGTGGCAGATCACCAAGCGCCTGTCTCTGCCAGCCCCAATTCTCAGCTTCATTTGACTGGCGCCACTCATGTAGCCAATTTCCCAGTGACTCTTCCTGATTGAGTTGTTTCAGCTCCCCGACCATCTCAGTCAAGCGTTCCTCAACACGTTCATATGCAAGCACAGACTGATTGACAGCATCGACCAGCTCAAGTGTGTGAGGTACTGCAAGGTAGGATTCAACAACCGCAGGATGATATTCATCGTAAAGCTGCTGCAGGATACGCCATGGCTGAATAGCATCTTCATAGCGCCACTGAGCCAAAAGATTCCATCCGTGGTGCAATAAGGCGGGCGGAGTAAATACAGATTCCAGCGTCACGTCCGAAAAATAACGATTAGCCATTGCGTGCTTATCCCGCTCCATCGCAGCTATACCAGAAATCAGCAGAATACGATCACGCAGAGCCGTGCCTTCTTCGTTGTCTGGTAAGTAGAAAATTGCCTCATCGATGGTCGCTTCGATGTCGCGACTTCTGAAATTCTGACGAACCATCGCCAGAATAAGGTTGTAGCGCGCGTAACCCGTCCAGATACTCGCGTCTTCCATGCTCTTAACTACAACCTGAGCTTCTTCTACCCGGTCCTGCTCACTGATACTACTGGCCAGGAGGTAAGAAAGCTCCTGATCATAACGTCGGCTGAGAGCAGGCGATGCAGCAAGTGCATTCCGTGCAGCCTGCTCTGCACGACCATAAAAACCTGCGTTGAAAAGACGTTGCGTCAAAAAATACCAGGCGTCTCCAGATGCACTTCCGCCCTCTTCAAATACAGCGTAAAAGAGATCTTCTGCCTGATCCTCCAACCCCAGCGACAGATAGACGGCAGCCCTCATAACTTCAGCTTCAGTCTCTGGCGTCGTGTCGCTACCAATAAGCTCTTTCCATTCGCGTAGATAGTAAAGCGTCTGGTAATACTCACCGATGAGATAGGAATAATAAAAATTACCGCGCAGAAGTCGTTTCTCAGCGTCTTCGTTGACACCGATACCTTCGATATCATCAAGATCAAAATCGATATCGTCTTCTGACAAGCCCTCTGCGTATAGGCCCACACTGAACAAAGCCAGCGGAGCCAACAGAAGTAGAAGAAATAGTCTCTGCATCAAATTACCAGTACTTCAGCTGTAATCGTGCACTCTGCAGGTCATCCCGGTCGACGATCAGGAGTTCTGTGATAAGCGGTTTACCGGTTTTGCTGATCATTTCAGTGATCGCAAGTTCACGCCCCTGACCCTGGTGGTCGACACCACGAATAGTTACAGACACTTCATGTTTGCCCGGTGCAAGGTTGAGATCACCCAGCGGCTGTACCGCGCCCATACGCAAGGCCTTTACCTGACGTTCAGTATACAGATGCTGAAGTTCAAGCTTGCCATCTACCGAGAGTTCAACTGACAGAGGTTCAAAATATTCACCATGGTTAAGAGTCACATGAAACGCCGCCCGAGTCGTAGCTGGGCTCAGAAGCTCCCGCTCCAGCTCATAGAGGTCACGATTTAGCTCAAGCACCGCTTCTTTTGCTGTCATCACCTGTTCACGTACCGCTGCGTCTTCCGCCATGACGGCAGGGGCAAACAGCATGCTCAGAACTAACAGAAATTTCATTGTCTACTCCGGTTGCTGATAGTCACGGCCCTGGCTCATCCAGCGCATAACCACCCGCTCAGTTTCCTGATAATTATCATTGAGATCACCTGTAATCAGGTGATCAAGGCGCCCATCGGCATTAATTAACATTACCGCTGGTCGCTCATCAAACACCCAACCCTGACGCCATTTCGGCTCGTACTTCAGAACTGGAATACGCATATTGGGCGGTTGCCGCTTTCCTTTCGGGGTCCAGACAAACCATCCTTTCAACCCTTCAATTTCCAGACTCTCAGCAAGAAGCTGATATCTGACGAGACGCTCGGAACATTCATCACAGTCTCCAAGCCATATCAACATCAGATAAGAACCACGGGCTTCCTCGAGTCTTTGACCAAATCCGTTCGTCGCCGGTAACGTAAAGTCCGGAACCATATCCCCCGGTTTCAGACTTTCAGACGCCTGCAGATGCAGGGCCAGACCGATCAGTAATACAAACCGAGTGAGATATCCCACTGTGTGCCCCCATCAGATTCGAGAGACTGAAGGCGCTCATCGTCGACCAGAAACTCACGCACGCCTATCCCCGTCCAGATCCGGTCACCATGAAACTGAACGCTCATGCCTAGCGATGCATAACGACCACTGGTATCACCGGAATGTTGTTCACCTGCATTAAGTTCCGCTGAGAGCACCCACGGCACGGCACGGACTCCGCTGGTGCTGGCGGTCCCCTGAAGGAGCGCGTAACCCGCTCCCGCAGAGTAACGAAGCAGCTCTTCGTCATCGCTTCGTATTTCCTGGCCGTCATTAATCACGGCACGCGTACTGAACTGACCAATCTGAGCCTCACCCAGCAAATACCATTTCTCACCGGCAAAATAGCGCGCCGTGAACAGAATTCCCGGCTGCGGATCATTGTTGTAGGCCAGAGCATTGGAATACCCTACGCTGAAGACACCGTGTTCGACTTCAGTCTCACTCAGATCATCGAGACCGTTCCTCTGACTGCCCGGACTGAACACCTCTGCCGCAGCGCTGAGCGAACACAACGCCATACAAGCAAGCCCCACCGTCCGCAAAAAAGAAGTCATAAACGTAATCTCCAAACTAATGACATAGACCTGTGGGTTGTCATTTCACTGTCAAGTGCTGTGCCTACTTCGCCGCGAGCACCAAAGTCAAAATACCGGGCAACACGCCACATTGATTCAACACCTACCGCACCAACCCAGACAGGCTCAGCCGTGTCAGACCAATGTGTATTGCCTCGCTCACTCTGGGCATAACCGGCAAACGCGCTCCAACTGAAGGTTAAGTAATCTGCTGGTTGAGCGAACTGAGTAACGATGCCAACATCCAGCATTGACCACGCCGAATCACCCTCTGGAGCGCGAGTGTAACGCACAGAGCCATACTCTCCGAGGACAGGAAACAACCATCCGACGGAATAGGCGCTCGCGGTTGAAAGGGTCACTTCGAGTCGATTTTTCCCGGGGCGCGCGTCATTAACTAGCTTCCAGAGTTCATCGCGGGGAAAGGTTTCGAGCAGATGAAGGTCATCGACATGCAGCCAGCCGCTATTCCGCCCATCAGTCGCCTTGACCCAGCTACCGCGACGAGCGACTACCTCAAGGCGACGATATGGGGTGACTTCGTAGATGACAGGAAAGGCCTCAGACGGCCCATTGCGCAGGCCTATGTAGACCTGCTCAGCAGCAACCGGCTTAACAACGCCAAGAGTGATTCCTGTAGCAATCAGCAATGTCAGCAGTGGTGAAAACAAGCGTATCGCCTGCATGTAAAACATCCTGCATTCTTTATTATTTTCCGGGGAAACCTGCCCTCTCTGACAAGCTCCTCCGACTTCTATTTTCAGCTATTTGCTGAGAAATCTCATAGCATCCTCAAGACCTGAAAGGGTCATGGGATACATTTTATCTTTGACCAATGTACGAATCGCCCCCAGCGAGCCGCCATTCCCCCAATGGTCTTCCGGCGCTGGGTTCAACCAGACCAGTTTATCGAAGTGATTCGCCATGCGTTCCATCCAGACCGCGCCCGGCTCTTCATTCCAGTGTTCGACGCTTCCTCCCGCATGAGTTACCTCATACGGCGCCATCATGGCATCGCCCACAAAGATAACGCGGTAATCCTGTCCATACTTGCGCAAAATGTCCCATGTTTCTGTGCGCTCGTTCATACGGCGGATATTATTCTTCCAGACGGATTCATACAGGCAGTTATGGAAGTAAAAGGTTTCCATATGCTTGAACTCGGTACGAGCAGCCGAGAACAGCTCTTCGCACACACGAACGTGAGGGTCCATAGACCCACCGACATCAAAAAAGAGCAGTACTTTCACAGCGTTATGCCGTTCTGGAACCATTTTAATGTCGAGCATACCTGCGTTGCGCGCGGTAGAACTGATGGTGTCATTCATATCAAGTTCATCGGCTGCACCCTGGCGCGCAAACCGACGAAGACGACGCAACGCTACTTTGATGTTCCGTATACCGAGCTGCACATTGTCATCGAGATTTTTGTAATTTCTCTGTTCCCATACTTTCGCCGCTTTTTTATGACGGGAACGATTCTGATCAATACGAACCCCTTCCGGGTTGTAACCTTCAGCACCAAACGGTGATGTTCCGCCTGTACCGATCATTTTATTTCCACCCTGATGGCGCTTTTTCTGCTCTTCGAGGCGCTCCTGCAGGGTTTTCATCAGTTCATCGAAGCCGCCCAGCGATTCAATCTTCGCCATTTCCTCTTCAGAGAGCAGCTTCTCCATCTCTTTGCGCATCCATTCAGCAGGGATACTGGCGTCATCGAACAATGAAGGCAGTGCTTCAATACCCTCAAAGTAGGCGGCAAAGGCCTTGTCGAACTTATCGTAGTGCTTTTCGTCCTTTACAAGGATCAAACGTGCAAGCGCGTAGAACTCTTCAAGGTCTGCAAAGGCTACCCGCGCCTGAACCGCCTCAACGAGGTCAAGGTACTCGCGAATCGAGCAAGGTACTTTTGCGCGACGAACCGTATCGAAAAAGTCGATCAGCATGATCAGCCCCGACGGCGACTCATAAACGCAAGACGCTCCAGCAAGTGCACATCCTGCTCATTCTTCACCAGAGCACCCGCCATGGGTGGAATTGCCTTGGTAGTATCGTGATTACGTAATAACTCGACGCCGAGTTCATCGGCCATCAGCAGCTTCAGCCAGTCAACCAGTTCAGAAGTTGACGGTTTTTTCTTCAGCCCCGGTACTTTGCGCACGTCAAAGAAGACTTCAAGCGCGTCATTGACCAGCTCCGCCTGAATATTCGGGAAATGCACATCAACGATCGCCTTCATGGTTTCGCGATCAGGGAAGTCGATATAATGGAAGAAGCAGCGGCGCAGGAATGCGTCAGGCAATTCTTTCTCGTTATTGCTGGTAATCAGAATAATTGGGCGGTGCTTAGCAACGATGCGCTCCTGAGTTTCATACACGAAGAACTCCATCTTATCGATTTCGAGAAGAAGGTCGTTCGGGAACTCGATATCCGCTTTATCAATCTCGTCGATCAGCAGAACAACAGGCTTATCCGCTTCAAAAGCTTCCCAGAGCTTACCTTTAACGATGTAGTTCGAAATATCATTGACACCATCAACACCAAGTTGCGAGTCGCGCAGACGACTGACGGCATCGTACTCATAGAGCCCCTGATGAGCCTTGGTCGTACTCTTGATGTGCCATTGGATAAGGTCAGTGCCCAATGAAGTGGCCAGTTGCTCTGCCAGCATTGTTTTACCGGTTCCTGGCTCACCTTTCAGCAGGAGTGGTCGCTGCAATGTAATTGCTGCGTTGACTGCCATTTGCAGCTCAGGTGTCGCTACGTATTCACCGGTACCCTGGAATTTCATCAGGACTTAACCTCTCGATCTCTGATTCTTGACTGGCCAGAGTATAAGGAGGCCGCTTTAGTACAGCAAGGCAGGACCAGAAAAAGGCTTTAAAATCAGACAGAAAGGGATAATTGTACAGAAGCCGCCTCCGGTACCGGAGGCGGTCATAATATAAGCGCTATTCTTTTTTGTCGTCCGGGAGGTCGAATTCCCCCCAGTCATCGTCTTCATCGGCTGAATCTGCTGCATCCGCTGCGGGTTCAGAACTCCCCATATCGGTGTCTCCTCCCATAGAAGCAGTGACCTTGCTTTCTTCCTCCGCTGCAGGAATTTCTTCCTCCTCCGCACCGTCAAAGTTATCAAAGTCAGCGGAATCCAGATCGGCGTCATCAAGCTGCCCTGTCTCCAGATCCAACGCTTCGCGTGCGGCTACGTCTTCCGCGCTCTCAGATTTTCCTTTGCGCCTCCCCAGCCACCACCACGCCAGCCCACCTAGAAGTGCCAGATTTGCCACCCCAAGCAGGACGTATACCCACCAGGCAACACCCGACTCCTCTTCTGGCCCAACTTCTTCGACAGCAGACTGCTCACTGTATCTCGCCGCCAGATCAGGAACAATTTCATCAGATACAGGCACGACCTCAGGTTCCGCAGGTGCCTCTTCAGACGAATCAGGTTGTGCTGCAGCAGTTTCACTCACAGTAGGCTCTGGTGCGTTCTGAACAGCCGCTTGCTCACCCCTGATATCAGGTTCCCTGACCTCTTCATTCACCGGCTCTGGATCTGGCGCTTCGGTAACTGGGGTACTTACTTCAGAGACCAAAGGAAAGATCACAGGAATGCTTTCTGGTTTACTCTTAAATGTCTTACCGCTGGCCGACACTCCACGGATGTTTAGCATAACCTCGTAACTGCCTGGGCCTTTGTCGGCGACAAGCGCGAGTTCCCAGGCGCCGCTGCCTTCTGAATACTCCATAGCGTTAATCACCGAGCTACCATCCGGGCTGGATATTCTGGAAATCACCCGCGACAGAGCAGTATCTACGAGGTCACTTTGTGGGTACACACGCACGTTAAGTATCTGCTGCCCGACATCAGGAGTAACATCGACCCGCATCGGCTCAGCCAGCGTTGCCGTCAGAACCTGCTTGCGCTCGAATGTACGCCCCTGAGCATTAATCTCCAGCCTATATTCTCCGGGCTGATTCAACCGACTCAGGGTCTCTCTGAATATCCCATCAACAGGCAGGCTCTCCGGGTCAGACAGCAACTTGCTCCCTGTACGGCCATCCGGTGCAGTGACCTGAAGGCTGACATCCGTCAGTTGCAGAATGGTCTCTTCATTTACTGTTTCGCCTTCATTCTCAAGAGACATTTCAAGCTGCACCGGCACACCAGAAAAAAGGCTTCCCGGCAGGCCAGACACTTTTAGTTTGAGATCAGACAAAATCTGCACCCGACTGTCAGGAGCGACGTCGGCATCGGCGACCCAGTCTCCGGTTTCAGGAGACTTCACAGTAATCAGGTCGAAGTTCAGGTCATGATGCCAGCGGACATCAGCAGATGTCGCTGCAGAATCCTGAGAGATACGCACACCAGAGGGCGACACCAGTTCCGTAGGTTTGCTGGAAGCTGCCCTGAAAATCAGCGCAGTAAATTCGTTAACACTCGGGTCAATATTGAAGGTATTTCCAACAAGCGGAACCTGCTCGCTTGGTACGGCACGATCAAATGCTTTAAGAAATGCTGGCATCAGCTCGTCATTGGTATGCGCTTTCAGCGCGAGACCGTCTGTTTCCATAGCAAGCTGCCCAAGCATAGTAACGTCTGCGGCATCGGACAGGGCAAGAGTGTGAATACGGACATTCTTTGACATGTACTCAGGAAGAACCGTGCTGATAAGCCTTTCGCGAGCGGCTGTATTCGCCGGCGTGTCAGGGGCACCACCGGAGGTATCCATATCAATCCGACCATCGGTCAGGAGAATGACTGTCTGATCAAACTGACTGTTCTGAGTCGCCTCATAAAGGGCTTTATCGAGGGCTTCAACGAGGTTGGTATTGAGACCGACAGAGCTGATATCACCGCTGGCTGCGCGCGCTTTCTGGCGCCAAGCTTCATCTACGGTAGCAAGCGGCACCAACATATTCACGTAGCGCCCGAAGGTCCAGACACCGGCGCGGGCCCCTTCAGGTAATAATTCTGTCAGCAGATTAAGTGCCGGACGTCTGAGGTTTTCAGGATCTGTCTCCTTCATGCTACCGGAGATATCGATCACGATTCTTACGTCCGGAGCCTGAGACTCTTCAGCCCGGACGCTGAGGGTTAAAGCGGTGAAGAACACCGCCAGAAAAATCGCTCGGAAAAGCAGCATAAAAGCTCCGACTCCCTTTAACTCAGTCACCTTCAAGCTCAAGTTCAAGCTCAATCAGAATCAGAGGCTATTTTCGAGAACACGACGACCTTTCTCTGTGATGTGCCAGCGCACACCATTCTTACCACTCACCTTGCCTGCAAGGCTACGTGTAGTCAGTACGTGCAGTGTTTTCAGTACTGTCGACTCTTCCTGATTGCACTCACGACACACCCCTGCCAGTGAGCGGAAGATATACCGACCGTTGGACAGAATTTTGAGGATTTGGGTAGAGGTTGTGTCCAGCTCTTCTGACACATTCGCCATCTGCGGATCGTAACCACTCATGTCTTTTTCGGTTTCAGTATCAATCAGAGGGAGCAGCTCATTCTGAATAATACGAAGATCCTGCTCGACTTCTTCAGAACGCTGACGAGCAACATTCGCTTCGTTGAGAATCCGATCCGACATATTGTCGATAACAAAGCGACTCAGCAGCGCTGAAACCAGACAGAAACCGGTGAAAATGAGTAGCTGAGAGGGGTCGCCCTGACTTTCAAGAACCAGCTCGCTGTTCACCATATCCAGAACAACCGGTACCAGGAACGATGCGCCCACACCTACAACCAGAAATCGCGGAAGACTTGCCGAATCCGGATCTTTATCACCGTAGAGGTAAAAGTTCACCAGACCGCCGAAGATCCCTGCAAGAAGCATTACGGTAGCAAGAATGAATATATGGTTAGCCATTTTCTAAACCCTCAGTAGCACCGCCAGGTGCCTGTGTCACTAATCAGACATGCGTTTTTAATTCTGTGCCCAATCTGGGCACGGTATGAATTAAAACTAGCAAAGTTTTGAGAGTTAGCCAGAAATGTACGTATCAGCTTGTAAGTCACAGCAGAACAAAGATACAGGAGGGACATGGAAGTATGTTCCGTTGTGCCAAAACAGCACGATCACAGCTGCAGATAGAGATTGACAGACAAGCAAGACAGCAGTCCTTGCACCGTTCAGCGGAAAGGGTTTCCCTTAACTGGAGCCGCGTTTTTAGCGCGCAGAGGGGGCGTTTCGCGATCTTTTTCCTGCACGTTTGGCTTGGGCGCAAGCCCTGCTACCAGACCTACCAGAGTCACCAACAGTGCTATCCCTGCCGAGACTGAAAACCAGGTAACAAACTGCTCCAACCCGGCCAGACCCTCCGATATTAAAGCGAATGGTACCGCGATAAACCCCGGCGAAAGCACTTCAACACTGGCATCAGGAACCGGCACTGGCGTGAAGATGATAATGGCACCCACCGCACTGTAAATGTGATAAGCAACTCCACGCTGTTTTACCCAGAACGCCATTTTCCCCCAACACCAGAATGCGAGCAGACCAGCCAGAATATAAATGGCCCAGAAGGCGTAATAATCAGTCAGGCTTTCCATATAATGTGATCTTCCCAATCCTCTTCATTCACAAGATTATCAGCAACGCCTTTCCCTTTAAGGGATACACCAGCACGATGAACGGAGTCTGCATCCCCAGTTAATAGCGGGTGCCACTCTTGCAGTGGCTTACCTTCAGCAACAAGGCGGTAAGCACAGGTCTCTGGCAACCAGTGAAACTCAGAAGCCTGCTCTGGTGTTAACCAGACACAGTGAGGCACGTAGGTCTGCCGCTCCTTATAAACTGTGCATTGGCAGTTGCTCTTATCCATATAGCGGCAGTGAATATCGGTGTAATAAACATCACCACTGTCTTCGTCTTCCAGCTTATGCAGACAGCATAAAGCACAACCGTCGCAGAGGGATTCCCACTGCTGCCGACTCATCTCTTTTAAAGGTGTCGTTTCCCAGAAGCGCCGGTCCGCACTCATTCGTCGTCCTTTCGGCAGAAGAGATCCAGCATATAGGGTTCTTTTGCCGGAGGCATCTGTAGATAAAAGCCCTTCTCTTCGATATCAGCGAGAACCTTTTCAGCA
This sequence comes from Thalassolituus sp. UBA675, assembly GCF_002297765.1. Classification (NCBI taxonomy): domain Bacteria; kingdom Pseudomonadati; phylum Pseudomonadota; class Gammaproteobacteria; order Oceanospirillales; family Oceanospirillaceae; genus Thalassolituus; species Thalassolituus sp. UBA675. Next base: position 138,868 of record NZ_DBNJ01000003.1, read on the forward strand.
TCTGCCCGACCAAGATTTTTCTCTGGCGTCAGCAACAGGGTTAATGCCAGTTCAGGTTTACCAAACATTTCTTTCAACTCATCCGGTACACGAGCCAACCCCTCTTTCTTTTCAACGTAGAGGTACATCTCATCCTTGCGACGTGTTTTATAAACGTCACACAAAACGCGCTTAGTCGCCGTCATAATTTATTGCCTGATCTCTTTCAGGTGCGCCAAGAGGGCATCACCTATTTCTGATTTTCTCCACCCAAGGAGTATGGGTGGCAATTCATTGTCCGGGGTGCGCATTAACGCCTCCAGCGCTTTTTTGTTGGCCAGCACTTCCGGCGGAATATTGAGCGATTCCGCTTTTTTAATTACGCCTTTTTTCAGAAGCTTCATCAGATTACCGTCATCAACAGAAAGCGGCCGTTGCAACAACTCCGGCCATTCATCAGAGTCAGTACTCTGTGCCTGCTGAATAATCTGCAGAACCTGTTTGCCACACTCTTTGATGATGTTTGCCCGTAACCCTGCTTTGAAAAGCTGATCGCGGTTACGTGCTTTAAATCTGGATAAATTCCACAGCGCTGGATCATCCGCCACTTTATTTCGCGGGACATCACGCGCCCGCGCCTCTTCCTCACGCCAGACAGCCAGCTGTTGCAGAATGCTCTGTTCCTGCGGCCTTAGCTTCCAGCCTGACTTCACTCGCTGAAACGCACCTGTGAAGTCTGTATCAGGTTGACTCGCGGCGACTACAAGACGTTCGCACTCTTCCTCAACCCACGCTTCTCTTCCGAGACTCTCGAGCTTTTGTTTCAACCGTGGATAAATCTGAAAAAGATAAAACACATCTGCGGTCGCGTATTCCATCTGCACCGGAGTCAGTGGCCTCTGAAGCCAGTCCGTTCTGGTTGCTTCTTTAGGAATATCCAGATCTAGCAATTCACTGACGGCTCGTTGAAACCCTACAGAACCACCATACCCCGACAGCGCCATCGCTATCTGTGTATCAAACAAGGGGCTCGGTACGGCATCAAAAATACGCTTACAGACTTCAAGATCTTCGGCGCATGAATGGAATACTTTCACAACATCCGGGCTCTGCATAAGAGCTTTGAACTTGCTCCAGTCGTTGATTGCCAGAGGGTCAATCAATGCGCACGCATGTTTATCCGCGACCTGAATTAAGCCAGGTTTGGGATAAAACGTACTGGTTCTGACAAACTCAGTATCCACCGCGAGAAAATCCGCCGAAGACCACCTGATGCAGGCATCGTTAAGTTGCTGATCCGTCGCGATCCATTCCGGCACCGGCACTTCAGTCTGTACTCTAGGTTCAGTCAATCAAGACCCCTTAATATCTCACTCGCACGGTCAACACTGACACGCTCACCAGCCCGCCCCGAGCGCCGGAAAATATATTCTGCGGTCGTCCGCCCCTCAACGGAATCACCGCTGAGTATCAACAACGTCGCCTCTGGGAAGCGCTCAACGGACGCAAGCAGATCATCCATATTTATTTGAGAGGGGCCGACCCCGCTTGCTGGCGACAACTCACCGTGCAAAACAAACAGCGGCCCCTGATAATCAACAATATCAGACAACCGATTGAGTACCGCTTCCGTCGATGCCACCAGAAAGTAATCGGCGCAAGCGCCATTGGCCTGGCACTCCGATTGGCACTGAATACGATTACAGAGCCGACAGAGCCCCGCTTCGTTAATGCGCGTCAGGACCTCCGCCAGCTGCCTGCTATCACCGTGATAGACCAACCATTCCGCCAGCCGCTCTGCTGCCTGCGCACCGATACCGGGCAAGCCATCGAATGCTTCGCAAAGTAGCTGATAGTCACGCGGTCGGCTGGCCATGAATCAGAACGGCAGCTTCATGCCTGCAGGAAGCCCCATGCCTGATGTCAGCTTCGACATATGCTCCTGATTATTCTGTTCGATTTTACGAACGGCATCATTCACAGCAGCAGCAAGAAGATCTTCTAGCAGTTCTTTTTCTTCTTCCATGATGGAATCATCAAGGTCGACGCGCTTAACATCGTGACGGCCAGTCATAACGACTTTCACCAGACCCGCGCCGGCTTCGCCTGTCACTTCTGCAGAAGCCAGTTCTTCCTGAGCCTTCGCCATCTGCTCCTGCATCTTCTGAGCCTGCTTCATCAGGTTGCCCATTCCACCTTTAATCATGCGTACCTCTCTTCAATTCTTCAGGTCAATTCTTTATTAAACGTCAGGTATTCGGGCGGACAGTGTCTTCGATGACCTGCCCGCCTAATTCATTAACTATCTGGTCCACCAGAGGGTCGCTGTCGATTGCCTGACGCGCTGAATACAGCGCATCGGCCAGCAGCCGCTGCCTGCGTTGCTCCGGTGTCTCTCCACGTGTTGCAGTGAGAGTCATTCTGAGTGTCACACCTGGCAGAAATTCCCTCAGAGCCGTTGCGATTCTCTCTCGCTGGGTATCGTTGTACAACGCGCCTTGTGCGGGATCGACATCAAACTCAAGCACAGTGCCTTCCGGCGCCTCTTCACGCTGAATAAGTGCACTGTTTCGGGCAATTGCCATAGGTAATCCAGCGAGCGCCAGATGATCAACCCACATATGCCAGGTATGAGGAGCCAGCTCGGGCAACTCGTCGACACTCGCCATGGCAGACGACTCGGCTTCAACATCTGCCGCTGGCGATGAGCCTGACACTTCCGGCTCACTCACTGGCTCAACCACGGCCTGCGGAACCGGGTTCTCCATAAGGTCGGCCAGAGAGCCATCGCGACGTTCCTGCGTCTCATCACCAGGCATCACTGGTGCCAGCGCAGACTCATATTCGACAGGGACATCTTGTTGGACAGGGATATCGGCTGGAGCCTCAACAGGAGCGCCAGTGGAGCTGCCGGAATGCGCCTCTGCAGGGGTATCAACAGAAGCATCAGCGGCCGTTAAATTTTCCGCAGAGACAGCATGATCTGTAATGATTGGCGTCGCGGATGGTTCCGGTTGTTGGGGCGTAGCTACCATTGATTCTGGCGCCTGCTTTGAATTTACAGGCTCTGAATTTACAGGCTCTGAATTTACAGGCTCTGAATTTACAGGCTCTGAACCCATAGGCTCTGCAGCGGAAGGCGTCGCAATCTGAGGTTCTGACTTTTCTGGCTCAGCAATAGCGGGCTCAGAAGCAGGCGAAACAGAACCGAGAGATTCGAACTGCCCTGCAGGCTCGTTCGGCTCTGATGCAGTACCTGCAGCAGTCTCTGAATCAGACTCCGGAACGACCCCACTACCAACCCCAGAAACAGCTTCAGCCGCTGGAGCTGTCAGTGGCTTTTTTTTTTCGAGCGCCGACGCCAGGTCGAGTTCAGGTACGACATCAGGTGCCGGACGGAATGCCAGCATGCGCAGCAATATCATCTCAAAGCCCTGACGAGGCTCTGGTGCCATCGCGAGGTCCTGTCGCCCCTGAAGCGCGATCTGATAACACAGCTGCAGATCTTCGGCGGGCATCGCCATCGACAACTGCAGGATCGCTTCACGATCGCCTTCGGCATTATCAATGGCATCAGGAACAACCTGAGCGAGTGACGCACGATGCCAGATGTGCAAAAGCCCCTGCAGAATCTCGTCATAATCCGGAGAGTGCTCCGCCATCGAAGCGGTCTCCGCCAGGATTTCGCTGGCATCGGCCTTAGCCATCACTTCGGCCAGCCTGAAGAGCCTGCCGCGATCCATACTGCCCAACATGGAGTTGACCTGCGACTCATGAACCTCACCTTCACCGAAGGCAATGGCCTGATCTGTCAGGCTCAACGCATCCCGCATACTGCCCTGCGCAGCACGCCCCAGAGACCAGAGCGCCGGCTCGTCGTACGGCACAGACTCCGCCTGCAGCACTTTACCCAGATAACCAACAATACGTTCAGGCGTCATATTTTTGAGGCTGAACTGCAGGCAGCGCGAAAGGATAGTCACGGGGAGCTTTTGTGGATCGGTCGTCGCCAACAGAAATTTAACGTGTTCCGGCGGCTCTTCGAGCGTTTTCAGCAAGGCGTTAAAACTGTGGGTTGAGAGCATATGAACTTCGTCAATCAGGTAGACCTTGAAGCGGCCTCTTGTAGGCGCGTACTGAACGTTATCAAGGAGCTCTCTGGTATCTTCAACACGGGTACGGGATGCTGCATCGACTTCAATCAGGTCAACGAAGCGGCCTTCTGCAATTTCACGGCAAGAAGAGCACTCGCCGCAGGGTCTTGCGCTGACGCCCTGCTCGCAGTTGAGGCATTTGGCCAGAATCCTGGCAATCGTCGTTTTACCAACACCGCGGGTGCCGGTAAACAGGTACGCATGATGGAGACGCCCTTCATTCAGCGCATTGATGAGCGCGCGCAGAACGTGCTCCTGCCCGACCATTTCATCAAAGAAACGCGGACGCCATTTTCTCGCAAGTACCTGATAACTCATGAAAATCTATTCGGCCTGAATACCTGTATTCAGCTCGCATAATAACTGGATAAGCGGGTAAAGTCAGTGACAATCTGGAAAGGAAAATACGGAAGAGAAACTGGAGATGACCTCTGCCAGCCACACCCCGGCACACGAGTCGACCACTACCGTTGCTTCCTTCCGGACCTGGCGGGGTTCGCGGTGTATCGTTGCGAGGGGACCGACAAAGGCCACCATAACGCCCCGCGATCAGCGGGGAGGCGTACATTAGCCAAAACCCGCTTCAGAATCAAGGTCTTATGAACAATTCATTGCGTCAGATGTGGAGCCACTGCTCCAGTGCTTTGGTGATTACTTCCGCACGGGACAAACCTAACTCGTCAGCAGCGCCATCCAGAGCGGCTACGACGTGCGCAGGCAATTTCACTTCCAGACGATGCAAGCCAGCATGCTTGTCGCGCAGACGCTGACTGCGTTTATTAAGGCGAGACTGCTGAGTTCTGTCATAGGGGTTACTGCGAGGGCGGCCCGGCCCTGACGAGCTGAACATATCTATCGTTGTTCTGTCTTCCGGCTGGACCGACATGGAGCTACCTTAACTGCACATTCTGAATACTGCGATGACACTTTGTTTGCAACAGATGCCAACAAAGCGTGAATTATCCCCGAGAACCGCACAAAAGCAACTGACAGAGCTTACCAGTGTGCGCTTTTCTCTAATCAGACTTGTCATACTGCGGCGAGCGCAATACTGTAACTGGGTACCTCATTAAAGAAGCGACATCAGAGCGACAATGACACAGAAGCCCCAAGCGTTACCCCACTCTCTTGCCACACAGACGATCCACCCCGATTCTCTCGACTTCAAAACAACTGCGGATATTGAGCCCTTTCACGGGGTTCTGGGTCAGGAGCGAGCCGTCAACGCGATCCAGTTCGGCGTTGCAATGGAACGCCCCGGTTACAACATATTCGTTATGGGAGACACCGGAACCGGTCGCTCGTCCTACGTGCGCGACTATCTGAAAAGCGAGGCCAAGCGTCAGAAGACCCCAGACATCTGGTGCTACGTAAACAACTTCAATAATCCGCGCGAGCCCAAAGTTCTCGCCCTGCTCCCACAGGAGGCCAGTGACTTCCGCGGGCTTATGACCGAATTGATTGATCAGCTGATTGCCAGCTTTCCAGCCGTTCTGGAGCACCCGACCTATCAACAGAAAAAGTCGGCCATTGATTACACATTTAACCGTCGTTATGACCGGGCGATCGAAACGGTAGAGCGGGAAGCGCACAAGCGCGGGGTTGCCGTATACCGGGATTCAAACGCTATCAGTTTCACCCCAATGCGCGAAGGCAAAGCACTGGATGAGACCGAATTTGCTCAGCTCTCCGAAGAAGAGCGGGAAACCTTCCACAATGACATCGCTGAGCTTGAACACATGCTCAGTGAGCAACTTGCAGAACTGCCACAATGGAAACGCGAAAGCAGCAACGAGCTTCGTCGCCTGAATCAGGAAACGATTCGCGAGGCGATCACTCCCTTGCTCGCTCCGATTCGCGAAGCCTTTTCTCATCATGAGCCAGTGATGGACTACATCACGGTGATGGAAGAGCACCTTCCGTCCGTTGTTCTGGAAGAGCTGGTCGAAGAGCGCCTGATGGACCTGCGTGAAGAGTACGCGAAACGCAGCAGCCTTGAAGATTCACTGCTGCCAAATATTGCCACGCATCATGCGCCTGACAGTGGCGCGCCGGTGATCTACGAGCCCCACCCGTCGTACGCCAACCTCGTCGGACGCATAGAGTACGTCAGTGAGCAAGGCGCCTTGGTCACCAATTATCAGAAAATCGCCCCAGGTGCGCTGCACAAAGCCAACGGCGGCTACCTGATTCTGGATGCCGAGAAAGTGCTGTCCGAACCCTTCGTGTGGGACGCGTTGAAACGTGCACTGCAATCCAACGAGCTCAAGATGGAATCGCCCTATTCCGAGGTCGGCCTGCTGAACACAACATCACTCGTGCCAGATGTTATCCCCCTCGATTTTAAGCTGGTGCTTATTGGCTCTCGTCAGATTTATTACCTGCTTCAGGAATACGACGAAGACTTTAAGCGTCTGTTCCGCACACTGGTCGATTTCGACAGTGATATCGAACTGACTGAACCCCACGTTCAGGCCTACGCTCAACTGTTGAAGAGCCGGATCGAAGAGCAGCAATACGCCGACCTCGACAAAGCCGCCGTTGAGCGCATGGTCCGACACAGCGCCCGCCTTGCTGAACAGCAGGATACTTTAAGCGCGTTAATTGGTGATCAGTTTGACCTACTCGCTGAAGCCGACTTCATTCGCAAGCTGGCGCAGGACGAATTAATCACCACAATTCATATCGATCGTGCGCTTAAGGCCAAACAGGAACGTACTGGAAGAGTCTACGACAAGCTTTTTGAGCAGATGCTGGACGGCACAGTGCTTCTCGAGACCACCGGCACCGCCATCGGTAAAATTAACGGACTGACCGTGATGTCACTCGGCGACACCAGTTTCGGCTCACCTGCCAGAATTACAGCGTCGGTATATCCGGGTTCAAAAGGTATTGTCGATATCGAACGTGAAGTCGCTCTGGGTCAGGCGATTCACTCTAAAGGTGTTATGATTCTTTCAGGCTTCCTGGGGAACCGCTACGCACAGAAATTCCCTCTCGCTATTTCTGCTCATATCGCAATGGAACAGTCTTACGGTTACGTCGATGGTGACAGCGCCTCTATGGCTGAACTGATTTGTCTTATTTCGGCTCTGATTCACTCGCCGATTGATCAGAGTTTTGCTATTACAGGTTCGGTCAACCAATACGGTGAAGCCCAGGCCATCGGTGGCGTGAATGAGAAGATCGAAGGCTTCTTCCGTCTTTGCAACGCTCGGGGACTGACCGGCAAGCAAGGGGTAATTATCCCAGCAGCCAATCAGCGTAATCTTGTTTTACATGACGATGTACTGAAGGCCGTCGAGGCCGGTGAATTCCATATTTACTGCGTGCGCCACGTCGACGAAGCCATCCATCTGTTGCTGGACCGGGAGCCTGGTATCGCAGATGCAGAGGGCAATTTCCCAGAAGGTAGCGTAAACGGAGAAATCATCAAACGCCTTGAAGCCATCGCCCGCATGACTGACCCTTCTCGCAAAGATGGGGAGTCGCCGGAAGATGACGCTTCGGTAAAATAAACCGACAGGTGACCGCGGGATTCAAATGGGTTGAAATAGAAGTACAGATACAAAGCGACAGAAATAAAAAGGGCTGAGTTTTCAGCCCTTCTTCTTATCAAGATCAGACGTCACAGCAACACGTCAGCGTCAGGCAATGCGCACCGGGTGACGCCCCTTAATAATTAGCGAAACCAGTTGATCATAAAGCATTGAATAATCCACAGGCTTACTGATAACACAATCCATACCAGCCTCCAGACAGTCCTGCCGCTCGGCGTCAGACACTCCAGCAGTTAGCGCCAATACGGGCAGCTCGCTACCTTCTGAGCGGAGAATTCTAGTTGCTTCCATACCGCCAAGTTCTGGCATATGGCAATCCATAATAATCGCGTCAGCCATTCGCCACGCATCGCTGTCGATAAGCTCCCGGCCGTTATCAAAGACATCAACGTCCAGACCTTTTTTTTCCAGAATTACCTGCATGGTTCTCTGATTGGTTGCGTCGTCTTCACACACGAGAACCTTATAAGCCGGCCGGTCCTGGCTCCCCGTAACCAGCGAGCTATCAATGCCAAGCGGTACCTCCAGCCAGAACGTCGACCCCTTTCCCTGACGACTGGTCACACCGACACTCCCACCCATGAGTGAAGCCAGGTCATGACATAGACTCAGGCCAAGCCCTGTTCCACCATACACTTCTGCAGTAGCTGCAGTCTCCTGAACATAGGGCTTAAACACAGAAGTCAGACGATCTGGCGCAATACCGATCCCTGTATCACTGACCGATACAAACAGGGTCCACTGCTCACCATTTCGGGCTCCATTCAGTCGCACCGCGACCTGGCCACCCGTAGGCGTAAATCTCGCAGCATTGCTGAGAAAATTAGATAAAACCTGACGCAACCGGGCCTGATCACCAATCAGGTTGAGGGGAATATCTTCAGCAACTTCACACGCCAGACGAATTCCTTTCTGGCGTAAAATCGCTTCGTAGGTTGACGCTGTTTTTTCCAGCCAGTAACGAACATTAAATGCGGATTCCTGCAGTCGGAACTTACCCGCTTCAATTTTAGCCACATCAAGCACGTCATCAACTACACCCAGCAGAGTCTGTGTCGTAAATTCGAGCCCCTGCAACAACTCTGTACGCTCCGTTTCATCCGCATCGCCGAGCAACTCAATAATGCCAACCATACCAGTCAGAGGATTACGTACCTCATGGCTGAGGTGTGCAAGGAATCGCGATTTTTCTTCCAGAGCTTCGCTGACAAGTTCACGCTCACGTTCAGCATTCATCGCCAGCGTGGCAAAATGTTCGGACAACAGAATATCCCGGTATCCTCGAAGCGCTGTCGTCAGGGAAACGTAGAGACGCTCTTGCGTGGACTCACTTTTGGCGAGGTAGTCATTAATATCGTAATTCTGAACAACCCGATATTCTGGCGCGAAACCAGCCTGACCGGTACGGAGAATAACCCGGATCTTCTGGTTATTGAGTTCTTCGCGAATGCATTCAACCAGTTTAAGGCCGGCATCATCCTCTTCCATGACGACGTCGAGAAACAGAACTGCAATATCATCGCGGGATGACAGAATATCTTTCGCTGCCGCCGCAGACCTGGCCTGAATGACCGTGACAGGTCGCTGCTCAAAACGGTAGCGGGACAGAACAAGACTCGTAACATCGAGTACCGACTGGTCGTCATCAACAACCAGAACGGGTATTTCGTCAGGTAACAGATCGCTTCCCGAGCGCGTGAGTTCTGTTTCTGTCATTTAGCAATCCTTTGCACTATTTTCTGCACTCAAAGCCCTGTTCCGGCTCAAAGACCCAGCATTTTTTCCCGAAGACTGGTCTGCACCGGGTCATCAGAGAGCCAGATACCAGCCATTGCAGAACGGAAATCCAGCCCCTCAACAACTTCAAGAAGCTCACCGTTACGATAAATCTCGGTTCCGGCGTCGGGGTTATAAACCAGATCAAAGACATCGCCGACCGACAAAGAGTTCCGGAAGGTTTTGATCATAGTTTCAACCTGAGGACGTATCGGACCCAGGTCTCCATGGGTAGATCTGACGAAGCCGTCCATTGCAGACTCTGCAAAACGATCAGCGGTCACCAGGTCCGAAATAATAACGACACGGATATCCAGCGGACTTCCGGAGGCAAGAATCCCGTCTGCGTCAGTCGAAACTTCCGGGAGGTACAATGCGGCGACATACGCATCGATGAAAAAACGAGACCGAACACCGGCACCATTTAAAACCATAGTGTGACCAGAAAAAGTAACCTCTTCTGGTACAGATACACCTTTGAGCTTTACATCTGCTAATGCAGCGGAGGCAGAGAGAGCCAGCGCTGTACACAAAAAACACGATGAGACCATTTTTATAATCATAGGCAATCCCTTTATTGCTGCTACATAGTTTCAGCGTTTGCCCTCGATATTACAAGATAAGCCTCAACTCGCGCCGATACTGACCCAAGCGCCCCTCCTCATAAACAGCCTTGCCACCTGTTTGATCAGTGAAACTCACGCAGGTTTTTCTGAACAAATCGCAGTGTCAACCCGACCAGATTTTCACCGCTGTCGTAGAAACGATCATCCAGAGCTGCGATTTTATCAGCATGTTCGCTTTCGATATTATCGAAAGCATCAATGCGATCATCTTCATCTGAAGGAATATTACGATCAGGAAACAGATCGACTATCTGATCAAGCAGACCAGCCGACACTGGCGCTTTAATACGCTCAAGTGCTTCGAGCGTGTCTTCCGCTTTAGCGCCTGCTTCGTGGTGAACGAACTGCACGAAACCACCGTTCTCCATCTCTCTCAGCAACTGATCGAGACAGAAGACAGTTTTCTCTGCTTCATTCAGGGAGTCATAGCCATTCTCGGCTTCTTTGTCGTAGATCACATCCGTGATCTGCAGGAAGGAATCAGTCTCATCGGCAACATCTAAGGCTGCCTGAATCTCCATGTTCATAGGGTCCTACTCGAAACTCACTTAATTGCCCAAGTAAAAACCACCTTAGCCCAGAGCGCGCAAATTGACAAAGGTTTTCATAGCCCCCGGCCGGAATCGACCAATATGTCATTAATTTGCACCGCTGCGGCCTCTGGCGCTTCCATAGGAAAGCAATGACCACCATCAAATACATGTTGCGAAATACGCTTATTCCGGCCCACGGCACGCTTTACTGCTGGACGGATAAATGGATATGAACGTGTGGCGACAACAATATCGACCGGCACACTGACCGTTCTGACTGCCTGCCAGAGACCACGCGGGTAAGAGCCAAAAATGGAGGCCTCCCAACGAGGGTCGCAGGCCAGTGTTAGTGCACCTGCCTCGGTTGTACGAGTTCCGTAGTGAGCAAATGCGTCCAGTGCTCCAGGAGTCCAGTTCCGGTATAGCGACTTGGTCGACAGGTCTGTTTTCAATGCATCCACAGACGGCCAGTCCGAACGACGCCGGGCGACCGAGCGTACCAGAGACGTTCGTTGCCACAGCCCTGTTTTTCTCATCAGTCTTTGGTAAAAAATAACTTCGCGGCTGAACAGAACCGGATCGAGCAACACAACTCGGGAAAACAAGTCAGGATAACGCGCTGCGGCAAGCAGCGTCACCACACCACCCATACTGTGACCTATCCCCGTTACTGGCCTGTCAATGCGAGCGGCGATACTGTTTGCAACGCGGTCAGCCATATCATTCCAGTCTGGCTGTGCGTTGACATCCGGCCCCCCTGAGGCGCCATGTCCTGGTAAATCAGTGAACAGCAGGGGATGACTTCCATCTGTAACTTCTTCTGCCAGGGGAGCTAACGTGAGTCCGCAAAAACCGTTGCCGTGAAGAAAATGAAGCGGTTCTCCTTCACCCTCAATGCAATCGTAGGTAGCCAGTCCAGCTACCTGCCGGGTGTCCAATGAATGCCCAGCGCAGATTGCGCCATCTAACGGGAGTTTGTTCACTTTGCGATCACTCTGTTAAAGAAATTGTAATCATTGCAGGTCTTAGGAACGATAGCTACTGGTGCAGTTCTGAGAGGGAGTCTAGTTTGATTGTGACATCAGAACGTCCTGAGGAGCCCACCCATGACTGCAGCAGTAACCTTAAAAGCACTTGAAGCCAACCGCATGTTTACCGACTTAAAAGACGCAGAGGCGCGGCTTGAGCAAGCCAGTCGGGACCTTAAGGCTGGCGCTATTGATGAAGCGACGTATCAGCGCGAAACCGATATCTGCATCAAGATCATTCGCGCCTGTCAGGATTAAGCGGCGGCAGGAACGCCGCTGTGGAAACGGAATTCCGGGTCCGGACTCATAATCAGCTCACGCTCGATTTCACGGAACTCGTCAATCCGCCACTGGATATCTGTTCCCGCATACTGTCTGGCAAGTTCCAGATAGTCCTGGTAGTGGCGCCCCTCTGAGCGAAGCAGGGAACGATAAAATTTGGCCAAGGCCTCGTCGAGGTGTGGTACCAGCGCCGCGAACCGCTCGCAGGAACGCGCTTCGATTAAAGCGCCGCAGATAAGCACATCGACCAGCTCATCCTCTCCGCCCTTGCGAACCAGTTCGCGCAACCCAGAAGCGTAACGTGACGACGACACATGACGATAGCTGACACCGCGATCCTTCATGATGCCAACCACTTGTTCGAAATGCAGCAGCTCTTCGCGCGCGAGCTGGCTCATTTTCTTTAGAAGGTCATCGCGATCAATGTAGCGGTACAGAAGATTCATTGCTGTCGAGGCTGCTTTTTTTTCACAGTTAGCATGGTCAATCAGCAGTAATTCCTGATTTTCGAGAGCAACATCAATCCAGGCGGACGGTGTTGGGCATAGCAGGAACTGATTAATCTCTGCCATCACGTCATCAAGGTTCATGCCCCGGCTTCCTCTGCAACCTGTTCAAGAATAGTCCGGATCTCACCTTCGAGCGGAACAGCCTTCTCGGCCACCGGGTCCATCACACAGAAGGTCACCGTGGCGTCGACCACCATCTCAGTTACACCATCTTTCTGGCGGGTTACTGTCTGCTCAAAAACCGCGCTTTTGCCGCCAATTTTTGCCACACGAATCCCGAGGTCCAGAACATCATGGATAACCGCAGGGCGGCGGTAGTTGATATTAGTATTTACCACCACCATCGAAAGCCCAAGCGCAGCGATTTTTTCGGCAAAGCCAGTGTGATCCATAAACTCCCAACGAGCTTCTTCCAGAAACTCCATGTAGCGCCCGTTATTAACGTGCTGGTACACATCAATATGGAATCCACGAACTTTTATCTGAGAAGACATATCTGCTCCGCTGAGGCCTGTCAAAATGGCGGGCAAGTTTAGCCGATCACGACTTTGCCCTCAATGAAGAGAGACTGATCCCTAACTCGAGGTCGGTTCGAAGGGTCGCCAGAACACGAGTCCGGATCGCCGAAGGGATGCCCTGTTCCAGCGCATTTGAAAGACGTTCGGGCAATACCTCTGGCCAGCCGATCGCATGATCCAGGCTACCACAGAGATCAAGAACCTGAGCGGCGCCCTTCTTACCGATGCCCGGCACGCCCGGCAAATGATTTGTCTGATCACCGCACAGAGCCCAATAGTCGGTCAACTGAGCAGGTGCCAGTCCCCAGCGCTGGTGCACAGCTTCTTCATTCCAGAGAAATCGATCAAAGTGATTAAGTACAGATATACGTTCTGACACCAGCTGGCAGAAGCCTTTATCGGTCGACAGAATGGTTACCTGAAGGCCGCTACGGGCAGCCCGGTCCGCCACCGTTGCAACCACATCATCCGCTTCCCAGCCCGACATGCGGTAACTATGAATACCGCTGCGTTCAAGATCCGCTCGCATCTCAGAAAGATCATTGGCCAGCGCTTCAGGCATGGGCGAACGCCCGGCTTTATACTCTGGCCAGATGCGGTGACGCCAGGTCGGCTCCTGATCCTCATACACCATCAACAGATGCGTGGCTTTGCGCCCCCGGACGTTAGCACCAATGATATCGATCACTTTATTGCGGGTTGCTTCAGCCGCAAACTCAGAGTCTTCCACCGCAGCATAGACCCGGCGTATCAGATTCATCGCATCGATTAACAGCAGATGCATCAGCCAATCTCCCCAGAGGCTTGTTGAGCCTGCCATAGCGCCGCGTAACGACCGTTCTTTGCCAGAAGTTCTCTGTGGTTGCCACGTTCTGCGATCTGTCCGTTTTCGAGAACCGCAATTTCATCGGCATCGACAACCGTCGATAGACGGTGCGCAATGATTAACGCGGTATGCCCTTCGGACACCCTGCGAATCTCTTTCATAATGCTGCGCTCAGTTTCAGAATCTAACGATGAAGTCGCCTCATCAAAGACCATAATGGCGGGTCTTTTAAGTAGCATTCGGGCGATGGCAATGCGCTGCTTTTCACCACCAGACAGCTTTAACCCTCGCTCCCCCACGACGGTTTCCAGACCGGCTGGATTTTCTGCAACCAGCCTGTCCAGACTTGCCATCTGTATAACGTCCTGCAGGTCTGCCTCGCTGGCATCCGGGCAGGCATAAAGCAGGTTATTTCTCAGTGTGTCATTAAACAGGACGGTATCCTGCGGAACGATGCCCAGGGCCTGCCGCAACGACGTTTGAGAAACATCGGTTATACCCTGACCGTCAATACGTATCTGACCGGATGTCACATCGTAAAAACGGAACAGCAACCGGGTTATCGTTGACTTACCCGCGCCGCTGCCGCCAACAAGCGCGAGCGTCTTTCCTGCGGGCACAGAAAAGCTCAGATCGTTAAGCACCTGCCGACCGTTGCCATAATCAAAACCGACCCGATCAAACACCACCTCACCGCGAGTCACATTCAGGCCTTTGGTGGCGTTATCGGGCACGTCGGTTTCAATATCGAGCAGAACAAACATCCTCTCAATATTAGCGACCGACGCCTTAATCTCGCGATAAACAAAGCCAAGGAAGTTCAGAGGCAAAAAAAGCTGAAACATAAAGGCATTCACCAGCGTGAAGTCACCCAACGTCATCTCCCCGATGAGCACATAGTGCGCTGCTGACATCAACATGCAGGCCATGGCGACTGAAATAATAAGCGCCTGACCACTGTTCAGGGTAAACAGCGACAAGCGGTTCATTCGTCGGGCTTTTTCCCAGCGGGCAAGTGAACCGTCGTAGTCAGCCGACTCCCGCCCTTCCGCGGTGAAGTACTTAACCGTCTCATAGTTTAGGAGGCTATCAAGCGCCCGGGCATGCGTTGATGAGTCCATCTGATTGGCTTCCCGCACATAGCGCGTACGCCACTCCGTGACCTTCACTGAATAGCCGACGTACAGAACAACGGCCACCAGGGTGATCCCGGCAAACACAGGCGGGTAATTAATTAAGAGAAGAACGATAACCAGACCGAGTTCAAGAAATGTCGGAAGGATATTGAAAATCAGAAAACGCATCAGGAACGAAATGCCGTTAGTCCCTCTCTCAATATCACGCTGCAATGCACCCGTCTGACGATCCAGGTGAAACGAAAGACTCAGGCTGTGAAGATGCCGGAACAACGCCAGTGACATTCTGCGCATCACCCGCTCTGCGACCCGACCAAACAGCAGATCACGGAGCTCCCCGGCAAACACGGTCATAAACCGCACGGTGCCATAAGCCAGCAACAGTAATAGCGGGAACGCCGCCCACCAGTTCTCACCAATGGTGCCAGCTGCATCCAGATGATCGACCTGATACTTGAGCAAAAATGGCATAACCACGCTGGCCAGCTTGGCCAACAAGAGGCAAATCATCGCCCCGATGACCCGACCGCGATACTCCAGCAGAAAGGGCCAGATAGTAGTCAGCCAACGACGAACGCGCAGTTTGTCAGGCATGTCCACCGGTGTTGACTGGAAGCTTCTCATTGGCGGTGTAACCTGTTAGATATAGTCAAAAGGCCAAAGAGCATAAGGTTCACCTCAACGTGATTCAACGCATTTCCCGCCTTAACGCGGCTTTGCCAGAACTGGCAGAACTTGAGTCCCTCATCGAAGAGGGCAAACAGTACATGCGGATTCGTGTACCTGCTCACATACAGCACAAGGGTGAACATCTTCCTTTCTATGTTCTTGAAATGGGCAGTACTGCTAAAGATGCTCCGGTGCTGGCATTGGTTGGCGGTGTACATGGCGTCGAACGCATTGGCACCCAGGTCATTCTGTCATTTATGAAGAGCCTGGTGCGTCGTCTGCACTGGGACCCTGTTATTCGCGATCAACTTGAACACCTCAGGCTATTAATCATCCCTATCGTTAACCCGGGTGGCATGGCTGAGAATACGCGCTGCAACCCTAACGGTGTGGATCTGATGCGCAATGCGCCGGTCGAAGCCGAGGGCAAAACCCCATGGCTGGTGGGCGGCCAACGTATCAGTTCCGCTCTGCCCTGGTACCGCGGCAAACCTGGCCGCCCGATGGAGCCCGAGAATCAAGCGCTAAGCGACGCCATTCATCATGCTCTGCGCGATCAGAAATACTGCATCAGCCTCGACTGCCACTCTGGCTTCGGCACCCGCGACCGGCTCTGGTTTCCATACGCTAAAAGCACTGCCCCATGGCCCGGAATAGGCGCTGCCCATACGCTGACTGAGTTGTTTGAACACAGCTTCCCCAGCCACGAGCAGTATCTGTTTGAGCCGCAGGCGCACAGCTATACCACCAACGGTGACATGTGGGATTACCTCTACGATGATTACCGGGCGATGCAACCAGAAGGTTGTTTTATTCCTATCACTCTGGAAATGGGCTCCTGGCTTTGGGTCAAGAAAAACCCACGACACCTCCTGCGTTATCACGGTTTGTTTAACCCGGTATTACCCCACCGCCAACAGCGGATTCTGCGTCGGCATCTGGTTCTGTTCGACTTTCTGATGTCTGCTGCTCGGACCATGCCGCAGTGGGCGCCTGAATCAGCGGCAGATCAGACGAGAGCCCTTCAGTCTGCACTTGAACGCTGGTATCCGGGAATGAGCGGAAATATCACACCGGCAGTGTGAAGCGAGCGCCGCTTCCGCTACACTAGGCGCCTGATGTATCTGACGGATTTCGTAACCTTATGCCACGTCTGCAATACCTGCTTGTATCACTCACGTCAGCCGCTTTACTGACCTGTCACCATGCCGCATTGGCTGATGTTACCGCCGACCTTGGAGTCACCTCTGAATTTGTGCGTGACGGCATAAGCCAGACCAGCGGCAAAGCCGCCTGGCAGGCAGGCATGACGGCCACCCATAACTCAGGGTTTTATGCTGGCGCCTGGGGCAGTAACGTAGACCACGGCAGCGCAGATAGCCTGCACTCCGAATGGGATGTGTATGGCGGTGCTAACCTGCCGCTCTGGCGAGCATGGTCTGTTGATGCCAGCCTGACGCGCTTCACTTTCCATGGTGACGCTGAAGAAAAAGGTGATGCATACAACGAAACAGCACTTCGTCTGTTGTGGGACAACAACCTGACTCTGGGATACCGGGCGGCAGACGGTTATTACGGCAGCGAATACAACCTGCATACCCTCGAAACAGCCTACACCTTTCAGACCGGGTCTTTTTCAATCGAACTCTACGGCGCCAATCATCGCTTAGACGGTACCGACGAAACGACGAACTTCGGCAGCTCGACGGCTGACGATTACTGGCACTTCCGAGTAGGAGCCGCCAGAACCTGGAATCATTGGGATTACCGCCTGACCCTGGAACGCACTAATCTGGGTGGCGACTTCGATGCAGGCACTCTGATTCAGTTCAGCGTCCACCGCTTCTTCCGTATCTGGTAACAGGATAAACGCTTGAAGCCGTCCTCTGATAAACCTGTACTCGTTTTTCTTCGGGGCCTGATCCGCAGCCGTTATCACTGGCTGGAATTTCCGGAGAGGTTTGCAGAGGACTTTCAGGTTATTCAACCTGAGTTGCCAGGCAATGGCTATCAGTACTCCCAGACAACCCCTTCTGACATTCCGTCTATGATGGAAAACATTCGCGCACAGGTTCGCGCTGAGCACGAGGGGCCGATAACGGTAATTGCTGTCTCTATGGGGGCTATGATTGCTGCAGAATGGGCCCGCCAGTACCCAGACGAGATTGAATCACTCCATCTGATCAATACCAGCCTCGCCAATATGTCTTATCCGTGGGAGCGTATGACGGCCGTGTCATTTTTCAGGCTGCTATTCTGTTTTGGCGACCGCCTGCGACTCGAGCGGACCATTTTTGATCTGACCATAAACCGCGCACTTACCGCTGGTGAATCTGCCCCATGGGTTCGTTTTGCAGATGAACACCCGCTGCGCTGGCGTAACGTATTCGTGCAACTGATCGCCGCAAGTCGCTACAAAGGCCCGACCAGTGCCCCAGTCCATGACGTGTTCTTTTACAATGCGGCAGGCGACAGGTTAGTTAAACCGGGGTGTACAGCGCGCATTGCGCATCGCTGGAAGAAGCCTTTGTTCACACACCCTTCTGCGGGGCACGACTTACCCGCGGACGATCCGAGCTGGTTGGAGCAATCAATCCGCGCTCAGCTCACACCGCGTACCGACTGATACCCAATCGACGCATGGCTGCCCGGCGAGGCAAAGAGCCGGAAATTCATCCTGATCAATGTATATGGTGTCCGCCAGTTCAACACCGCGCGGAAAGGATAGCTGCCCATCCGGCTCAATAAAAAGCGGTAGGCTGGCAATATTGCGGTAGTAGCCAAGCAACGTGGTCTGATCAAACACCAGCAAGCTGAAATATTGGGAATAATCCGCCCCCTTTACCCGCTCAAGACCAATCAGTGTCCGATCATTGTGAACGCCAAAGTAATAGTACGAATTCACATGGTCGCCTTCGCTGTTATGAATCAGCGGGGACCTCATAGATTCCAGGCACAGTTCAGCCTGCTGAGGCGTTACCGCCTCGATAGCAAAATAACTTGCTGCGTCCTGCGGTTCCAGCGCGTAGGTCACTGGAACCAATAGTACGAAAGACAGAAATACCCGCCAGCACATACCCAGCCTTAATCCTCAGGGTTGCGTCAGTTCCAGCTTGGTGCCGAGGTATTTTTCGAGGTCCGGCAGTACGAACGCATCATCCTCTGACACAAAGCTCACCGATACACCTTTGGCACCTGCCCGGCCCGTCCGGCCGATACGGTGAACGTAATCTTCCGGATCTTCCGGCAAGGTGTAGTTAATAACATGACTGACACCGTCAACGTGAATACCGCGACCAGCAACGTCTGTGGCAACCATGATATTTACCCGTCCGTCACGGAAACGCTCCAGTGTACGGACCCGTTTGTCCTGGCTGACTTCACCAGACAGGAGAACAGCAACGTGGCCGTTCTTGTTCAGTTTATCGCACAGATTACGGGTCAGGTCGCGACGGTTGGCGAAGATGATCAGTCTCTCTGGCTTCTCTTCGTTCAGGACCCGCTCCAGCAAGCTATATTTGTCTGAGTCGGCACAAAGATATAGTTTCTGATCAACACGATCAGTCGTTACCTGCTCCGGCTCGATTTCAACCTTCATCGGGTTCGTGGTCCACTGATCAATCAGGATACGCACATCAAAATTGAAAGTTGCGGAGTACAGCAGGGTCTGACGGTATTCTTTTGGCGGTGTCCCACGGACAATCCGCTTCACATCAGGAATGAACCCCATGTCGAGCATGCGGTCAGCTTCATCAAGGACAAGCACTTCAACCTGATCCAGGAACACATCCTGACTCCGCATAAAGTCGATCAGACGGCCCGGTGTCGCTACCAGTACGTCGACCACATGATCCCGCAGCATTTTGCGCTGCGAATCATAGTTCATACCACCGACAACGGTGACAGTATTCAGACCGGTGTATTTACCCAGTGCTTCCGCATCTTTACCAATCTGCAGTGCCAGCTCACGAGTCGGTGCAATAATCAGAGCACGAGGTTCACTGGCGAAGCGCTCTTCCGGCTGGACAGTCAGGAGACGGTTGAAAATCGTCAGCAGAAAGGCGGCTGTCTTACCCGTACCAGTCTGCGCCTGACCAATCATGTCACGACCTGTCAGCGCTGCTGGCAGGCTCTCCGCCTGAATCGGTGAGCAATACTGAAACCCGGACTCATGGATACCGCGCATCACAGAATCAGGCAGCTGAAGATCGTGGAAACGGGTTTTTCCTTCCTGAGGCTCAACTTTGAAATCCGAGAGACTCCATGGAGTCTCGATCACTTCTTTCTTAGGCTTTTTATTCTGTGCCGTGGCCTTATCACCACCAGCGTTGCGCTTAGAGCCATGACTTTTGGCATTTTGCGTTGGCTTATTTTTCTGAGCCGGGGCCTTTTTAGCAGCTGCGGGCTTCTTCGATTCCGGCGCCGGCTTTGAGGCGTTGGATTTGAACAGTTTCTTTAACAAACCTATCTCCGTTCAGATATTTTCTGGCACAAACAGATGCGTACCAAATAGTGTATGGCGGTGATAATAATCCAATAGCGCCTCTTTTAGTATCTCAGCACGCTCTGGCAGCCCGTTTTTGAGATACCATGTCGCCTGTTTGACTACGGCACCACGGAATTTTTGCCGCCCCAGCTCCACCGCATCGGGGTCGCCATCCAGATTATCAGTACTGATGTGAAACTTGCGTCCGCAGGCCTCTGACAGTATCCACTCCAATGCCTGAGGTTTTACTTCGACCTGCTCAAACTCTCTCTGGCGCTCAGCAGAACGGCCGTCGGGCTCATACCAGTAACCATAATCAACTAGCTTACGCCTTTCAGCGCCCGCAATGCACCAGTGTGCAATTTCATGCAGCGCAGATTCGTAGAAGCCGTGGGCGAAAATAACTCTATGGTAAGGCACTTCAGTATCCGCTGGGAGATATTCAGGCTCACCACCACCTGAGACCAGGCGAGTGTTTTCAGAGACGCTGAAAAGCCGATCAAAAATAGATACGAGATCGGCCGGCAAAAGTTCGATGACGTCGGGTTGTTTTAGCAGGTTCATTTTCTTTCTGTTATTCAATATCAAGCACAGGCACAATAGCCGCGCCTGTCAATTATACGGTTCAGCCTCTGTTTCGCTATGTCTACCGCACACTCTACCTCTTACCACCAGCAACCAGCATCAGACCTCAAAGCGATTCTTAAACTTACGGGCCCGATTCTTCTTACACAGCTCGCGCAGGTCGGTATGGGCACCATTGATACCGTCATGTCGGGATACGTGAGCACCCGTGATCTCGCCGCCGTCGCGATTGGCAGTGCCGTCTGGACGCCAATATGGCTATTTCTCGCAGGCGTTCTCGTTGCTCTCTCACCGGCCGTCGCCAAAGCACGTTCAGGTCCATCGGCGTCATCCGCCATACAATCCCTGCTGGCTTCGGGCATATCGCTCGGGCTTCTGACGGGCGTCATTCTCGGCGGTATTACTGCCGCCATTGCTGTAGCTCTTCCCTATTGGATTGACGATGCGCATACGGCAACAACTGCGAAATACTATCTACTGGCCATCGCAACCGCGATGCCCATATCCGGAATATTCCTCGCACTCAGATTCCATGCCGAAGCTGTTGACCAGGCCCATCACGTTACCCGCATCATGCTGATTGGTTTGATACTTAATATTCCGGTGAATGCGGCACTGATCTATGGCTGGGGGCCCCTTCCGGAACTGGGTGGTATCGGTTGCGGCATCGGAAGCGCGATCGTCGTCTGCTTTATGACCTGGGCGCTGCAATGGGACTGCCGACGCTATCGGGCCGAGCAAAGCATACGCCTGTTGTCATTCTATCGCTCAACCGTCAGCGACCATGTAAAAAGCCTGAGCCGTGTTGGACTTCCCATCGGTGTGGCCATATTTTTTGAGGTCAGCCTGTTTACCGTTATTGCCCTTTTCCTGACCGACTTAGGTCCCGTCATCGTCGCAGGTCATCAGGTAGCACTGAACGTCTCATCGGTGACCTTTATGCTGCCTCTCAGCCTTGGCATGGCGTTAACGGTCAGAGTGGGTCACCATCTCGGCCAGCAGAACAATGCACCCGAAGGAGCGCTCAGCCCTGCTCGACAGTGTGCCTGGCTGGGAGTAAAGCTCAACCTGCTGCTGGCTCTCTTTAATGCCGCAGTCATTCTGTCTGGCGCTGGCATTATCGCGAATCTTTATTCCCCAGACCCAGCCGTTGTCTCAATCGGCGCTGCCCTGTTGATTTACGCGGCGATATTCCAGATCCCCGACGCAATTCAGATCGCTGCTGCTGGCGCGCTCAGGGCCTACGAAGATACCTTCGTAGTCATGCTCATTACCTTCCTGTCTTATTGGATCATTGGCTTTGGTACCGGTTGGTACCTTGCTTACGGGCTCGCAGAACCGATGGGGGCCGCCGGGTTCTGGATCGGACTCATTGCCGGCCTAAGCTGTGCAGCAGTTTGTCTGCTGCTGAGGCTGCGCGTCGTAAGTCGCCGCTCCCAAGGCGTCTCTTCCGAGTGACATAGCGACAGACTGGCTCATTTAGCCTGCTCTGCAAGGCCGGAACCGACTTGTTCAGCGCCGGGTTTACTGTGCTAACATCTGGCCGTCAAAAGTTACAGAAACCCGCACAGGTATTTCACCATGAATGTAGCCAATCCAGACGTGGCGTATGAAGTCAGTATTAATCCAGCGACTCTTGAAGAAATTGGTCGTCTGCCACTGACAACTCAGGAAGAGTTCACCACGGTGTTTAATCGGGCGCGCGATGCTCAGAAAATCTGGGCACAGACTTCTTATAAAGAGCGTGCATCTTACGTTCTGAAAATGGCAGATTACATTCGTGATAACGCAGATGAACTTGCAGGCATCATCAGCCAGGACAATGGCAAGCTGAAAATTGATGCCCTGAATACTGAAGTTATTCCATCCATCATGAGCTGTACCTGGTACGCGAAGAACGCGCCTAAAGTGCTCAAAGATGAACTGCTCCCTCCTGCGTCCATGATGTTCTTCAACAAATGGTCGAAGCGCGTTTTTCAGCCAATCGGTGTACTCGGCATCATCAGCCCATGGAATTACCCGTTCAGCATCCCGTTTGGTGAGCTTGTTATGGGCCTGATGGCAGGTAACGCAGTTGTGCTTAAAGTGGCTGCCCAGACGCCTATGGTCGGCGAAGCCATTGAGCGCGTCGTTAAAGCATCAGGCTTACCTGATGGCCTGTTTACTCATGTTGTTGGTTCCGGCTCAAAAGTTCTTTCATCCATGCTTGAGAACGGCGCGGATAAAATATTCTTCACCGGCTCTACCTTCGCGGGTAAGCAGGTTATGAAATCATGTGCAGAGTATCTTGTACCGTGTAGTCTTGAGCTTGGCGGTAACGATGCCATGATCGTTCTTGAAGATGCACCTATCGAACGTGCCGTAAACGGTGGCATGTGGGCTGCCTACCAGAACGCGGGTCAGTCATGTGGTGGCGTGAAGCGGGTTTATGTACACGAAAAAGTGTATGACGATTTCATCAAAATGGCCGTTGCTAAGACCAAAGCACTGCGCCACGGTGATAACGGCCATGACGCTGATATGGGTTCAGTAACCACCGAAAAGCAATTCCAGCAGCTCGAAAAAGAGCTTCAGATGGCGCTGGATAATGGTGCTCAGATCGCAGCTCAGTCTCAGGCCGTCGGCAACCAGAATGGTTATTTCTTCCCTGCGACCCTACTGACTGACGTGACCTCTGATATGGAGTTCATGCAGGACGAAATCTTCGGGCCATTTATGCCTGTTGTGAAAGTCAGCTCTGAGGCGGAAGCAATTGAACTGGCGAATAAATCACAGTACGGTCTGACAGCATCGGTCTGGACTCGTAATAACGCGCACGGCAAAAAAGTTGCCAAACAGCTTCACGCTGGTGCGGTTACCGTCAACGACCATCTGTATACCCATGGATTAAGCAACACCGAATGGGGTGGCCCGAAAGAGTCAGGTATTGGTCGTACACATGGCGCCCTCGGTTTACTTGAAGTGGCTGAATCAAAAATCGTGAACTGGGATATTTTACCGACACTGAGTAAAAACAATGCCTGGTGGTTCCCGTTCGACGAAGCGACCTACGAAACTATGCTGAAGATGACTGCCTACGCGAAGCCGCGCTCTGCGTTCGAATGGATTGGTCTTAATCTGACCGTTATTCCTAAAGTCATGAAGAAAATGATGAGCAGCTGGAAGGTCGACAACGACCGTTAATTAAAACAGTGATCTGTCCTGAAATAAAAAAGCCCCGCACTGCGGCACTGCTGTCCCACAGTTT
>NZ_DBNJ01000014.1:0-8097 GCF_002297765.1 Thalassolituus sp. UBA675
CTTAAGTGAACAGCATTACGGCAATTGCCGGGTTTTTTTATGTGTCAGCTTTCAGCTTTCAGATGAAAAGTCAGCTCAGCTATTAGCTGCAATGATATCGCGCAGCACCATCGGCAGAATGCCCTTGTGGCGGATCTGCTCAAGCTCAGACGAGGTATCAACACGAGACCGCAGTTCATGCTGCTCGGTCGAACCGTCTTTGCGCTTAATCGTCAGCGTCACAGAGCCGCGTGGCTGCAGAGAATCAATACCCGCCAGATCAAAGGTCTCAGAGCCATCCAGGTTCAGTGAACCCAGCGTCACGCCTTCTGGCAATTGCATTGGCAGTACACCCATGCCCACCAGGTTGGACTTGTGAATACGCTCGAAGCTTTCAGCGATGATGGCTTTCACACCCAGCAGAGCAGGGCCTTTGGCCGCCCAGTCACGTGATGAACCAGTACCGTATAGCTTACCGCCGAATACCACCGATGGGGTGCCTTCCTGCTGGTAGCGCGAGGCTGCATCGTAGATCGACATCTTCTCCGCATCGCCATTGGCGTTGTAGTAGTTAGTTACCGCACCCGTCGTGCCCGGCAGCATCAGGTTTCGGGCCTTTACGTTGCCGAAGATACTGCGCAGCATGACGTGGTGGTTACCACGACGAGCGCCCAGAGAGGTCAGGTCGTTGGCATCCACACCGATCGACATCAGGTACTCGCCCGGAGGAGAGTCAGGGCGGATACGGCTCACCGGTGAGATATGGTCGGTGGTGGTGTTGTCATCACACATCACCAGCATACGTGCGTCGCTGATGTTGTTCAGTGAATCTGCTGGGGTTTCCAGAGCGAAGCCATCAAAGAACGAGATTTCCTGAATGTAGCTCGACTTCTCATCCCACTGATACACAGGGCCAGTCGGTGACTCCAGCTTCTGCCAGGTTTCCGGGCCACCCATGGAGTTTTCATAGGTTTCGCGGAAGGCGGTCGGGTCCATGCACTCGTGCATGGTTTGCGTGATTTCGGCGTTGCTTGGCCAGATGTCTTTCAGGAATACATCATTGCCCTGAGCGTCTTGGCCCAGTGGCTCTTTGGTCACGTCGATGTTCACGTTGCCCGCAATCGCCATGGCAATCACCAGCGGCGGCGACATCAGGAAGTTAGTGTCGACATCCGGGTGCACACGGCCTTCGAAGTTACGGTTACCCGACAACACAGAAGACACAATAATGTCATGGTCGCGCAGTGCTGTTTCAATGCTCGGCGCCAGCGGGCCAGAGTTACCCACACAGGTAGTACAGCCGTAGCCTGCGGTGTTAAAGCCCAGCGCATCCAGATGCTCCTGCAGCCCAGCTTTGGTGAGGAAATCAGTTGCTACTGGTGAGCCCGGTGCCATTGACGTCTTAACGCCGTCTGGCACTTTCAGGCCCAGCTCGTTGGCTTTCTTCGCCAGCAGGCCAGCGGCAATCAGCAGGCCTGGGTTTGAGGTGTTGGTACAGGCAGTAATCGCCGCGATCACGATGTCGCCGTCTTTTAAAGTGCGCTCTGGCAGAGACTGGAAGATACCGTTCTCGTCGGCCTTAACCGGCGTAACGGTCACTTCTTCAGGGGTACGATCGCCAGCACTCGCAGCCTGCTGGAATACCTTACCGATATCCCCCAGTGGCAGACGGTCTTGTGGGCGTTTTGGCCCAGCAACAGACGGCTCAACGGTAGACAGATCAAGATGCAGCAGGTCGGTGTAGCGTGGCAGCTTCTGGCCCGCTTTCCATGCCATGTTCTGCGCCTGGTAATACGCCAGCGGCAGGTCGCCATCACGGCCGGTCGCCTTCATATAATCAGCGGCGATTTCATCAAACGGGAAGAAGCCCATAGTCGCGCCGTATTCTGGCGACATGTTCGCGATGGTCGCGCGGTCTGGCAGAGACAGGTTCGCACTGCCTTCACCCACGTATTCCACGAATTTGCCAACCACACCGCGTGGGTATTTGCGCAGCATTTCGGTGATGGTCAGTACCAGGTCGGTTGCGGTCACACCTTCTTTCAGCGCGCCCGTCAGCTCAACACCGATTACTTCAGGTGCCAGCATTTCCATCGGCTGACCCAGCATAGACGCGCCCGCTTCAATACCACCGACACCCCAACCAACGATACCCAGCGCGTTGGCCATAGGCGTGTGGCTGTCCATACCGATCAGAGTATCCGGGATCATCAGGTCGTCTTGGTTTAAGTAGCCTTGCGCCAGATACTCCAGGTTCACCTGATGCACGATGCCAGTCTGAGGCGGAATAATACGAATCGTATCGAACGCCTGCGCACCCCACTTAAGGAAGGCATAACGCTCAGTGTTACGGGCAGCCTCCAGCTCACTGTTAATACGCAGCGACGCCGGGCTGCCGGTGTTGTCCATCGTCACCGTGTGGTCGATCACCAGATCAGCACGCACCAGCGGCTCAATAATGGAAGGGTTCAGGCCCATACGCTCAACCGCAGAGCGCATCGCCGCGAAATCAACGATCGCAGGCGTACCACTGAGATCGTGCATGATCACACGGCCCGCAGTGAACGGAATCTCTACCGGCTCTTGCCCCTGATGCGCTGGCCAGTTACCCAGTGCCTGCAACTGCTCGACGGTGATGCCGTTTTTACCGACATTACGGGCAATACCCTCAAGGATAGGGCGCAGAGAGAAGGGCAGTTCATCCAGATTGATACCTAAACGTGCGGCGGTGTCTGGCAGGCTGTGGTAACGATGAGACGTGCCTGGCAGCGTTTTGATTGAGCTGGATGGGTCAAATGAAGTCATGCTGGATACCTAGTTGGAGCAGGATGAGCTGATGTCTGTAGATTGTCCGCAATTTTAACGGCAAGAGGGGCTAAATCAAGGTTAACAGCCGCCGTTTGGGCGGGATTGTATACAACTTTGGGAAATACGAGCGTTTGCTCCTGCAGGCTGAGTGTCAGGTCGCGGGTGCCAGAGCAATAAAATATCGCAGCCCGCGGCCAGTACCTTCCGACCGTAGGCAGTTCTTGGCGAGTAAATCGCCTAAGTCACGGGTCGCAGTAGCCTTGGAGCACTTGCCAAGGGCCGCGTACTTTTGCGCACTGATGCCATTCGGAAAGCCATCCTTCCCGGCTTTGAAAACCTTGTTTAACACCGTCTTCTGCCGCTCTGATAACTCAGTATTTTTATGTCGCTGCCAGAATGCGGTTTTCTCAAAGATGGTCGCTACCTTATCGGCGGCTTCTTGCTGTGCTGCGATCAGTGTTTCGATAAACCAGCTGAGCCACTCAGTGATATCGAGCACGGTAGGGTCTTCGAGTTCTGACGAGTCACAGCAACTGGCGGTATTCAGCTGGCGATAGTATTCCTTTTTGTTCTTTTCGATATGCGTCGACATGCTGAGCACTACCGGCATGCCCAGGTCTTGTGCCAGTGCGTACTCGATGATGGCACGGCCGATACGGCCATTACCGTCATCAAACGGGTGGACAACCTCAAACCACAGGTGAGCGATACCAGCGCGGATCACGCCAGGTATTTGCTGGTACTCGTGCTGATTGAACCAGCTCAGAAACTCAGCCATTAAAGCATCAACATCCTGAGCAGCCGGTGCCTCATAATGCACTCGCTCATAACCTACTGGCCCAGAGACGATCTGCATGGGTTCGGGGCTATCACGCCATTGGCCAACAGTGAGTTCGCTATGCAGGATATTGTCTTCAAAGCCGGCGAGCACCATACGGTGCCAGTTGAACAGCATCTCTTTGCTAAGAGGCTTATTGAAGTGCTTTCGCACATCCACAAGCAGTGCAGCCATACCCTCTGCCTTAACATCAGCGACGTTGATGGGGGTAGGGGACAGATTCAGATAGTTCTGTAATGACGAACGCACACTGGCCGGATCCAGGTTCTCACCCTCAATCAGGCTGGTGTTGATCGCCTCATCCACCATTAGGTCTAACTGAGCGGCAATAGAATCGCCATCATCCGTCTGCGACAAGCGGCCGGAAAGCTGTGAGGCTTGCTTGGCATACTGGTAAGCAAGAGCCGACAGCTTGGTGCTGTCGTAGCTAAACTGGGGCCAGTGCTGGTGTTGCCAGATGTAGTTCATGGTCTGTCCGGGCGGTTGTGATGCGCAATATATAGTGCCGTGAGCCACAAATTTCAGATTTGCGGCTCATTATTGTTGGTTAAATGAGCCGTAAAGACAAGTTTTGCGGCTCATGAAAGGTTGTTGGGTGAGCCGGGAGAGTCAGGGGCGTAGGTTGGTGCCAGTCGACGAAAGTGTTGGCAGGGTGTCCATGTAATGTTGATCAGAGTAACATCCATCATTAGATCAATGAGAATGGAATCGAAAATGCTAGCTACTCATAAGGAAGCAGAAGAACGCTATACGATACTACGCAGAGTCGTTCTGGATGAAATCAATAAAGAATTTAGCTTAAGTAATCAGGTCGGTATGTCAGCCAGGCTGATTGATCAAATGGCGCTAAGTCAATCTAGATTATGGAGCCAATCACCCAACAGACAGGTGGATTGGGATTGGCGGGAAGGCTATTCCGCTTTTAAGTTCAGATACCCAAAACGTTTTGAAATGGCCTTATGGCATGATGAAATGCTTGTAAGTCTTAGTCTTGGGCGGCCAACATACAATGGTTCAAGGCTACGTCTGGATTTTATAGAAGGAAACCCGGATAAACCAAAAGATATCAAAGTTTTCGAACCAACTGTTTTAGCGATGGTGGCGTATGCTCAGGTACTAGGAGCTACAGAGCTACGGGTTATGCATCCGATAAATCAGGATGTTAAAAAATACTATGAACGCTATGGTTTTTCCTATGTATCCAAAGCAGATTATCTTTATATAACGTTGTGAGGCACAGACTATGAGTAATGATAAAGTCAAGAGTCTGGCGGAAAAGCGGAATGAGAAGCAAACTGAGACGATTCAGGATGCTATCAAGCGGGCAAAACAGCTTATCCGCAACAATAACGCAGAAAATCTTGAAGAGCCGGAAGGTCTTGCCTCAGGGGATATGAAGAAATTTCTGAATAACCCTGATGAATATGAAAAGGATGATAAAGATGAGTAATACAAAAGGAGCAAGCCTAGTGTCTGAGCAGGATAAGCAGCTGAAGCCACTTGCTGGTGAAGTCGATCCTAAAGATGCAAAGACAAAAGTGTTTTTGGCAATGCAAAAAGCGAAGAAAAAAATTAAAAAAACAAACAGTTTTTGATGTGGTCTATGGATAGTAATCTCTACGATCCATTTTCTCTTTTGCTCACGAAGTGAAATAAAAAATCATCAAGTTTTGGGACGGCCAACGAGAACGAAGGCGAGCGGCAGGCATCGCGGCTTGTAAGCTGCGCCTTTCTTAAGGCTCCTACCCACCGAAACCTTCCATCAAAGCAATCTGAGATTCTGGCACGCCTGAAATATGGCTTTTTCGCCTCAAAAGCCACGAATTCAAGGCATTTAGAGTCCAGCAGTTGTCGTACTTGATACGTGCAGGGCCACTTGGATTTACATCGCCATCAGGTATCATCTGCTAATTCTCAAAGGACGCTTCACCACAGGATAAAGGATAATGTCCGCTTACGAGTTTCAAGACAACGCTGGTAACCGCTATCGCTTGAGCAAGGGCGCTGGCCCCGCGTTTTTTTATCCTGAAAATATCTGCTCCGGGAGCACGCTTCGCGCCGAACTGCTGCTGGATGGAGTTGACAGTCAGGCCGTTGACGGTGGTTTTAATCATTTCTACTTCGACGTTCTTGCGCAGTTGTCTGCCAAGACCTCTAACCCTCGAAAGGCTCTGGCAGATGCATTGGCAGGGAATTACCTTACGCTTGAGCAGATAAATACCGCCTCAGCTATAGATGACTACGTACCCGACGAGCGACCATTCTTAAAAGCGCAGATTCAGGCCGCTCTCGACAAAATCATCGCTGAAGAGCGCCGTGAAGCTGCTATGCACGAGCGTCAGTTATCGAAAGAGAGCTTCGGTAATGTTGCATTGATTTATCTGGGAGGCTTTGCGTATCACGCCTATCGCTCAGGAAAGGAGCTTGTACTTTGGTTAAAAAAAGTCAGTGACCTGGTGAACCCGGTGGTTCGAATGGAGCATCGCTTTAAAGCGGCACAAGCTGCCTGGCTTCAGGACAATCTTGCAGACGCCGCGAACGTCTACGCCCAAACTTGCGTAGAGGGCGAAAAACGCGAGCTGGTCGAAGCACTGGGGTTTGATCCAACCACAATCACGCTCGAACAGCTAGATGAAGCGATGGCCATGGCCAGCCTGATTTGGGATGACCCCAACCTCAAGATGCAACTGACAAAGTTCATCAAAGACTACGTTTCTGCCCAACATAGCATCGAAATGACGGAGGCCCTCGGCGCCGAAGCATTGGGCATTCTGTTGTCGGTTATTCTGGTGGCGTTAACAGCAGGGGCCGCCTTACCTGCTGTGGGTATTAACGCTGTGCGTAAGTTTAAAGTACTGGGTGAGTTGCTGGTTGAATACGCCCGAGTAACGCAAAGAATAGCCCGACAGCAGAAGCGGTTTAGTGGGAAGGGTAAGGGTCCCGGCAAGCTAGAGTCGGTAGAGGGAAGTGTCAAGAAAACCGATGCGCATGGTGCGGAGACTGGACAGTTTTCTCGAAGATCTCCTGTGACACCAGAAAACGTGAACTGGGATGAGTCCGGCCCCGATGGGTTGCAAGTAGAAGACCCAAGAGACTTTCAAGTTGGCAAGCTCATGTATGAAGACCTACTAGCAAGCGGGAAAAGTCCAGACTTAGCACTTACTATTACACGAGAATTACTCGAGTCGGGCTCCGCTGAACCAATCCCCCGTATGTTACCTAAAGGCTCCACGCTGTATAAGGTGGTCCCTAAAAATGGCGGTCCACCTGGAAGAAATTCGCCATACTTCGTCACTAAAGAAACTTTCGATTCTTTACCAGAAAATGCGTCTTTAGCGGGTGATGCTCTAGGATTACCGCAAGTACCAAAAGAATTTGATGTATATACTATCAAAGCAAAAGAAGACTTCACTGTATATGAAAGCACTATTGCACCGTTTGAAGTCAATAACTCAGAATTTATAAGACATGGTGGAAAAACCCAAACTCTCGTTTTGAACCGGGATAAATTCACAAGCCCTTCATTGGTAAAATAGAATGTCAGATTTAAAGAGAATTAAGTTAGAAGCTAAAACATTGGAAAGTATGCTTTTGGCAAGTAAGAGTAGATTTGCACCAGAAGCATATGAGTCATTAAAACCATACTTTTCAAAAATTGAATCGATGGATCATTACGAACCAATAGGCAAAGTAAGATTGGTCAGGCTATTCATGGAAACAGATCTTAGTGACGATAAAGATCTTTTTGAATGCTATGGGAGGTTTGCAAACCTAGTGGAAGGTATAAATGTATAAATTTTAGTCAGCTCTTTGCAATGCCCGGTGAAATAGATACCGCCCCTGCGAATCTAACGAACTGGCCGGATAAATAGCATGACCCCAGAGATGAAAAAAAAGCTGCTAACCCGAAAATTCTCCAGTATTGAGTATATGCAGGAGCTGGAGCATTACATGGAGCAAGCGATACAGGGATTAATCGATGCACTGGATTACTTTGATCAACATTGCCAACACATCGATATGAGCACCTGGCAGCCCGCCGAGAAACCGGAGGCCTGGAGAGATCGCGCGCTGCCGAACTTCAAAGGTATTCTGTTCTCCATACGGGAAGGGATTGATAACGCTAAAATAGGTAAGACCTCTACGATCAGGGCGGCAACCGGAAGCATGCAGGGGCTGTCAAAGGATATGGATGTTTTAGGTGAGCGGTGGTGGCGATGTATTCCCCAGCCTGTTGCTTATGCGCACGGCGTTCCATTGGGTAGGGCTGAACAAATAGCTTCTAATATCTGGCACACGGTAGGAGAGTACTTCGAGGACGGCGAAATTGCTGATGAGGAAATCACTGGCTCGATAGATGAGCAGGATCTGCTTCGGTATCTGCAACCCGGTGAGCAGGTGTGAGGTATTCTTGGCGAGTTTATCGGGAATAGCCTCCGGCTGATTCACTTATATGGACCCGTCCCGTTGTT
>NZ_DBNJ01000001.1:0-166329 GCF_002297765.1 Thalassolituus sp. UBA675
AAAACTGTGGGACAGCAGTGCCGCCGTTACGGCTTTTATAGTCGGATAAACTCAGTGCTTACCAAGCTTCTCACGGATCTGATGACCACTGTACGCCGGTCGCAGCTCAGCTGCGTTTCAGCAGACATAAAAAAACCCGCCGGAGCGGGTTCTTTGTGATCCGATAAAACTCAGTGTTTACCAAGCTTCTCGCGGATCTGCTGAATCGTACGCAGCTGTGCTGCCGCTTCAGCAAGCTGAGACATTGCGCGGGAGTAATCAAAGTCTGCACCCTGATTTTCCATCGCCTGTTCAGCGTGTTTCTTCGCCTCCAGTGCCGCGGCTTCATCGATGTCGTTTGCACGAACAGCGGTGTCGGCCAGGATGGACACTGAATTTGGCTGTACTTCGAGATAGCCGCCAGAGACGTAGACAATCTCTTCCTCGCCGCCTTGCTTAACAATGCGGACAGGACCCGGCTTGAGCGGAGTCAGCAGGGCTGCGTGGCCAGGCTCAATACCCAGGTCACCCAAAGCACCAGCCGCGATTACTCGCTCGACCAGACCAGAGAAGAGCTTCTCTTCAGCGCTGACGATATCGCAGTGGACGGTCATTGCCATGTTCTATTCCTCTGTTCAGAGGAGGCAGAGCGCTGCACAAGTACAGCGCCTGCCCGCCCATTACATGTTGTTGGCTTTCTCGATGGCTTCGTCGATAGTACCGACCATATAGAACGCTTGTTCTGGCAGGTTATCGTAGTCGCCATTCAGAATGCCCTGGAAACCACGGATGGTTTCTTTCAGAGACACGTACTTACCAGGCGCGCCTGTGAAGATCTCTGCCACATGGAATGGCTGAGACAGGAAGCGCTCGATCTTACGTGCACGGGCAACCAGCTGCTTATCTTCGTCGGACAGTTCGTCCATACCCAGAATCGCGATGATGTCTTTCAGCTCTTTGTAGCGCTGCAGAACACCCTGAACGCCACGAGCGATGTCGTAGTGTTCGTTACCGATAACCAGTGGGTCCAGCTGACGAGAGGTGGAATCCAGTGGGTCGATCGCTGGGTAAATACCTTTAGACGCGATATCACGTGACAGTACAACAGTAGAGTCAAGGTGCGCGAAGGTGGTCGCTGGAGACGGGTCAGTCAAGTCATCCGCAGGTACGTATACCGCCTGGATCGAGGTGATCGAACCAGTCTTAGTAGAAGTAATACGCTCCTGAAGAACACCCATCTCTTCTGCCAGTGTAGGCTGGTAACCTACCGCAGATGGCATACGACCCAACAGTGCAGATACCTCAGTACCAGCAAGGGTGTAACGATAGATGTTATCAACGAACAGCAGTACGTCTTTGCCTTCGTCACGGAACTTCTCAGCCATGGTCAGACCAGTCAGTGCTACACGCAGACGGTTGCCTGGTGGCTCATTCATCTGGCCGTATACCATGGCTACTTTAGACTGTGCTTTGTCGTCCAGGTTTACAACACCAGACTCAGCCATCTCGTAGTAGAAGTCGTTACCTTCACGAGTACGCTCACCAACACCTGCGAATACAGACAGACCGGAGTGTGCCTTCGCAATGTTGTTGATCAGCTCCATCATGTTTACGGTTTTACCAACACCGGCACCACCGAACAGACCAACTTTACCACCCTTAGCGAATGGGCAGATGAGGTCAATAACCTTGATGCCGGTTTCCAGCAGGTCAGTGCTGTTCGCCTGCTCATCAAAAGATGGAGCATCACGGTGAATTTCGTAACGCTCTTCTTCGCCGATCTCACCACATTCATCGATCGGGCGACCGAGAACGTCCATGATACGACCCAGAGTTGCATTACCAACTGGTACACGGATAGGTGCGCCAGTGCTAGTTACTGGAAGGCCACGCTTAAGACCTTCAGTGGAGCCCATCGCAATAGTACGGACAACACCGTCGCCCAGCTGCTGCTGAACTTCGAGGGTGGTCTCAGTACCATCTACGGTCAGGGCGTCGTAGACCTTAGGTACATCTTCGCGTGGGTATTCCACGTCGATGACGGCACCGATGATCTGTACGATACGTCCGCTCATTTTCGGTTCCTCTTAACTTAAAACCTGTTCGCTGCCCGGCTTATACTGCCGCGGCACCGCTGACGATTTCTGAAATTTCCTGGGTAATAGCCGCCTGACGAGCCTTGTTATACAGCAAGTTCAGCTCGGTGATCATGTTGCCGGCGTTATCGGTGGCGTTTTTCATCGCCAGCATACGCGCAGCCTGTTCACAGGCATTGTTTTCTACTACACCCTGATAGACCTGAGATTCTACGTAACGCACCAGCAGACCTTCGAGGATCTCTTTGGCGTCTGGTTCGTAGATGTAATCCCAGTGACCTTTCAGTTCTTCGTCCTTTTGTGCCTTGAGTGGCAATAACTGCACCGCTTCAGGCGATTGGGTCATGGTGTTCACGAAACGGTTGTAGATGATGTAGAGACGATCGATCTTACCTTCATCGAACGCTTCCAACATTACCTTCACCGCACCGATCAGGCTGGCCAGCTCTGGAGCGTCACCCAAGTGAGACTGGGAGGCGACAACATTGCCACCGAAGCTGTTGAAGAACAGAGATGCTTTTGAGCCGATTGCACAGTAATCAACTTCAACACCCTTTTCTTTCCACTCTCCGGCTTGCTGGGCGAGGCGCTTGAACATGTTGTTGTTCAGGCCACCACACAGGCCACGGTCGGAAGACACCACGATATAGCCAACACGCTTGACGTCGCGGTCCTGCAGATAACGATGACGGTATTCAGAAGTCGCATTGGCCAGGTGACCGATCACATCACGGATTTTATCCGCATATGGACGGCTCTGTTCCATGCGCTGCTGAGCACGACGCATCTTACTCACAGCAACTTTTTCCATTGCTGAGGTAATTTTCTGCGTGCTTTGTACGCTCGAAATCTGCTCTTTAATTTCTTTACCGACTGCCATAATGCAACCTTGTTAACTGAGTGAATCCAGCTGGCGATTCATAGAACCGCCAGCACCGGACTTACCAGGTCTGAGTGCTCTTGAATTTCTCAATACACTCTTTCAGACCTGCCGCGATCTCGTCATTGAAGTCGCCCTTCACGTTGATCTTCGCCATCAGTTCAGCGTATTCGCTGTTGGCGTAGCTCAGCAGAGCAGCTTCGAATGCCTGAATCTTGGTCACTTCTACGTCTTCAAGGAAGCCTTCAGTAGCAGCAAAGATCGACAGACCCATGTCCGCAGTAGACATTGGAGCGTACTGACCCTGTTTCATCAGTTCAGTAACGGCTTTACCGTGCTCCAGCTGCTTACGGGTAGCTTCATCAAGGTCAGATGCAAACTGTGCGAATGCCGCCAGTTCACGGTACTGAGCCAGTGCCAGACGGATACCACCGCCGAGCTTCTTGATGATCTTGGTCTGTGCAGCACCACCTACACGGGATACAGAGATACCCGCGTTCATCGCCGGACGGATACCGGAGTTGAACAGGTTGGTTTCCAGGAAGATCTGACCATCGGTAATGGAGATCACGTTCGTAGGTACGAACGCAGATACGTCACCACCCTGAGTCTCAATGATCGGCAGAGCCGTCAGTGAGCCAGTCTTACCTTCAACACCGCTGACCTGCTTAACGTAGTCAGCGTTTACGCGACATGCGCGCTCAAGCAGACGTGAGTGCAGGTAGAAAACGTCACCTGGGTATGCTTCACGGCCCGGTGGGCGCTTCAGCAACAGGGAGATCTGACGATAAGCCCAAGCTTGTTTCGTCAGGTCATCGTATACGATCAGAGCATCTTCACCGTTGTCCAGGAAGTACTCACCCATCGCACAACCACCGTATGGAGCCAGGAACTGCATTGCTGCAGGATCAGCGGCGCCAGCGGCTACGATGATGGTGTGCTCCAGGGCACCGTGTTCTTCCAGCTTACGTACAACGTTAGCGATAGAAGACTGCTTCTGACCTACGGCAACGTAGATACATTTAACGCCAGTACCTTTCTGGTTGATGATGGCATCGATCGCCATCGCCGTTTTACCAGTCTGACGGTCACCAATGATCAGCTCACGCTGACCACGGCCAACCGGAACCATGGAGTCAACAGCTTTGTAACCAGTCTGCAGAGGCTGATCAACACCCTGACGTGCAATTACGCCTGGTGCAACGCGCTCAACAGGAGCGGTGGTATCAGTCTCAATAGGACCTTTACCATCGATTGGGTTACCCAGTGCGTCAACCACACGACCCAGCAATGCTTTGCCAGTAGGTACTTCAAGAATACGGCCAGTACACTTCGCAGTCTGACCTTCAGCCAGACCTTTGTAGTCACCCAGTACAACAGCACCAACAGAGTCACGCTCCAGGTTCATTGCCAGGCCGAATACGCCGCCTTCAAATTCAATCATCTCACCGTACATAGCGTCGGCAAGACCGTGGATTCGAACGATACCGTCGGATACAGATACGACGGTGCCCTCGTTCTGGGCTTGAGAAGTAACATCAAGGCTTTCAATACGCTTCTTGATTACTTCACTGATCTCAGATGGATTCAGTTGCTGCATGAATCGTCCCTCAAACTAGGATTTCATCGCTTCGGCTAACTTTGACAGTTTGCCAGTTAAGCTACCGTCTATAACCAAGTCCCCGGCACGGATAATGGCGCCACCGATGAGAGACTCATCGACTTCGCTGGTTACCCGTACGTCACATTGCAATTTGGCTTTTAAGGCAGCTGCCAGTTTCTCTGCCTGGGCATCGCTCAGCTCGTATGCTGAAGTGACGACAACATCTACTGCGTTCTGCAGTTTTGCCTTCAGTTCTTCATAGAGTTCAGCGATTTCAGGCAGTAATGCCAAACGCTTGTTTTCGGCCAATACGGCCACCAGGTTTTTGGCTGCTTCGTTCAGCTTGTCGCCACATACGTCAATAAGTGCCTGTGCCTGCTGTTCAGACGTCAGGGAAGGATGCACCAGTACCTTCGCCAGATCGGCGTCGGCTGCGAAAGCCGACAGGGTTGCCAGGTCATCAGACCAGGCGTCCAGTGCACTCTTCTCACTTGCTTCAGCAAACACTGCCTTTGCGTATGGCCGAGCGAGAGTTGTTAATTCAGCCATGGAAAACCTCGCTTAGAGTTCTTTGGCCAGTGAATCCAGCAGCTCATCGTGAGCTGTTGCATCTACTGATTTGCCAAGGATTTTCGCTGCACCGGCTACTGCCAGTTCAGACACCTGCTTACGCAGAGCTTCTTTAGCGCGGTTTGCCTCTTGCTCAACTTCAGCTTGAGCAGCAGCTACGATGCGCTCACCTTCGGAACGAGCATTATCTTTTGCTTCGTCCACGATCTGGTTCGCACGTTTGTTCGCCTGTTCGATGATTTCAGCAGCTTTCTCTTTTGCTTCACGCAGCTGGTCCGCGGCTTCTTTCTGAGCCAGTTCCAGATCACGTGCAGCGCGGTTAGCTGCGTCCAGACCATCGGCAATTTTCTTTTCGCGTTCTTGCATAGCCGTCAGCAGGTGAGGCCATACAAACTTCATGCAGAACCACACGAAGACGCCAAAAGTGATGATCTGGCCGATCAGAGTCAAATTTAAGTTCACGCCAGAGCCCTCATGTTCGTTGATTAAGGAAGTTCGTTAAGAAATGAACCCTTAAGCTGCGAACATCAGGTACAGGCCCAGACCAACGCCGATCATAGGTACGGCGTCAAGCAGACCAGCGATCAGGAACATTTTACCCTGAAGCATTGGACCCAGTTCAGGCTGGCGAGCAGTACCTTCCAGCAGACGACCACCCAGCAGACCAAAACCGATAGCTGTACCCAGAGCACCCAGACCAATCATCAGAGCCGCAGCCAGGAATACCAGACCTTGTTCCATAATTTTCTCCAAATAGAAGTTAAGTTAGTTAAGTGAATTTAAGGTTTAAAAATTAATGATCTTCGTGCGCCATGCTCAGATACACGATGGTCAACATCATGAAAATGAACGCTTGCAGTGTGATCACCAAAATGTGGAATACCGCCCAGGCCCACTGCAGAACACCAGCCATCAGGCCCAGTGCAATACCCGCAGAGAACATCAGTGCGATAAGAATAAAGATCATCTCGCCGGCGTACATGTTTCCGAACAGACGCAGACCCAGAGAGATAGGCTTAGCGATCAGGGCAACGATCTCCAGGAAGAAGTTCACTGGGATGAAGATGGCCTGAACGACAGGATTTTTAGCGCTGAATGGCTGCAGCGTCAGCTCAGCAACAAAGCCGCCGATGCCCTTGATCTTGATCGAGTAGAAGATCATCAGAGCGAATACGAAGATTGCCATACCCAGCGTGACGTTAACGTCAGTTGACGGTACGACCTTCATGTAATCGATACCCACGGCCATGGCCAGAGTAGGCAGAACGTCAACCGGGATAAGGTCCATGAAGTTCATCATGAAGACCCAGGTAAAGATGGTCAGAGCCAGCGGTGCGACGAGCGCGCTGCGGCCGTGGAAAGATTCTTTTACGGTGTTGTCGATGAATTCAACAATCATTTCAACGAAGTTCAGGAAGCCGCTTGGCACGCCTGTGGTCGCTTTCTTAGCCATACGCCAGAACAGGAACATAATCAGGGCGCCCAGACCAAAAGACCAACCCAGTGAATCAACGTGAACCGCATTGAAACCCATTGCAGACGCTTCAGCGCCGCCGTGAGCGAAAGTCCAGGTTGCTTCAGTCAGCTCAGTGGTTGTGCCGTCTTCGTTTTCACGAACATAGCCTGCTGGCAGCTTGCCATAGGTCAGGTTCGTAAGGTGGTGCGAAATATACTCTTGGGAGTTACCAGCCATCGTACACTCTCAGATTTTAAGGTTTATAAATTGGCGATTCTTGCTGAGGCGATGTGCCCCAGCTGCACTGTTATGAAACCAGCAAACAGTGCCAGAACATTCAGAGGCTCAACGCGTTGGAAGATGACACCAAAACACAACGCTGTGAGCACAAACTTCCAGGATTCACCCTGGTAAAACGATTGCACCACCTGAGTGGCTGCCCTTGCACCGGTGTAGCGGAACGCTCGCCAGATAAAGTAGGCATTCGGGAGGGCGCATGTCAGTCCTCCGAGCAATGCCGATTTGGCGGCCACATCGCTGTGAATCCAGGCCAGAGCTGCAGCTATCAGGGTCAGGACCAGCTGTAAAATAATGATCCTGTAAACCGGTGGACGCGGTATCGAAGACAACCTGTGCTCCACTTCTTTGATGCTGAATTTGCAACGCTCTGTTTGAGCAACCCATTTTCAGGGCGCGAGGATTATAGGGGCTACGGCCCCGCGCATCAACAGCAAGCAGGCCGATTCAATGAGATATTTGTAAGACAGGGCCGACATGGCCGCAGATGATGGGCTGACTGCTGAAATCAACCCCTATAACCGCAGTTAACGAGGGGTGATCTGCACAGAAACCCCTTTCGACGGTAAGGGCATTGAGGTAGGAATAGATCCCGGAGTCACTACCGGAAGCTCACTGCGCACATCTGGCTTCGGCGCTGCGCCGGTTTCCGACTCTTCTTTACCGGTTTCTTCATTCGTTCTCTGTTGTTCCAGACCGGTAAGGTAGTCGACCCGGGTGTTACCCAGAGACGAATCATCGAGCATCATCATGGGGCGTGGTGTCGCCACCGCGGTCGCCGAAAGCAGCAGGGCGCTGCACATCAGAATTTTCATAGGCAAGTCCTCTGTTACTAACAAGTTTAGTAAGCAGAGGCTCGCCTGCAGGGAAGTGTCAGTTAAGGCACGGCATTTAAGGCCGACCGTGGCGTTTACTGAATGTGATCGAGAATACCGTCCAGCTCATCAAGGCTGGTGTAGTTAATGACCAGCTTACCTTTGCCTTTCGCTGAGTGCTGAATTGCCACTTTTGCCCCAAGGCGTTCGCCTAACATACGTTCGAGGCGCTGAATATCCGGATTCACCAGCTGCTTACCGTCGGCTTTCTGGTCTTTGCCATCCAACAGATTACGCACCAGAGCT
Source organism: Thalassolituus sp. UBA675 (assembly GCF_002297765.1). NCBI lineage: Bacteria > Pseudomonadati > Pseudomonadota > Gammaproteobacteria > Oceanospirillales > Oceanospirillaceae > Thalassolituus > Thalassolituus sp. UBA675. The sequence continues at coordinate 8,003 of NZ_DBNJ01000001.1, forward strand.
TCGGTCTGGCGTACAGTCAGAGCACGGGCCACAACATCGGCTGCAGCGCTGCTCTGTTGCTCAACGGGCAAACCAAGCAGCGCTCGGGCGTGACCCATTTCGATATCGCCGTGCTCAAGTAATACTTTGACGTCGTCGTTAAGATTCATCAGGCGCAGCAGGTTGGCCACTGTCGCGCGGTTTTTGCCCACGGCTTCTGCCACTTCCATCTGAGTCAGTTCAAACTCATGCTGCAGGCGATGCAACGCCATAGCCTCTTCCATCGGATTGAGGTTTTCACGCTGGATGTTCTCAATAAGCGCCATGGCGATGGCTGCTTCATCGGGTACGTCACGGATCAGCGCCGGAACCCTATCCAACTGCGCCAGCTGACTCGCGCGCCAGCGACGTTCACCGGCGATAATTTCGAAACGATCAGTCTGCCCAGGCAGCGGGCGCACAACGATCGGTTGCATAAGGCCCTGCGCCTTAATAGAAGCGGCCAGCTCTTCCAGTGCTTCTGGCTGGATATCACGGCGTGGCTGATAGCGGCCCGGCTGAATCCACTCGACCGGAAGGTGGCGCAACTCACTCTGAGCAGAAGAGCTGCCCGTTGGTGAGCTGGCTTCGCTGTTTTCAGCTGTGCCGACCTGCTCGTCTGCTTCTACCGAGTCACTGACAGGGACTGCCGCACTGTTGGAGCTTGCCAGCAGTGCATCGAGACCACGGCCTAAGCCACGTTTTTTCTTTGTTGCCATCTATCGTTTCCATCTGCCCTGAGGGCGGTAATTATTTGCTCGCGGTCATACGCCGGTTAAGTTCACCCGCCAAAGCCAGATAGGCCAGAGCGCCTTTTGATGCCTTATCGTACATCAACACCGGCAGACCATGACTCGGCGCTTCCGCAAGGCGCACATTGCGCGGAATAACGGAGGTAAAGAGCTTATCGCCAAAGTGTTCTGTCAGCTGATCAGATACATCTTTGGTCAGGCTGTTGCGCGGATCGTACATGGTGCGGATCAGACCGGTAATCTCGAGCTGCGGATTTGGACCAGACTGAATCGAGGTAATGGTCTGCATCAGTGCGCTCAGTCCTTCCAGTGCGTAATACTCACACTGCATCGGAATCAGAATGCCCTGCGCGGCGACAAGCGCATTCAGCGTCAGCATATTCAGTGAAGGCGGGCAGTCGATCAGGATATAGTCGTACTCTGGAAGCAGCGCCTTGAGCGCGTTATTCAACTTCTGCTCTCGTCCAGTCACTTCCATCAGCTCAACTTCTGCCGCCGTCAGGTCGCCATTCGCAGGGAGCACATCGAAATTGGCTTCTGGCGCCGAGGTTAATGCCTGCCCAGCACTGCAGTTAGACACCAGAACGTCGTACATGGAACGTTCGATTTCGTACTTATCCACACCACAACCCATGGTGGCATTTCCCTGCGGATCGAGATCAATCAGCAACACCCGGCGCTTAGTCGCCGCCAGCGACGCTGCCAGGTTGACCGCCGTCGTCGTTTTACCAACACCACCTTTCTGGTTAGCAATAGCAAAAATGTGAGTCACGCTGTTGATCCTTATGAGACAACCGGTAGCAGGCGCAGCAGATGACGCTCGCCGTCCACGCCCGGTATTCGAAGTTCGGTGACCTGAGTAACCTCAAACTGGCCTTTCAGGTCATCTATTTCCTGCTGTGGATATTGTCCTTTCATGGCCAGAAAACAACCATGGTCAGCACGCAGATGCTTACACCAGCCGGTCATATCAGCGAGTGAAGCAAAAGCACGGCTGACAATCATATCGAAAGGTTCAGGGGGATGATATGCCTCGACTCTGTCATTGACGATAGTGACATTTTCGAGTGACAGAGAGGTCTTTGCCTGAAACAGGAAGCGCGTCTTTTTGCCGTTGCTGTCGAGCAGGGTAAACCGTTTCTGCGGATTCATAATCGCCAGAACGATACCCGGAAGGCCCGGGCCGGTGCCTACATCAATAATGTTATCCGCATCCTGAACCGCCGGATGGACCGCCAGACTGTCGAGCAGATGCAGCGCCACCATGCCGGACTCATCGCGGATGGCGGTCAGGTTGTAGGCTTTGTTCCACTTTTGCAGAAGCGACAAATAGCCGAGCAGGGCAGTGAACTCTGCATCGGTTACGGCAATGCCGAGCGCGTCAGCGCCAGCACGGAGCTGCTGTTCAGATGTACTCATGACCGGTTTATTCAGCAAGGAAGAAAGGGCGCGAGTTTATCACAGGTTAGCGATCAGTCAGACTGAGCAATGATAAATCCGGACGAATGAGCAATGCGCTTACTTGCTGTGCACGCAGCCACTCCTCTCCGGCTTCTTCCTTCAACATGGCGATGGTCGAGAGTGTACCCGCCAGCAGGCAGGACGGCGCAACCACAGTCACAGATGCCCAGTAATCCACCGGAAACCCACTTTCAGGATTAAGAAGGTGACAATAGCGCTTGCCGTCTTTTTCGAAGAAGCGCTCGTAGTCGCCGCTACTTGCCATACCGCCCTGATATACGGGCAAAGATGCGATCGCGTTTTCCGTGTCACGCGGATGACGCACGCCCAACTGCCAGGGGCTGCCATCTGCATGCGGCCCGAGAACGCAAAGATCGCCACCCAGATCGACCACACCGCGGTTAATGCCTGCCTCGCGAGCGATCGCGGCTGCGGCATCGACTGCGTACTCTTTACCGATACCGCCAAGATCCAGCTCCATATCAGGCGGCATCGTCAGGTGCGCCTCTGATATTTCAATGCGGCTTAGTCCGATCCGCGGGAGTAACCGCGCCAGCGTGGCCTCTGAAGGTAACTGCCCTGCGCGGAAATCCCAGGCCTGACGCAGAACCCCAGAAGAAATATCAAACAGGCCATCACTCTGCTCGAAGCAGGCACAGGCATAGTTAATCAACCAGAGCGTTTCGTTATCCAGGCCCACTGTCTGGCCTGCGCGCTGGTTAATCTCCGAAAGAACGCTGTCATCGCGATAGCGACTGTATTTGGCTTCGATACGACGGACCTCTGCCTCCATGGCGTTGATCACATCAGTTGGTGTGCCGGCCGGGAGATGGAAGCAGCAGGGCGACGCCATGGCACGAAACTCATGTGCCAGATAGGTCGCTCTGGCGTCAGAGTGTTTTGTACTCAATCCCAAGGCTCACTATTGAATAGTCCACCAGCGCCGGCGCTTCGTCGTCAGGCGTCTGCAGCAACATCATATCTTCGGATGACATGTATTGCTGAATGTCGCCACTGATCTGCCAGCGCCCATAACCCACACTCGCTGCAAGACCGACGTTAAATGCGCCGTAGGAAGACAATCGATAATCCGAACTACTGTATTCACCGGCTTCAGCGGGCGTCAGCCGATAAAAACTGGCCTGCGTTTGCCGGTAGTAGCGTAACGAAGGGATCAGTTTAAAACTGAAGCGCCCGGCGTTCAGTGCCTGCGCCCAGCGGGTTTCCAGCGTGTTGGAATAAATGCCCCAGCTGTCGGTGTAAAAGCGATAATCAAGATGCAAAGCAGCACCGCCCCCCACCGCAAAGTAATGCCGCGCACGCGCATCAATCAGATACTGAGAGCGCTCACCCGGGCGGTGATCGTCCAGCTTATAAGGATCTGACAGATATCCGGAGAGTCGGGTGAATCCAGCGCCAACCTGTAAAGCCAGATTCTTATTGATCACCTGAGATACGCCCTCGTAAAGAGAAACGCTACGTTTCACCCGGCCATCGGCTCTGCGTCTGGCTTCTGACAGAAACTCATCCGTCGGTGCCAGTACGTCATACGACAAGGTCAGTGAACCCATCAGAGTCGTGTGTTTGTTCATCAGATTGAGGGAGCCTTCTGCGCCAACGGCCACCGAGTCGTAGTCATTCTCAGTCGAGATCGCCAGTAAGCCCCCCAGGGTGCCATCAACACTATCTTCGAAGTAGCGGGTAGGAGCGAGCTTCAGGTCAATCCTACTCTCATCAATGCTGGCACCGCTCATCAACACAGCACTCTGGCCTTCCGAGTTTTTGTAGGTCTGCATGGGCGATGCGCCTGACATCGTCTCATACTGCAGCTCGCTGTTCAGATACCACTGACCGGCTAATGGCCGGCGGTAGCCGAGCTGGTGAATATCAATACTGTACCGCGCCGTTTCATCAGAAAAGGTTCGCGACTCAGGTATATCGACTTCCTGATACTGGCTGAACCGATAACTTACTGCCTGCTCTGTAGGTACTGGCTCGGCCTGTCCTGCAAGTGGCGCCGCTGCCGCTGCCAGGGCCGCCAGAGAATTCATAGTTTTCTTCATCAGTTACAGCCGCAGCCGCCTCCTGCCGCTGCGCCCCCGCCGGACGAGCCTTCCTTAGAATGGTGAATGTGATTATCGAGTGAGGCTTTCAGCGGGTCGGCATCCCAGGCCATCACATCGTGCGCGAGGCGCCCGCGATCCCAGGGCTCAACGGCAGAGCAGCCCGAAAGAACAGGTAACAACATAGACAGCAGACCTGTAAACAACAGCGGCTTCATCCAAATATCCTGAAGTCAGGTACGTTAAGTGGGTAATTGTCAGCCAACGAGGAGCTGCCCACGCCCATCAGATTTCGTATGGCACGGTTAACATGCTGCGGCGTGAGAATCTCGCCTGCGGCATCCGGCTGCCCCGTCGTAAGATTCACCGGCTGAGACAAAAACTCGGTGGTTGATGCACCAAACACACGGCCGCCGCTCGATTCAGGCCGCAGAACCAGCATACTGGTCACTGGCCAGTGATCCTTCCCGTTACCTGAGTTGTAATAGGGCGTCCGGCCAAAGTCAGAGCCGACAACGACCGTCGTGCGATCGGCAATACCGGCGTACTGCAATGCCACCATCATAAAGTGAATGCCTTCGAGCAGGTCACCGAGGTCTGGGTAGGCATTGGCATCGTGGTTTCCGTGCGTGTCAAAACCACCAAAGTTCAGGTTGGCACTGGCAGTCAGACCCGCAGCCATTGAGGCAACGACCACCTCGGCCTGGCTCTTGAGACTGTTGGCGCGGTTAGTGTTCCAGTGATCATCGCGCAGGACATTCGCCTGAAGATCATCCAGACGCACCGTCAGCTCACCGAGATTGCTGTCAGTATTACGGATACCAAACAGCTGCTGTAGCTGTTTACGTCGTAATGGCAGTGGCTCGCTATCCAGCTGACGCTGTATGCGTGCCCGCTGTGCTGCCTCAATATGGGAATACTGATCCACCCCACGGTTAGCGGTACGGAAGTGAAAGCCGCGGTCATCGTAGTAGCTGTTCGGGTCAGCAACTTCACTGACAAACCCGGCGCTACTGGCACGGGCTCGTGCAACCAGTGAGTCTGTAAAGTCATACCCACCGTTACTGATATAAGCCATCGGCAGCGTCGGTGCGACCGATGCCGCGAAATACGCGGCCAGGCTGGGGTAGCCGGTCTCATCGTTACCCGACCAGACGAAACGGTTGCCCGTATCGTGATTGTTGGTACCGGTATCGATGCCGTTAATCACCGTCAGCTTATCGCCATGCGTGGTGAAAAAATCGTCGAACTGATCATTGATGCGCTGACGCACCAGTTCATCATTAGAGACCCCTTCAGGAATGGCGCTCCACTGAATATTCCCGAAGGTTTTATTACTGTCGAGATCAACCGAATTGGTTGAGCCTTCGTAGCGGTCTGAGCGATCCTGATAGGCTTGATTAAGCCCCTTGGGGTCGCATATCGATGTCGGGTCCCAGCCACCGCTGGCATTCACCACAATCAGAAAACGATCAGGCGCCGCCGCCTGTACTTTGGGTGCCCACAAAGGTGCCTGTGCAGTCAGGCCCGCGGCCGCCATCATCTGCAGAAAATTACGACGTTTCATAGCGGCCTCCTTATTCGTACACGAAACGGTAGTCAGACATGAGATAGGTCAGCACCGCCATCCAGGCACGGATGCTGTAGTGCTCATCCTGCTCAATGCGTTCTTCTGATGACAGGTCGCCATCTGTACGCCCGTCAGCCTGACGAAGCCAACGCGCCCGACACTCCCATTCAAGCCAGTCACTCGGTTGCGGATCATACTGCTCCCGGTTGGCCAGCATGGCCTGACCTTCATTCAGTACCGCCAGGAACAGGTCGTAAGTCGCCTGTTCTTCAACACTTCCCGCACTGATGTCTTCACCCAGTAGCACCCAATGCAGATAGCGGATGTTTTCTTTGATGCGATCAACGGCTGAGGGGTTAGCCGCTCCCTCGAGGTCGAAAGGCAGCGTCTCAATTTCTACATGCGGAAAGAGACGGCGTTGCGAGGACGCATTAAGGAAATCATACGCCGTTGAGCGGCACGCCATCTCGGTCGCCATACGATTCTGAATCGCGATAATCAGGCCGCCCGGCTCACGAATCCGCTCCGTCACGCTGTCCGAGTCCATACCACCGTACATAATGCGGTTATCTTCCCAGCGCAGTTCGTCCCAGCCAAAACCAAAGATCGCCTGCAATTTGGTCTGCATCTGTTCCGGACTGATGAACTGACTGGCACCAATATGATCGTTCACCGCCAGCTCTTCCGCATTAACGCTCGCGGCACGGTAGTAAGGGCTCATGATCAGGGCTTTTACTGCGGCCTTGATATCCCAACCATCCGCGACCATGGCATCCGCCACACTATTGAGAATGGCGCGCTGACTGTTATACGCCAGCTTTTCATCGTCGGACGCATCGGCCGACGGTGCGGGGAGCACCTCCTGGCCAATCATGCCTTCATAGAGCGTGCGTACCGTTGCGCGGGCAAATCTGGGATCGGCTGCAATCTCATTGCCCAGCCATTGCAGTAAAGTGCGGAACTGGCCTTCTGACCCTGAGAGTGGTGCCTGTTTGCCACCCAGCCCCGGTGGCTCAATATCCGAACCATCCCAGTCATTCACCGAAGAGCTGCCCGTTACGATATATCGCCCACGGTCTGTCCAATGCTGGAATGAAGAAGACACGGGGTCCATAACCTGATGGCAGGCGTAACACGCCGGATCGAGGAGAGTCGGGTTGCTGACGCCAGAACCAATACCGTCCTCAGGGCGATCCCCCTCGATGGCCAGAATGTCGGTATCCAGGAAGTAATCGAACACGATACGCGCGCGATGACGGTTTCGGTTGGTTCGCGTCGTCGGGTAGCGGTTCAGAAACATTGGAGAGGTGAGAACACCGGCATGAGGAATCCCCCCTAACTCGTATTCAAGCTGCTTTGTAACACGAGCAGGGCGGAAGTCACTCGGGTCATAGTAAATCTGCACGCCATCTTCATCACACACGGGCTCAGCCAGCTGACGGAATTCGCCGGACTCAACCAGCTCTGCTTCATACACCTGCTGACTGTACCAGTTCACCATCATGAAATCGGCGGTCATATAGAGAGTATGAGGAAGGTCATTCATCGCTGCGTATCGGATAAGCTCCAGAGGTTCGCGAGCCACGGAATCGTTGGTCACATTGCGCACGCAGCGACGGATACTGCTCTGCTCGTCCGCGGCATACACATCGTTGTACCATTTACGGTTCGGGTAATCGTCGCTGTCGAGCAGGTTGATGCCGCCTTCATTCAGATTACTGGAAAGGTACTTGTCAGTGAGAAGCTGCTCATTAAAAAAGCCCATCAGGTTGTCGTAAAAACCAGGCTCCAGCTGCATAGCGTCTAACGAGGTACTGAGACCGGTATCTGCACTCTCTGCAACCTGAGCTAACTCAGTTCCAGTAGGCAAACGCCCCACCAACTGAAGTGATGCTTTGCGCAAAGTCAGTGCAGCAGACTGGTTTTCCACACCCTGAATGGTGGCCAGCGCATCCGCGAGATTCTGGCCATTGAAAGCGTACAGGATGTATTCGGCGGTGTCCGAAGCACAGTCATCGACGCACGCTTCGACATCACCAATAGGCATCGTACGGCTGATTTCATCCGTTAACACCGAAAAAGAAGAGCAGGTCGCGCAGCCGACCAGAGAGGGGCCGACAGAGGTACCGTTACCATCCAGCCCGTGACAGGACGCACACATCTGCTGATAGTGTGCATGCCCGGCGGCGTTGTAGCCATCATCGGCAAGTTCACCGCTGTAGTTTTTATCGCACCCGGCCAGCCAGAGAATCGCCACCCCGACTGCCAATAATTTTAGGAGATTCATATCGTGTTCCGCGAGGCGTGCGCCCAGTTCCTGTTAACCGCCCGATGTTATAGCAGTGGCCCTGCCGAAAAAATGTGACCCGCTACGAAAAACCCTGTTTAGCACAGGGATACTTACTCTCCGATGACACAAATGCGCCAATCGCATCGATATGCCGTAATCCTGAGACGAATTACGCCGCTGGTAAGTTGAATAATGAACAGTGTGTTCATCCAAAGTCGGGATGCTCAGCCCAGGGCGCATCTATATACTGTCGGCCTTAGTAATGAGGACCGCCATGTCAGCCCGCAGCCCCTTCTGGCCTCTTGTCGCCGCCGCCACCACCCTGATCGTCGTTCATGGGTTTGGTCGTTTTATTTATACCCCTTTGATCCCACTGTTAGTAAGTGATGGTTTACTTACTCTTCAGCAGGCAGCACAGCTGGCTACCTGGAACTATGTCGGCTACCTCGCGGGCGCCATGGTCGCACTTTTTGCGTATCAGAGTGGTTGGGGACGGAGCGCCCTGCTTACCGGCGTGCTCGGCAACGCAGTCATTACACTGCTGCAGGTCGGCGGCGATTACTTCCCATATATGGCGGGCCTCCGCCTCTTCAACGGCATCACTAACGGAATTGTTTTTGTACTCGCGCCGGCACTGGTGCTGGAATGGCTGGCGGTGCGCAACAAGGCGACGTTAAGTGGTCTCATGTACCTGGGTGTTGGCGCAGGCCTGTTGCTCAGTAACCAGATCGTTGAAAGTACCGCTATCTGGCTACAAGGCAACGACCGCTGGATACCCGCCGCGATGATCAGTATTCCGCTGGCGCTCTGGTCCGGTATTTACCTGTTCCGCCTCAGCTCAGGCGATGCACCTGTCAGCCGCGATGATCACTCTGCTTTATGGGATAAACAGAGTACGCCATTGTTTTTATCCTACTTTGGTGCGGGTCTGGGCTACATATTACCGATGACCTTCCTGCCTGCGGTTGCTCAGGAGTGGAGTATCGACGTGACGCCCAGCCCCTGGCTGATCGCCGCGATCGCATCCGTGCCATCGATCTTTATCTGGAATTCTCTGGGCAATCGCCTGGGCGACCGTAACGCCCTGATCCTCAATTACGCAGTTCAGGCCGCGTCGATTATGGCGATTTTTATCCTGCCTGCGAGTGAAATGGGCCTCTGGCTATGCGCCGCATTAATGGGGGGCAGCTTCCTCGGCGCCGTCTTCCTGACCCAACGACTGGCCCGTGCAATGCACCCACATCAGGGGCCACGATTGAGCGCTGCCCTGATTGCACTGTATGGCGTTGCTCAGCTGCTCGGGCCTATCGTTGCCGAAGCGGGGATTCATATGGGAGCGACCTTATCGTCGACCTTTATCTGGGGCCTGGGCGCCTGTGTGTGGGCATTATTGCTTATGCTCAGAGTTCCGGTGCAGCCTCGCTAACCCCAACTGCAGCCCAAACAGTTTCAATAATTGGTTAACCGTCTGAATCGTCGGATTGGCTTCATCGGACTCAATCGCAACAAGGGTTCGCCTGGAAAGACCACATAGCTTCGCGAATTCTGCTTGATTCTGCTTTGCAATATTGCGGCGTAGCACCCGTATTGCGCCGCCCAGCGACAATTCACCAGCACCAACCGAGGTTTCAACCCAGTTCAGAACCTCTGTACGTGACATCGTTTTAAAATCGGGAATATTTTTTGTCATGACAAAAAAGTTCTCATAGCAGTCCCCAGCGCTTCAGGCGGTCAGGCACCGCATTCAGATTGAGGGCGTGTCGCTCAATGTTCATCACCTCTGCAGGCACTCCTGATTCACTGGCATACACAGGCAAATCGAAGAGTGTTAAGGCAAAATCTCGCAAACCAGCCCATAATCGTGCTGCGTTGAGATTGGTTGCAGCGGCTGCTTCGTCGCAGATTTCCCGCCAGCGAAAATTACCACCCACTTCATTGTCCACATGCCAACGGCTGGTACGGGTAATACCTGCTTCATCAAGTACCATAGGCGCAAGATCGTATACCGGAGCAAGGTAGACCCCGGAATTCTGCCGTAGCACAGACGTATTGCGACCGTGGTTATCACTATTGCCCAAAACCACATTGAGCAGGTCTCTGCGCAGGTATTCCTGCACCATGCTCTCTACTTCATCCGTCTGATCGTACTCATTCCACAGATGCGCAAGCTGCTTCAGGTAGGTCGAGTGCGCCACTGTCGCGCCCGGCTCAATTACGCCGGCGATAGAATAAAGAGATTCCACCGCACATCTTTCCATTCCATCGTGGCCTACAACCCGATCAAATCTCGGCATCCACAGGCTCGCTGTTTTGCTCTGAAGTCGACCCGATTCAACATATAAATCCGACGAGATAACATCGAATCCTAACCGTCCAGCCACTTGATAGTAAGCATGTTCGGTCTCCAGAATCAGGCGGTCGCTTTCCAGAGAATTCCCCTGCCTTGAACTGCGGCGCGGGAATTTTACAAGAAAATGCTCTCGAGCCTGCTCATCCGGCAGTGAACCATCGGGATAATAAAGACCGTCACTAGCGAGAGTCAGCTGGTATTTAGGCGCATCACCGCCGGCACCGGTAGCTCCACCCACCGCTGCTCCATACGACCTGGCGTAATCAAGAAATTCTGTTGCCTGCTCAAGCACTTCAGACATAGGAAATCCGATCAGTTGAAAATCAGAAGTGTCGGTCACGCTTTCTTTAATACGCAGATTGCCGACTGGGGCGCGGGTACAGTTGGCTAATAACTGAAAATCATATCCGGGCTGCTGGATGTCCGGCAGGTTGAGCTGCTGCCCCCAATAACGGCGGGCGGCTCCCATAGGTATAATATCCAGCAGAAACGCGGGCCAATGGGATGTCTCATGCGGGAAGAAGTCGAGCGGAAAACGGGCGCTAACCAGTGCAGCAGGGTTTCCCTGAAATCGTGCAACATATCCGGCGTCGTATTCCAACGTAACCGCACCATGACGGCCAGCCTCCGGATCACTAAAATAGAGTTCGCACGCATCCTGCCAGGCACCACTCAGATAGGTCTGAACTGTTAGTTGCGACATATTTCACCTATCCACAATGAGCATGATAATGCACTATTAATACAGAACCAGCATTAAATGTGCAATATATGACTCATTTGGTCCATTAGGCGCAGATAATGTGAATTATAGTGCTCACCATACTTATGCACTGTGTCATCCCAGCATATTCTCCTTCCCACACATAGGAGAAGACGTCGAAACTGATCAACAGAACAGCTGAACCGCAGGAGCATCCTGATGCTCCACGATCCAAGTATCATAAGTCGCGTGAAGGTTAATCCACAAAGCAACACCGGAGTTAACCCACCCGCTGAAGTCGCAGGCGATTAACACCGGAGGATACGAAAGAGAGGTGCAAGCTAAGCGCCCGGTCAGGCGCTCATTTTGCCTGCGAGATTACGCTTCTTCAGATGAATCAGAATCTGGCTGATCGCTGCAGGCGTAATGCCCGAGATACGTGATGCCACGCCCAACGTAGCGGGGCGCACGGTCGCCAGCTTCTGCTTCACTTCGTTCGAGAGACCACCGATAGCTTCATAGTCGAGGTCTTCTGGCAGCAGGGTGTTTTCGTAGCGACGCAGCTGCTCGATTTCTTCCAGCTGCCGGTTGATATAACCGTCGTATTTAGCCTGAATCTCAACCTGTTCTGCGACCTGAGGGTCAGCAACGGCGTCACCCTTAAGAGGCGCGACCTGTGAATAAGTCAGGCCCGGACGCTTGAGCAGATCGTGCAGATTGTATTCGCGGCTGATGGCCGCTTCGCCCATGCCTTCCAGCGCAGTAGCTTCTTCTGTCTTTGGCTGAACCCAGGTGGTTTTTAAACGCTGAGCCTCGGTTTCGATGGCTTCACGCTTGGCAGTGAACGCCGCCCAGCGCTCATCATCCACAAGACCGAGATCACGGCCAATTTCGGTTAGACGCAGATCAGCATTATCTTCACGCAGCACCAGACGATATTCAGCGCGGGAGGTGAACATGCGATACGGCTCTTTGGTACCCATAGTGATCAGGTCGTCGACCAAGACACCGATGTAAGACTGGTCACGACGCGGTACCCAGGCGTCTTTCTCGAGTGCGCGCAGTGCCGCATTAGCACCGGCCAGCAAGCCTTGCGCACCGGCCTCTTCATAACCCGTGGTGCCGTTAATCTGGCCCGCAAAATAGAGGTTATTCACAAACTTGGTTTCAAGGCTGTGTTTGAGATCCTGAGGGTCGAAATAATCATATTCAATGGCGTAACCCGGACGGGTAATGTGCGCATTCTCGAAGCCCGCCATGCTGTGGATAAGATCCAACTGCACGTCAAAGGGCAATGACGTCGAAATACCGTTCGGGTACAGCTCGTTGCTGTTCAGGCCTTCGGGCTCAACAAAAATCTGATGACTGGTTTTATCCGCAAAGCGCGTAACTTTATCTTCAATCGACGGGCAGTAACGTGGGCCGACGCCTTCAATCACGCCCGCAAACATGGGCGAACGGTCCAGATTCGCGCGGATAATGTCGTGGGTACGCTCGTTGGTGTGCGTGATGTAGCAGCTCACCTGTTCTGGGTGTTCATCCACAGAGCCCATAAAAGACATCACTGGCAGCGGTGTATCGCCCGGCTGCTCCTGCATCACAGAGAAATCCACAGAGCGACGATCAATGCGCGCAGGCGTGCCGGTTTTCAGGCGACCCACATTAAACGGCATTTCACGCAGACGTTTTGCCAGCGCAATCGCGGGCGGATCACCGGCACGGCCACCTGAGTGGTTTTCCATACCAATGTGGATAAGTCCGCCAAGGAAGGTACCCGCAGTCAGAACAACGCTGGTCGCATGAATACGCATATTGGTATTGGTGACCACACCCGCCACGGTCGAACCCACACCGTCACCCTGCATAATCAGGTCGTCACAGGCGGCCTGGAAGATATCCAGGTTCGGCTGGTTTTCCACAATATGGCGGATCGCACTGCGATACAGTGCGCGGTCAGCCTGGGCACGAGTAGCACGCACGGCCGGGCCTTTGCGGCTGTTAAGTGTACGGAACTGAATACCGGCTTTGTCGGTAGCACGCGCCATGGCACCACCCAGAGCATCAATTTCTTTCACCAGGTGGCTTTTGCCGATGCCGCCAATGGCCGGGTTGCAGGACATCACACCCACGGTGTCGGTGTTGTGGGTCAGCAGCAGTGTCTTCGCGCCGGTACGCGCCGACGCCAGCGCCGCCTCCGTACCTGCATGGCCACCACCAACAACAATCACGTCATAACGAACGGGATAATCCACAACACACCTCAATTCAGTTGTTCACATCTGCCGGGCAGATGAAAAAGGGCGCGCATTGTAACACCACTACACACCAGCCGATAGATACTGTTTGAATTTTAACCAAAGAGTTTATTCACACCGTACAATACCGCTGTATAGAACGGGATAAGGATTTCCACAGGTCAGGAATAATTTGACAAAACCCAGCAATAGCAAGGGTTATCAATGTGGATAATCCTGTACATTAATGTGGATATTTATTGAATGATTTATCAGATATTTTAGTTATCCAGAAGATTAAACATCTTTTCCTGAAACTTTATTCAGGTTTTCTACAGACTTATTCACAGCTACTCGGTGGGTTCAGCTGTCTCGTCGGTTGTTTCATCCGTTGCCGTATCAGTCGTGGTATCGGTAGTCGCTGTTGCCGAGGTGTAGCGCGCATACAGAAGCTCTTCTTCTTTGCGTATGAACAACTCCAGCTCGCCATTGGCGTTAACCGAGGCATAGCCCGGCGCGTTGGTGACGTTAAAACCGGGACAATTCTTACGCTCTGACAACTGAACGGTGTAGAGGTTAACCTCTTCATTGAGAATCCGGATCGTCCCACGCGTCGTGCAACCGGTTGCCGGGGTTGCAACACTGACCTCACGGAATGAAAGCTCATCGCCCACCTCTGTCAGGTAAAGCTCATAGCCGGTCGACATCCACTTGCCACGCAAGGTCGCCAGCCGCGAGTTCGTATCCCAGGTACCGTCGTTACTCAGTGTAAAGCCGCCCGGAGCCGTGTCGCTATCATAGTCACCAACAAGCGTGTCATCGGTTGTCGTCGTCGGATAAAGCAGGCCAGAAAGCGTGAAATCTTCCGGCGCGCCCCCTGCAACAAACTGGTTCGCTGCAGTGTCACTGGTGGTGTAGGAGTAACCACTCAAGGTCATTGTCGCTGTAGCACTATCGTTATCGAGTGCCACTGTGCCGTAAAATGCGATGGTTTCATCAAAGCCGAACACATTGCCGTTATACATCAGCATCCTCAATGCCCCGGCCTGATCAAGCTGACCATTCCACAAACCGTTCAGCCTCAATGTCGGATCAGAGACGCTATCGCCCTGATCGTTAACAATGTCGTCCGATTCCTCTTCCTCCAGGCAGCCAGTCGCAAACAGAGGTAGCAGTATGAAAATAAGCACGCGTAACATGGTCAGTCCTGATCGAGTCAATCTCACCAAAGCTTAGTTCATCTGCCGGATTTTTCCGGTAAAGAACGGGAGACAGGGAGGCACCATGTCCGAGACGCGCGCCCAGCTGAAACATATCGCTATCGACCAGATTCAACAGGCGAATCTGGCGGCAGCCAGCTTTCGTGAACTCGGCAAGGCAGCGGGCATCAAGTCCAGCTCTGTGCACTACCACTTTCAGAGCCGCGAGCGACTCCTCACTGAGCTACTGCAGGATTACGACCTCAAGTTCTTCAGCGAATTGGATGCTGCCACTGCAAGTACGCATCGCCCGCGCCAGCGTCTGGGCGCACTGATAGACGTGTTCGAGAGCTATCATAAACACCGTCGCCAATGCATGAGCCTGGCCTACGCCGCGTCACCTCATGAGCTCAGCGACGCCAGCCTTGGCGCTGTGAATACCTTCCTGGAGCACATGGAGCGCTGGGTCGAAGACGCCCTGCAGAAAGCCAGCCTGTTGCCCATCCCAAAAGACGAGCTCGCCTGCGTTATCGTTTCAGCACTCGAGGGCTCACTACTCTTCGACCGCCTGAGTGATAATCCACGACACCTCCACGCTGCACGCAGCTGGATTGCCTCACTCAGCAGCTACTGACTCTTTCTGGCACTTTTCGTGGCCCGAAACGACACATAAAACAGGGCAACTTTGTCCGAAGTCCACCTGTCACAAGCCTTATACAGCGACTATCGTGGTTAACAAATGCACAGATAATCACTGAGCTAACCGCAGTAAGGCAGGTAAATCATGACTAAGACAGCACGCGAAATCAGCGCTGATATTGAGTTTCCTGGCCGCAAAATGGACTTTGGCTTCGACTTTAAAGACTTGCCTCGTTACTGGAACGATAACGACGCATTCAAAACGCATTTTATGAACGCGCTGTCCTGTCTGTTTCTGGAAGGCGAGCGTATGTTCATCGATGCGGTGCGCGACAGCCAGCATCTCGTCAAAGATGAAAAGCTCCTGTCTCAGGTGAAAAGCTTCATCAAACAAGAAGCCATTCACGGACATGAGCACCACAAATTCAGTGAATATCTGGACTCCATGGGCTATCCGGCGACCAAAGTGGAAGACTTTGAGCGCAAAGAGAAGAAGCTCATGCGCAAATACATGCCTGCGCGCCGTCGACTGGCGATTACCTGTGCCGTTGAGCACTTCACCGCCATTCTGGCGCATCAGGTACTGACCAATCCGGAAGCCACTGAAGGCATGGACCCACGCTTCAAAGAAATGTGGACATGGCACGCCATCGAAGAAACCGAGCACAAAGGTGTATGCTACGACGTTTACGAACAAACCGGCGGCGGCTACTGGCTGCGCGTCTTTGCCATGTTTAACGTCACCTGGATGTTCCTGCTCCGCACAGCCATTGTGCAAGGCATCTTCCTGTGGAAAGACGGCAAGCTGTTTAAACCGTCTACCTGGAAATCAGGCTTCAACTTCTTCTGGAAGAAGCCCGGGCTGATCCCGAGCATCTGGAGCGACTACAAAGATTACTACCGCCGCGACTTTCACCCATGGGATCACGACAACCGTGAGCTGCTGGGTGAATGGCAGGCGGGCCACGATAATTATAAGACTGTATAAAACTATGACTGATAAACAAGCGACCGCCCGCAATGTGAGTGCGGGCATTGAATTTCATGGCCGTAAAATGGACTTCGGATTCGAATTCGAAGATCTGCCGCGTTACTGGTTCGGCAATGACGCCTTTAAAAGCACCCTGATGAACGCGCTTTCGTGCCTGTTTCTGGAGGGCGAGCGCCTGTTTATCGATGCAGTCCGTGACAACGAACACCTGGTGAAAGACGAACGCCTGCAGAAGCAGGTGAAGAATTTCATCAAACAGGAAGCGATTCACGGTCACGAGCACCATATGCTCAGCGAATACCTCGACACGCTCGGCTATCCGGCGACAAAGGTAGAGGCTCAGGAACGCGCAGTAAGACTCTTCCTCAAAAAACACGTCCCGGCGAAAGACCGGCTGGCCATTACCTGTGCGGTAGAACACTTCACCGCCATGCTGGCGCATCAGATGCTCACCAACAATGAGCTGACCGACGAGATGGACCCTCGCATCCGCGAAATGTGGAAGTGGCACGCCATCGAAGAGACCGAGCACAAAGGCGTCTGCTTCGACGTGTATGAAGCCATTGGCGGAGGCTACTGGAAGCGGGTTTTCCACATGGCCACCATCACCATGACCTTCGTCATGCGCCTCAGCACAGTACAGGCGTACTTCCTGTGGAAAGATAAGCAGCTGTTCAAATGGTCGACATGGAAATCCGCGTTCCGCTTCTACTGGAAAACGCCTGCGCTGATCCCGACCATCTGGAAAGAATACAAAGACTACTACCGTCGCGACTTCCACCCATGGGAGCACGACAACCGCGAACTGCTCGAAGGCTGGGAAGCCGAGCACGACAACTACAAAGCGGTGTAAATCAATTCGGCGGCTACCTCAAAGTGGCCGTCAATGTCTTACCTTATTTGCCTTTACCAGACACCCGTTTTAGACTCGCTGCAACCGGGCCAGAACCCGGCACCTCACATGGAAGTATGGATATCCCAGCGTCATGGCCGATTTCGAACTAGAAGACCTTCAGGGCAACCGTTACCGACTCCGACGCGGCTCAGGCCCCGGTCTGTACCACCCAGAGAACCTCTGCACGGGTGGCAACTTTGATGCCGAACGTCTGCTTGGCCACTTCAGCACAAGCAATATCGACGACAGCTTTAATCACTTCTATTTTGACGTACTGTCAAAGTTGGATGACCGTCCGTCATGCCCGCGGCAAGCGCTGACCAAAGCCATCGCGGCCAACTACCTGACGCTCGAAAAAATCGATACCGCTCGCGCAGTCGACGACGAAGTACCCGATGATCGTCCATTCCTGCGTGTGCAGATAGAAAACGCCCTGCGTCAGATCGTCGAAGGCGAACGCCGTGAAGCCGCCATGCACCAGCGCCAGATGGATAAAGAATCCACCGTAATGAAAGGCCTGATCTACACAGGCGCCTTCATGACTGGCATCGGCTCATCCGCCTGGGGCCTCGCAGTACAGGTAAAAGAGCTCAGCGACGTCATCAACCCATTTAAGAAAATGGAACACCATGCCAAAGCACTTCGTGCCGCATGGGAGTCAGATGACTTCGCAGATACCTACGCCGAAACTTATCTGAGCGGCGAAAAACGCGAACTCGTTGAAGCCATCGGCTTCGACCCAAGCCAGATCACCCAGCAACAGATCGACGAAGCCATCGCCATGACCGATCTGGTGCTCAACGACGAAGCCCTGCGCGACATTTTATATCGCTTCGTCAAAGACTACGCCGAAGCCCAACACGCTATCGAAATCACCGAAGTCGCAGGCTCCGGCGCCTTTGAATTAATCCTGACCATCATCGTTGCTGCCGTCACCGGTGGTGCAGGTGTGGTTGCCGCCGTTGGCAGCAAGATGCACCTGGTGCGTAAGTTCAACAAAGTCGGTGACCTGTTAGCTGATTTTGCGAAAGCAACCAAACGCATTAAGAACCATAAAAAAGCGTTCAATGGAAAGAACACCGGCCCAGGCAAGCTGGAATCCGTCGATGGTTCGGTGAAGAAGACCGATGCGCATGGGGCGGAAAGCGGAAATAGCAGCCACGCTGATGCCGAAGCGGCTAAGTCATCCCCGGATGCCGAAGGCGCAAGTCACACTGAAGCCAGTAAAACCTGCACCAATGGTTGTCCGATCAGCATGGTTAATGGTGAAGAATTACTGGAACTGGTCGACTTCGAAATGGCAGGCCCGATTCCTTTCACCTGGAAACGTGTCTACCGCAGCAGCAATCTCAAACAGAATAATGGCCTCGGCTATGGCTGGAGCTCACCATTAAATCGCCGCTTATTTGTAGGCCAACAGGATATTCAGTACTTCGATGACCAGGGTCGATCTATTAATTTCAACCCGGTAAATGTCGGCGGCAGTTGTCGCAACAGAACTGAAAAGTTAATCCTGACCCGCACAGCAGAAGATGAATATCAGGTGGCCAATGCCAACGGCCAGGGCATTACATACCATTTTTCCTCAGGCGCTGCGCGCGCTACCTATCGTATGACGCGCTGGACGGATAACAGCGGCCATCAGGTGAATTTTGAATACCAGAATAATCTGGTTAAGCGCATCACGACCTCTGAAGGCGAAGAGTTACAGCTGACTCACGATAACAAAGGTCATGTAACGGCCGTAGATCGCGTATTCCGCCCTGAAAGCCGCCCACAATATGTGAGCCGTCAGGTTGCCTATGAGTTTAATGAAAGCTCAGATCTGATTACCTCATTTGATGAAATGGGGCATACCCAGCACTTCCGCTACGAGCAGCACCTGATTCAACAGCGTACGCTTAAGTCTGGCTTCAGTTATTACTTCGAATGGACGCATATCGGTCCGGATGCACGCTGCCTGCGTAACTGGGGCGACAAAATTAATGGCGAGCACGTCTACGACTATAAATTCGAGTGGGATCTGGATAACCGCACCAGCCATGCGACCGACTCCCGTGGTGGCCGCCTTTCTTACAAATTTAACCGCTTGGGTCTGCCTGTCTGGATTCGTCAGCCAGAAGGCGACGAAACACGTTACGAATACGACCGCAGCGGTAACCTGATCAAACTGACTGATCCGGCCGGCAACACAGAGCTGTTCCAGTACAACCACAATGGTCACCTGATCAGTCACACCAATAAACTGGGTTACACGCAGAATTTCCGCGTTAATGGTACTGGCCAATTAATCGAAGCCAAAGATCCGACCGGAGCAACATGGCAGCGTAAATACGACGCGCAAGGCCGTCTGATCAGTACCGCTGATCCAGCCGGGCGCTCCGTGCGAATGGATTACACCCCAGAAGGGCTTCTTGCGGGTGTCACAGATGCTGACGGCAACAAAACCAGTTATGTCTGGGATAACCACCGCCGTATTACTGCCGTGCGCAATCCATTGGGTTCGCATACCCGTTACTCCTACAACGAACGTGGACAGGTTACGCGGGTGGTTTACCCGAACCAGCAATCGCAGAACTTTGAATATAACGATGCAGGTCAGTGCATTGCGGTAACTAACAGCGACGGCAGCCAGACCAATTACCAGTACACACCACACGGCCAGCTCGCGGCTGTGTCAGATCATACGGGTCGAACCACCCGCTACGAATACGACTGGCTATCTCAGGTCAGCCGTCGTGTAGACGCCAGTGGCCAGGCGTTTAATTACCACTACGATGCTGAGCGGAACCTTGTTGGTTTAACCAACGAAAATGGCGAACGTTACCAGCTGAAATACGATGGCAACGAGCGCCTGATTGAAGAAATTGGCTTCGACGGCCGGGTACAGCGCTACCAGTACGATATTGCGGGCCATCTGATTCAGAGCGAAGAATACCGCTACATAAACAGCGAAATTCTGCCGGTAACCCGTATTGCCTACCGTCGTGATGCCGAAGGTAAATTGCTGTCTCAATGGCAGGAACTGGGCCGTGGTCAGGCTGTAAATCAACTGATTGCCGAATACGATTACGACCCGGTAGGCCGACTGCTCAGTGCCAATAATCCGCACCGCCAGCTTAGCTGGGCCTACAGCCCGACGGGGCAGGTGATCAGTGCGATGCAGGACAAGCACGAGCTGATTCATAATTACGACAGCTCCGGTCGTCGCAGTGCGACGCAATTGCCGGGTGGTGATGCCATCCATTACGGCTTTAATCCGTTAGGTCAGACCGCATCGGTTCACTGGAACGACCAGCTGATCGCAAGCTTCACTCACGACGATGCGGGCCGCGAAGCGCTGCGTCAGTTAGGTAATGGCTTACAGCAAACTCAGAGTTTTGATCCGCAGGGGCGTTTACAACAGCAGACCCTGATGAAAGCCGGTGCCACCGACGGTCACCAGCAACCACTGAACAAACGTAGCTACCACTACAGTGCAGCAGGGCAGATCAGCCAGATCGACGACCAACTGCGCGGCAGCACCCAATATCATTACGACCAGATAGATCGCCTGATACAGGTCAGCGGCCCGCAGCCAGAACAATTTGTACATGATCCTGCGGGCAACCTGCTTGGCTCACCGGACGAAGTAAATGGCCAGAGCCGCAGCGGGCAAGTCACCGGTAACCGCCTTAACTTCCAGGGCGACCGTCATTATAGCTACGACGACCAGGGTAACCGCGTTGAAGAACGCCGTGGTAAAGACGGACGCCAGACCACGCGTTACCGCTACGATTATCAGAACCGACTAACCGGCGTCGCTAAAACCATTGGCGACACCATGCGCATTACTGAATATCAGTACGACGCACTGGGCCGCCGTATCCGTAAGGTAAATAAAGACGAATCAGGCAACGTCATCGGCGGTACTGAATTCTACTGGAATGACGACGTACTCCTGAGCGAACAACCGGCAGGCATCACCGCTGAGCAGCAAGGCAACAGCAAGGTGTACGTTTTCGAGCCGGGCACCTTTAAGCCACTGGCGTTTGTTCAAGGCAGTGAGATCAACCACTACCACCTTGACCACCTGGGCACACCACAGGAAATCACCAACGCCAATGGCGAACTGGTCTGGACCGCACAATACAAAGCCTACGGCTCGTTAGCGCTTGCCGCTGTTCAGCAGGTCGAGAACAATCTCAGATTCCAGGGGCAGTACTACGACGAAGAAAGTGGCCTGCACTACAACCGCCACCGTTACTACGACCCGGAATGCGGCCGGTTTATAAACCAGGACCCGATTGGGTTATTGGGTGGGGATAATAACTACCTGTATGTGCCGAACCCGGTTACTTGGGTGGATCCGTTGGGGTTGAGTTGTAAGGAAGATTGTGACTCTAAAATAACAGGGCTAACTGCAGAACGAGCAAATAAAAAGATTCTTGACTCGATCGCAAAATTGAAAACTTTGATTGATCGAAAGATAGAAAGCTTAACTGCATGGGATGATAAAGCTAAATCAAACTTTAAAACATGGTTTGGAACAGACAGTGATGAAGCAAGAGACTTGATTGCAGAAAGGCTTAAAAAGACTAAAGAGAAAGCTGATAAGTTAACTCTAGATAACTTTTTAAGAGCTGAACCCGGAGAGGATGAACCTGGTTTGTATGCTTATGTTTATCCAAATGACAATTCGAAAATATATCTTGGGCAAGAGTTTGGGCATGCTCCAGTTTCTGGTTATGATTCGACAGCTGGTACTTTGGCGCATGAAATATCTCATTTCAACGATGTCGGAGGAACCGATGATCATGTTTATGGCCAAGTGGGCGCAATCAGATTGGCAGATCAGAGTTCTGATAAGGCTCTTGATAATGCTGACAATTATCAGTATTTCATTGAAAGCGATAGCAGAGGTGAGTGAGGTTTCTATGCGTATTGATATTGAATACAATTCGATTACGGGGTTGCTTGATATTAATTACCATAATGTAGGGAGTTCTACCTACTTTTTGGATAAGAACCTCGCTTTTGTTGATGGGAAATACCGAACCGATTGTCTGGAGGTTACATCTGGCGAAAGTGTCATACAGAGAGTTAGAAAATTTAAGATGGTTGCCTCAGATTACCCTGATGGTTACGTGGAAATCGGTCCGAATGAAAGCTTTAGATCAAGTCTAGATTTATCAAAAAACTTCCTCATTCCTGATGGTCGAATTGTGTCTGTGAAGTACGATGGATTTAATTTTAATCCGATAGCTAATGAACTCGAGCATTTGATATCAAATACTATTTCGGTTGATCTTAGAAATCATGATCTTTGAGTTAGTGACCACTCCATTGGACATATATAGACGATCACGCGGTGTCAAGGGATGATTCGGCCCTGGCACCTACATCCCCCTGATTATCCCGCTTACTACTAGTAAGACTACTACTAAGACAGTCACGGTTAGAGAGAGTAGCTGGTTTCCGAGGCGTAAAACTTACCGATAGAAAAAAGGTTGTGGACAGCTAGCCTGCTGGAAAATTTTTGTGTCTTATTAGGCAGAAATCGCGAATTGGAAGCGAGTGAATGTCCCAGAGTTCTCTGATGATCTTACGTTGTGAGGAGTTACTTCAGGAAAGGCGCAATTTACAGGCGGCAATGCCAGCAGCCCGCCTTCGCTCCCGCTGATCATCCCAGAATTGGCTGAGTTTTGATTTTACTTCGTGCGCGGCACCTACAATACCTTTGAACTCCGATTCGAAGTTTTGGGTGATGTATAGCCAGTGTTCAGCATCAATACCCAAGCGATCCATGATTGCCGGTTCAGCCTCAGAGATTGATCCTCGTTTATTTTCTCTGATCTGTCGTCCTGTCCAGTCTACGAGCTCCAGGTAGTCTGTCAGACGCATCTGTATACCTTCAGGCATGTCTTGGCGAGGGTTCCCAGCAAAGGGAAGTAATCCATATGCTTGCTGTTTGAGGTGATTTGGTGAATAGGTTTCTTTCGCTTTCTGAGCGCGTTTTTTAACAGAAGTGTGCTCTGATTCTTCCGGAGTTTTAGCCATCGCAGCACGTACGGGATTCAGATCGACATAGGCCATGCAGGCCGCTAGCGCCTTTTCATCCAGTAACGCTTGAGACTTAAACCGGCCTTCCCAGAAATGGCCGGTACACTGATCTTCTTCGTTGGCAAGCCTAGCTACCGTTTCGTTCAAGCGTCGCATGAACCAGCTGATACTCATCAGGCGTTCTCGCCATTCATCAATACGTTCATCCAGTATGGCTTGCTGTGATGCCGACAGGTCTTCGCCTCGCTCGAATTTCTTTGACAGTAACGTTCCTTGATATAGCTGGTGCCAGCGTTGAACGACCTCCAGGCTGGTTAGGCTTCTGGCGCGCTGTTGGCTGACATGGAGAATCACATGGAAGTGGTTCGACATCACTGCATAAGCGGCGATATCAATACAGAAAATTTGTGACTGATCCAGGATGAGTTTCTCAATCCAACCACGACGATGCTCGAATGAGCGTCCTTCAGAGTCGGTTCCGCATAGAAATGCGCGGCGTACGCAACGGGCAACACAGTGGTAGTAGGGCGTAGCTTCCATAGAAACCAGCTGCTTCCTTGGCTTTGGCATAGAAAATCAGGCATTCTTCTTAGACTCTTAGGACGACTGTCCAAGACTCTAAGAAAACCGATGCGCATGGGGCTGAGACGGGAGAGGTGAGTAAGCCTGAACCCGCAAAAACACCCGACAATACAACGGAACTAGAACCCGGAGAAAAAGGTAGCTGGAATAAAGCGCTCAATGGTGAACTAAAACCGAACCATAAATACAAAGTTGGTGAATATCTGTATGAAACAGATAGCGAAGGCCGTGTAACTAAAGTCAGCGGTAAACTGGACTTAACTAAGCGTGATCGAAATAAGTACCAACAAGGGAAGGCTGGCAAAACTGCGGGAATTAAAGATGGCCTCGACAAGGATGAGGGTGGCCACCTGATTGCATCCATATTCAACGGCCCTGGCGAGCAGGTTAATTATGCTGCAATGGATGGCAATCTAAACAAAGGTGCGTGGAAGCGGATGGAGAATCAGTGGGCAGATGCTTTAAAGGCAGACCCTCCTGAAGTTGTTGAAGTTGAAATTAACATTGTATATGAGAATGGATCAAAAAGACCTGAAGCATTCGATATATTTTACGAAATCGATGGCGAAGAGTATGCTAAATCTTTCACAAATTCTCATGGGGGAATATAGAATATGACAAAATCAATTGATGAGCTATATCTAAGCATAGCAGATAATATTTTAGGGAATGTTCCGGATGACTGGAAGGAAGCTACCTTAAATGTGGAACGTGATGCAGAAGATGCAATCGGTGTTAAAGGTGGATTTATCGATAATTCTAATGAGTTCCATACTTTTAAATTCAGAAATTTTGATCGTCGAATATTTTCAGACTTCCATGAGATACACTCTATCACGACGCAAAATGATAAAAGTAACTGGAACCGAGCAAAATACACGCTGATGCCATCCGGAGATTTCACTATAGACTTTGAGTGGGATCAGAGCATAGCTGATGAAGTCGAAGCCAACTCCTGAGTAAATTCGGGCAAAATACTTCGTTTTGCCCTCTCTCCCGGTTATCTCATCTACTCACTCAGCGACCTCGCCAACACATTCGTAAGAATGCACCACTTCTCCAGAACACTTCGCGCCGCATGGAAGTACGATGACATCGCTGGTACCAAACCTATTTAGATGAAGAAAAGCGCAGACTTTTTGAAGCTAAGTTAGACTGTGCACTCAGGCAAACTCTCACCGGTATAAAGAAAGGCTCAGGGTTCTGAAGGTGCTGCAGCTCGCTTGGCAGATGATGATGGTGGCCATATTGTTGGTCATAGGTTCATGTCAGACCAAGGCGAAAAGAACCTATTTCCTCAGAAATCAAATCTCAATCGTGGTGCCTATAAGTCCAAAAAGCAGTTTATACTGACGGAAGCAAAAGGCCAGATAATTTCATTGTTAGAGAAACAATCGATGTGAAAACCTCGAAGAAGATATTTAAAAATAAACCTGGTGGATAGTTATGAGTAGAACAATCGATGACATTTGCCTAGAAATAGCTAAAGGAATTTCTGACCAAATTGATGAAAACTGGGATCAGGCCTGTATAGACGTTGAGTTTCTGGGAGACTATGGAAGCTTCGAAGGCGAATTCATAAAAAACAATGAATCACAATCGTTTGAAGTTGCAGATGAAGCATTTGATCTTTTTGAAGAAATCTACGACATCACTCAAGAAAATCCAAATAACAAATGGAACCGAGCAAAATTCACACTAATGCCATCTGGAGATTTTACTACAGACTTTGAGTGGGATCAGAGCTTAGCTGATGAAATAGAAGCCAACTCCTGAGTAAAGTCGGGAAAAATGTTTCATTTTTCGCTTCCCGACCATCATCGTTCGAAGTTATATATCGCATAGGAACAGGCAGGCCAAATCTTACCAACTTTAAAAATCAGCCTGTAGGTTAAATAAGTATGTCTATTGACGATTTATATCTTTCGATAGCAAAAAATATTGTCAATGCCATTCACAATGATTGGGATGAAGCAGTTGTTGATATTGAGAGGCCTGCAGAAGATGTAATTTCATTTTCAGTGAGTTATTTTTTGAATGGTGATGAAGAGTACTTGGACTTTGACGATATTGATACTCAACAGCTAACTCCAGACGGTAATAAAATGAGTCAGTCATATACGAAATCTAACCAGAAGTTATTTGACGGTTCAGAACAGGAATTTTTTTCAGAAAATTACAAGATGAATATTTCAGATTCATTGAAAATATCTCCTAGTTCTCTTGCTCCTCTCTCTAGGCTAGTGAAATTTAGACCTGACGATGTTACAGTGGTTGTAGGGGGCCGAGTAATGTCCTTCGATAATGAAACACTATACAGAGGGACCAAAAAGGGTACCGATCTATATTACTTTGCTCCAAATGAAGAAGAAAATTTATACATATTCTCTCTCGGAGAATTTCAGCCGGGTAGGTTTATCTGTATATATAATGGAAAAATTTTTTCCGGCTAGGTAACATCAATTCTATTTTGGTTTGGCTTGCTATGAATAATAAAAGTATCCAAGAATTTTCTTTAAAGATATCAAACCTCGCTAGCCAAGGCCTTTGGTTTCCCAACAGCTCAGAAAAAATGTCTGGCGTTGCTGTCGAGCCCGAAGTCACTGAAATTCAAACTTATATTAACGCCAGAAAGGGGTTTGACCGAGGCCTAATCGATGAAAATCGTCTAAATAACCTCCCCGGCAGTTCACTTAAGCACTCTATTTCTGATCGTGCACGTGGTGCTCTGATTGGTACAGCCGTCGGGGATGCTCTCGGCACAACTATTGAATTTTCTACACCAGGTACCTTTGAACCAGTTACCGAAATTACTGGCGGAGGCCCCTTCAAATTAAAATCTGGCGAATGGACTGACGACTCCAGTATGATGCTATGTCTCGCACACAGCCTGACGCGAAAGGGTACGTTTGATCTAAAAGATCAGATTGATTTGTATGTAAAATGGTGGAAAGAAGGCGCATTTAGCGTTACAGCCAGCTGCTTTGATATCGGCATGACGGTCCAGTCTGCGTTACAGGAATATCAACAAACAGGTAATCCAGAAGCTGGCCCTGACGACCCCTACAGTGCAGGAAATGGTTCTCTTATGCGACTGGCTCCGATCCCCGTCTTCTTTCATAGCAACTTTGAAGAAGCTGTATATTATTCAGGAAAGAGCTCTTTAACTACCCATCGTGCTACTGAGGCGGTAGATGCCTGCCGCTACTTTGGAGGATTAATATGGGGAGCACTCAATGGTGCATCTAAAGATGAATTGCTGGATGACCTTTATACTCCTGTTCCCGGTTATTGGGATAAAAAGCCTTTGTGCGACTCCGTGGCTGATCTTATCCGCAACGAAAATTATAAATATAAATCAGCATCAGAGGTTCGCGGGTCTGGGTATGTCATGCACTCGCTTGAAGCAGTTTTATGGGCCTTTTCAACAACGGACACTTTTGAGGAAGGCCTGCTAAAAGCTGTCAACCTTGGTGAAGATGCCGATACAACAGGTGCAATATTTGGTCAGATTGGTGGGGCATATTATGGTGAACAGGGAATACCTCAGCGCTGGGTTTCTAAAGTAAAACATAATTATTTTTTCTACATGAAGGCTGATGAGCTAATAAAGATCAGCTCTTAAGCTATCTAGTAACTGGGAAGTATAGAAGTAGTTGAGCAGATGACATGGAAAATTTTACTGTTTATATAGTGAATCAAGATGAGAGTACTTTTTCTCCAGTTCTGACCAAGGCGAAAGGAAAAGATGAATTTTGTATTACTGCATCTACTGAACCAAGCAGAGTCAATTTCAAGAACTTCTCTGTATTTGAAATAGAGTTTAGTGAGCTTCAAAAAATGACACCGGAGAACATTGGCATACTCTTAATCACTGAGAACGGCGGAAAGTACTTCTCCCCGCAATCCTAATGAAATTAGCTTTCTGCATCTTATGTAGTAGATTTTTATGACTTCAAAGCATCACCAGGCCATCCATATTTCTGCACAGTTCGCCGTCGATGAGCTTAAAAATTACCTTCGCGATAAAGAAAGTTTTCCATGGGCTCTATCGGTCCTTAAACAGCTTGATTTTATAATTCTCCACGCAAGAAATGGGATAGATCCTGCTGAGAAGCTAGAAGGTCGACCCTTCAACTTCGGCATCATCGCTTCTCGTAATCTTGCCTCACCAGAAGAACTGATACTTCAAGACAAGCTTTATCAGGTGTCGCAACTTCTCATCAAACTTCATACGACTTCGTGATACGGCAGTATTCTACATAGCGGCTTTCGCGATACGGTTAGGAATAGCACTGCCATTTGGCAACTTGAGTTCGGTAAATAAGTTCATTTCGATCACCTCGGTTCTGGTAGATGAAATGACCTTAACCTTAAAGAGAACTTTAAGGTTAAGAGCTTTGAAATATCTCTTTTCGGTGATGCTGAATGAACTCCACATCGGGGTAGTGCTCTTTGGGTAGAGACAAAGAACGGCCTTCATATTCTAGGAATTTCTCCATAACAAAGGTCGAGCCACTTTTCTTCAAGAAATCGCAAATCAAGATTTCACCGTGGTCGGAGAGGGTCCAAAAGCCTTGATCAAAGGCTCGATCATGGATAGATGAAAGACATAACCCATTTCGCGGATTTAGACGTATATCTTCACGATCAGCCCACGGAACAATGTGACTTGCAACAAGTAACTGTGGAATATCTACACCAGAAAAACAGCACTTACCTTGATAATTTTCGAGAACCATTTTTCTAAAAATAGATTGTCCAATTCGAATTTTAACAACTGATTTTCGTTCGGTTTTTGTTGCTCTATTTTGAGTTTTAATATCATCCGAACTTAGAACATCCTCGTCAGAAATTTCATCCAGTAATTTCTGAGATTTTTCCTGAAATTCTTTCGGGTTTTCTATATGCCAAGCCCAAATTTCTCGATCTTTTTTAGAAACATTGGACAAGCCTTTACGACCAGACTCATAGATTACAGGGTCAAGGCTTGCGAAGTTACAAAGCTTCATAGAAACAGACCCCGGAGTCCTATCCATTTGGGCTGCTAATGCCTTTATCTCTGCAGTCGTTTCACTAAGCCTACCGAAGGGAAGCATGTGATACAGATTCAACGCTAGGATTTGATCGCTATCTGTCCAGTTTTTTCTCATCTTCCTTGATCCTATTCCTAATCACTTCCCAATACAGAAGCTTCCAAAAATCTCACCCAACAAATCATCAGCGGTAAACGCGCCAGTGATTTCATTCAGCGCATTCTGGGCCATGCGCAGATCTTCAGCGAGCAGTTCGCCTGCGCCCATACCTTCAAGTTGCTGGCGACCGTAGGCTAGGGCGTCTTTGGCGCGATTAAGGGCGTCGATGTGGCGACGGCGGGCAAGAAAGCCACCTTCGTTGGCTGCGTTGTAGCCCATCACGTCTTTGAGGTGTTCGCGCAAGGTATCTACGCCGGCGTTCTGTTTTGCAGAAAGCGTGATGGTTGGATAGTTGGCGTTTGAGCCTTCGGTCGTATCCAGGCCAATGTTCTCAGTCGAGAGATCGGCTTTGTTGCGGATCACGGTAACGCGTCCGCTGGCGAGCAGGTCATCAGTCTGCTGTTCGAGTCCGCGTTCATCGTAGAGGGCGTGCAGGAGCTTCTCAGGGTCGGTTTCGTCTGTGGTTGAGTCGATCATCAGCAGAATGCGATCCGCCTTGCTGATCTCGTCCCAGGCACGCTGAATACCTATGCGTTCAACTTCATCGGGTGCATCACGCAAACCTGCGGTGTCGATGATGTGCAGCGGCATACCGTCGATATGGATATGTTCTTTCAGTACATCGCGGGTGGTACCAGCGATGTCGGTCACGATGGCGCGTTCCTGGCCAGCCAATGCATTCAGCAGAGAAGATTTACCAGCGTTCGGGCGCCCAGCGATCACGACGTTCATGCCTTCACGAAGAATGGCACCCTGATTTGCCTCGCGCAGTACTTTTTCTAACGCCTGTTCGACGTCAGTAAGCATGGCTTCGACTTTGCCATCACTGAGAAAGTCGATTTCTTCTTCAGGGAAATCGATCGCGGCTTCGGTATACATCCGCAGGTGTATCAGTTGATCGAGCAGTTCATGTACTTTCTTTGAGAATTCACCCTGCATAGAGCGCAGCGCACAACGTGCCGCTTGCTCAGACGCTGAGTCGATCAGGTCGGCGATGGCTTCAGCCTGAGCCAGATCCAGTTTATCGTTTAAGAAAGCGCGCTCTGAAAATTCGCCGGGGCGGGCCATCCGACACCCAAGTGCCACGACTTCCTTCAAGAGCAGATCGAGCACCACAGGCCCACCGTGGCCCTGAAGTTCGAGCACATCTTCGCCAGTAAAGGAATTCGGATTCGGGAAGAAGAGGGCGATACCTTCATCAAGCACAGTGCCATCAGCGGCCTTAAAGGGTCCGTAATGTGCGTAACGGGGTTTTGGTTCATAACCCAGAATGGCGCTTGCCACATACCTGGCCTTTTCACCTGACACGCGAATAATGCCGACACCGCCGCGCCCCGGGGCAGTTGCGATGGCTGTAATGGTGTCCTGGTGTACCTGGGTCATGGTCTGGCCTTTTGTTTCTTGATAGTCCTTATCTCTCTAAGACCATCATGACATCGGAGTGTCGTGTGTAAATGCGCCCATTTTAAGGCAACAAAAAAGGCGCCGCAGCGCCTTTTTAAGATTGGTCAGAGCGTCAGCTCTTCTCAATCTGTTTGGTAATGACGTACTGCTGTGCAATCGAGAGTACGTTGTTCACTACCCAGTACAGTACCAGACCTGCAGGGAACCACAGGAAGAATACTGTGAAGATCACTGGCATCAGCTGCATAACACGCGCCTGCATCGGGTCTGGCGGTGTTGGGTTCAGCTTGAACTGGATGAACATAGATGCGCCCATCAGTAATGGCAGGATGAACAGCGGATCTTTGATCGACAAGTCTTCAATCCAGAGGAAGAAAGGCGCCTGACGCAGTTCTACCGATTCCATCAGCACCCAATACAGCGCGATGAATACTGGCATCTGAACCAGGATCGGCAAACAACCACTGAGTGGATTGATCTTCTCGGTCTTGTAGAGCTTCATCATCTCCTGACCAAGTTTCTCGCGGTTATCACCGTAGCGCTCTTTGATTTCCGCCATTTTCGGTGCAACTTTGCGCATATTCGCCATTGAACGGTACGACATCGCCGACAGCTTGAAGAACACAAGTTTAATCAGAACAGTCAGCAGGATAATGGCAACACCCCAGTTACCAACGAAGTCGTGGATGTTATCCAGCAACCAGAACAGCGGCTGCGCTACCCACCAGAGGATGCCGTAGTCGATCACCAGGCTCAGGTTTGGTGCGATTTCTTCCAGACGATCCTGAATCTTAGGGCCTGTATAGAGCTGAGCACCCATGGTCGCGGTTTCACCCGGAGCCACGCTAACGGAGTTATCGTAGAAACCAAAGATGTAGTTTCCTTTCACGTAACGACCGTTGTAGGTGTGCTGCTGATCCTGTGCAGGAATCCACGCAGATACGAAGTAGTGTTGCAGAATGGCAGCCCAGCCACCTTCTTCAACACTTTTGAATTTGCCTTCTTCGAGGTCATCAAAACCTACTTTCTGGTAACGCTCTTCACTGGTGGTCAATGCGGCACCCAGATACGCCTGCATACCCATGCTGCTTGACTGAGAAGGGTCATCAGAACCGTCGCGCTTCAGCTGTGCATAAAACGCACCCTGCCATGGCTCCTGCGAGATGTTGCGTACTTTGTAGCGCACATCCATCAGGTATTCACCGCGCGTGAAGGTGAAGATTTTTTCTACGTACGCTTTTTCAGACTGGTGAGTCAGCACAACTTCGAGTGTGTCTTCGCCTTCGTTCAGCGTGTATTCAGTATTTTCCGTGCTGTACAGCGCACCGTTGTTTTTGTCGATGCCGTCACGTCCAACCAGGCCGCTTTGTGCGATAAAGAGACGACTGTTGCTGTTTTCAAGCAAGGTAAATGGAACGTCTTTTTGTTTAATCGACTTTGAATACTGAGGTAAACGAACCGAAACAACCTGACCGCCCTTAGGATTGATCTCTACGTTGAGAACATCGGTCTGCACTGTGATGACGTCACCCGTCGGTGGGGCAACTTCAGGCATATCAGCTGCGCTGACCGCTGGTTGATCACTGACATCCGGTACGTCTGCATCTACGGCATCGGAAGTGTCTGGGGTATCAGAACCAAAATCTGGTGCTGATTCGTTGCTGGTTTCAGCAACTGGGGTCGTAACGTTCTCAGTTCCGTAATCCTGATTCCAGGCAAGAATCAGCATATAAGAGGAGATCGCAAGTCCTGCATAAATGACTAAACGGCGGATATCCATGATCAGGGTTTCCGTTGGCAACAATGAGTTGAATGAGTGTGTGTTTCCAGATCTGGTACCAGATCGACACCGTGACCACCCCATGGGTGACAACGGCCAATACGACGAAGTGCTAACCAGCCTCCACGAAGGATTCCGTAACGACGGATGGCTTCTTCAGCGTATGAGGAACAAGTGGGGTAGTATCGACAACGACTGGGAAGCATCGGACTGATGGCATACCGATATACAGAAATCAGCGTCAGGGCTATCCTGGCTACAGGATTAACGCCGCGGTTTGCGTTTTCTGCCTTGGTGTTTGCCATGGGGTTTCTTCAGTCTGAACCAGAGGCTGTCGATCATCTCACGAATCTGCTGATTGTCCAGCTGAACGATTCCCGAACGTGCCAAAATGACAAAGTCATGGCTGGCGAGATCATGCTGATGCTGTCGGAAAGATTCGCGTACCAGGCGTTTAACCCGGTTGCGATCTACCGCTAGCTTGAGCTGTTTTTTCGCCAGAACAAAACCGACACGAGGTCGGTTCAGTTCGTTGGGAGCAGCCAGTACCAGAAGGTGAGGCGTGCTACCGCGCAGAGCTGTGTTATCGAAAACACGTTTGAATTCTGCCGGTCTCAGCAGCCGTAAGTCTTTACGGAAGCAATGGTCCGGCATACTTCTCTCTGCGCAGATAAGTTACAGCAATTAAGCAGCGAGGCTGTGACGGCCTTTAGCGCGACGACGTGCCAGAACCTGACGGCCGTTTTTGGTTGCCATGCGGGCACGGAAACCATGAGTACGCTTGCGCTTCAGTACGCTTGGTTGAAATGTACGTTTCATATCATCACCCAGTCAGTGTGAACAGGCCCAGATAATCAGGGCAATTTTTAGGGCCGGGAATTGTATGCAAAAGAAACACTTAACGCAACGCTGAGATCGCTTTGTTTATGAACTTTCTGAAAAACGTGAAGACCGGTCATTCTGATGAATATTTATGTTTTAAGTACTGATGATGTTTGATGAAGAAGAGAAGAAATCTGAAGTTATTATTAAAACGAGCGCTTAATTCTGTTGATAACTCAAAAAACTCTATTATTTTCAATGGATTAGACTAGAAATAAGTCTGCGGATAAACGAGGTAAAGACTGTCCGGAAGTTGGGTTCATCTGGTGGACGAAACCATGGGTTATACACAGTGATGACCGGATCGCGAGTTGTTCACAATTTCATTCACCCCTTAAAAGACAAGCTGTTAAGAGACTTATCCACAGGTCAGGTGGTAACTTTGTTCATCAGAATGACGTATTTCTGTGGATAACCAGCACTTCCTCGGGTAGTATGTCCGTCTTCTTTATAGCTATTCATTTCGACGTCAGGATTCAGAGGTGCATGTGACGGGTTTGTGGGAAGACTGCCTGGGGTATCTGCAGCACGAGTTACCCGCACAGCAATACAACACATGGATTCGTCCTCTGACCGCCAGCGCTGATAATGGACAGCTCGTCCTGAGTGCGCCTAACCGGTTTGTAAAAGACTGGGTAAGAGATAAGTACCTTCAACGTATTCAGGAAATCATCTCAGATCTTAATGGCGGCTTGCTCACGCACGTTAATATAGTCGCGGGTGAGTCCCGTCCTATGTTTCAGCGTCCGACGACACCGCCGCCTCGCCCAGAGCCTCGTTCTATAAAAGACGATACGATGAGCTTTGCCGCGCCGCGAGAACCCGCATCTAAGATAGAAACTGCGCCATTGGGCGGCTCTTACAGTGCTGAACCTATGGCGTTTGCTGAAGATCCTGGCCCGTCAGCTGCTGAACTTGCGGTGGTTGATCCGGTAACTGAGCCCGCGCCGGTTGCACCGACTCCGCCACCTAAAAGAAAGGTGCAGGTTGAAGGTGGCTTGCAGCATCAGAGCTTTCTTAATCAGAACTTCACTTTCGATACCTTTGTAGAAGGTAAGTCGAACCAGCTGGCGCATGCCGCTGCGAAGCAGGTGTCTGATAATCCTGGTGGCTCGTACAACCCACTCTTTATATATGGTGGTGTTGGTCTGGGTAAGACCCACTTGATGCACGCGGTTGGTAACTACTTACAAACCAAGAACAAGAACGCCCGTGTACTTTACGTGCACTCAGAGCGTTTTGTTCAGGATATGGTGAAAGCACTCCAGTTGGGTGCGATTAACGAATTTAAGCGTTTTTACCGTAGCCTCGATGCCTTGCTGATTGATGATATTCAGTTCTTTGCAGGCAAAGAGCGCTCGCAGGAAGAGTTCTTCCATACCTTTAATGCCTTATTAGAAGGTGGTCAGCAGATGATTCTGACCTGTGATCGGTATCCGAAAGAGATCGCGGGTCTGGAAGAACGTCTGAAGTCACGTTTCGGCTGGGGTCTGACGGTAGCGGTTGAACCACCTGAACTTGAAACGCGTGTGGCGATTCTGATGAAGAAGGCCGAGCAGACAGGGATGAATCTTCCGGATGATGCTGCTTTCTTTATTGCTCAGAAAATTCGTTCTAATGTGCGTGAGCTGGAAGGGGCACTGAAGCGTGTCGCTGCAAATGCTCAGTTCACTGGCAGTGAAATCACTCTACCTTTTATTAAGGAGTCGCTGAAAGACTTGTTAGCGCTCCAGGATAAACAGGTCAGCATTGAAAATATTCAACGTACGGTCGCAGAGTATTACAAAATCAAGATGTCTGATTTATTATCTAAGCGCCGTACACGCTCGATCGCGCGACCTCGTCAGGTCGCCATGGCATTGAGCAAAGAACTGACAAATCACAGTTTGCCTGAGATAGGCGAATTGTTTGGCGGCCGGGACCATACAACGGTCTTGCATGCGTGCCGCAAGATTAAAGAATTGCAGGAATCCAGTGCTGATGTGCGGGAAGATTATAAGAACCTGCTGCGCTTACTGACAACCTAACGCCTGTTAGCTCAGGCTCCGGACCGAGTGGAGAACCATGAAATTCGTAATATCCAGGGAAGCCCTTCTGCGCCCACTGCAATTGGTAGCAGGTGTTGTAGAAAAGCGTCAGACTCTGCCAGTACTTTCAAACGTACTGCTTGAAATTGAAGGTCAGCAGCTGTCGCTCACAGGTACCGACCTTGAAGTTGAGCTGGTAGGCCGGGTCACTCTTGATGAAGTCGGCCAGGAAGGTTCGATTACGGTTCCAGCGAAAAAGCTGATGGATATCTGTCGCTCTCTGCCGGATGGCGCTCAGATTGAGATCGAACAGGATGAAGCGCGCGTTAATGTTCGCTCAGGTCGTTCGCGCTTCACGCTTTCTACTCTGCCTGCGACGGAATTCCCGAACGTGGATGCGATTGCCGACGAGCAGTCTTTCTCTCTGCCACAAGCCAGCCTGCGTCATATTATTGATCGCTCAAGCTTTGCCATGGCGCAGCAGGACGTTCGTTACTACCTGAACGGTATGCTGATGGAAGTTACCGCTGACAGTCTGCGCGCTGTTGCTACCGACGGCCACCGTCTGGCGACCTGTGTTACAGAAGTCTCTGGTCTGTCTGAAACACGTCAGATCATTCTGCCGCGTAAAGGTGTTCTGGAGATGGCGAAACTGCTGACTGATCCAGAAGCCAGCGTAAGCCTGTCGCTGAGTGCCAACCATCTGCGTGCTCAGACTGAAGAGTTTACCTTCACTTCGAAACTGGTCGACGGTAAGTTCCCGGATTACAGCCGTGTGATTCCTAAGGGCGGTAATAACGTGGTTCTGGCTGATCGTACAGATCTGCGTCAGGTGTTTAACCGTACTGCGATTCTTTCTAATGAAAAGTATCGTGGTGTTCGCCTGGTGCTGGGTACCGATACGCTTCAGGTATTCGCGAATAACCCAGAGCAGGAAGAAGCCGAAGAGACGACAGCGGTTGAGTATCAGGGCGATGCGCTTGAGATCGGCTTCAACGTTTCTTACCTTCAGGATGTTCTTGGCGTTATTTCAACCGAACAGGTTAAGTTCACACTGTCGGATGCAAACAGCAGCGCATTGATTGAAGAGCCAGACAGCTCTGACGCTATGTACGTTGTTATGCCGATGCGTCTGTAGTCTCAGGCGTTTCTGATTTATGCCAGTCAGGCATCTCAGGATCAGTGGTGTGCGTAATCTGCAGCCACTGATCTTTGATCCCCATCCCCACGTCAATTTCATTTACGGAGATAACGGCTCCGGCAAAACCAGCATTCTTGAAGGAATTGCTGTAATGGCCTCCGGTAAGTCATTCCGTACTAATCAGCTTAAGCATGTGCTTGCCCACGATAATGATCGGATGGAAATGCGTTTTTCTATTGAAGATCCGGATATGGGTGCATGCGAAATGGAATCTCTGCGTTTGAAGGCAGGGGACCATCTTCTTAAGTTGAATGGTTCTGTTCTGACAAGCCAGGCTGAAGCAGCGCATTGGTTGCCGGTTCAGATCATTGAGCCGAATACCTTTAAGTTGCTTTCGGGTTCGCCGGAAGAGCGCAGGGCGTTTATTGATTGGGGTGTGTTCCACGTGGAACAAAGTTTCATGGAACAGTGGAAAACCTTCAGAAAGCATCTCAAACAGAGAAACGCCGTACTGAAGCAGAAGGAAGAAGAGTGGCTGGATGTCTGGAACGCTGGCTTTATTGAGGCCGCTGAGCACATCGATAATGAACGCCAGGCGTACCTTAAGCGCTTTAAGCCAGAATTTGAGCGAATATTGAACGAGCTAGATCCTTCAATATCTGTCACACTGGCTTACTATCCGGGGTGGGAGAAAGACTCTCGCCTGGCGGACGTTTTGAGCCGTCAGCAAGAGCGTGATATGACGCTCGGATATACCCAGTCAGGTCCTCACAGGGCCGAGCTTCGCATTAAGTGCGACAAACAACCGGCTTCTGAGATTTTGTCTCGGGGGCAACAGAAAACAGTGGTCTCAGCGCTTAAGATTGCGCAGGGATCGCTCTTCCAGCAGGAGAGTGGGCGCCGGACTATCTATCTTGTGGATGATCTTGCGTCAGAGCTCGACGAAAAGCACCGTTTTGCTTTATGCAAGCTGCTGGAAGATTTAAAATGTCAGGTCTTTATAACCAGCATCGACAAAGAAAAACTAACCGATGTCTGGCAGCCAGTCGCCAGTAAAGTGTTCCACGTGGAACATGGCAAATTAGAGGAATGCACCGAATGAGTGATCAGAGTTACGATTCGTCCAGTATTAAGGTTCTTAAAGGCCTCGATGCGGTACGGAAGCGTCCAGGGATGTATATCGGCGATACCGATGACGGTACCGGCCTCCACCATATGGTGTTCGAGGTGGTCGATAACTCCATTGACGAGGCGTTGGCTGGTCACTGTGACACAGTTGAGGTTGTTATCCATCAGGACAACTCAATCACGGTCTCCGATAACGGTCGTGGTATTCCTACCGAGCTTCACCCGGAAGAGGGCGTATCGGCTGCAGAGGTTATTCTGACGGTACTCCACGCGGGCGGTAAGTTCGATGACAACTCCTACAAGGTATCCGGCGGCCTGCACGGTGTAGGTGTCTCGGTAGTAAACGCGCTGTCTGAGAAGCTGAAGTTGACCATTCGACGCGGCGGTAAGCTGTACGAGCAGGAATACACGCATGGTGTGCCTGATTACCCATTGAAAGAAGTCGGTGTATCTGACACTACGGGTACAGCGATTACCTTCCTGCCGTCGAAAGAGACCTTCACCAAGACCGAATTCAGCTACGACTATTTGGCAAAGCGCCTGCGTGAACTGTCGTTTTTGAACTCAGGTGTGCGGATCCATATGAAGGATGAGCGCTCTGATAAAGAAGATATTTTTGAATTTGAAGGTGGTCTGGGCTCGTTTGTTGGCTTCCTGAACGAAGGCAAAACACCCGTCAGCGAAGTCTTCCACTTTTTAACTGAGCAGCGCGACGATGGCATCGGTGTCGAAGTTGCAATGCAGTGGAACGACGGTTTCCAGGAAAGCATTCACTGCTATACCAACAATATTCCACAGCGTGACGGTGGTACGCACCTCGCGGGCTTCCGCGCCGCGCTGACACGCTCTCTGAACTCTTATATCACTCAGGAAGGCCTGGATAAGAAAGCCAAGGTATCGACCACAGGTGATGACGCTCGTGAGGGTCTCACGGCGATTATTTCGGTGAAAGTGCCTGATCCTAAGTTCAGTTCACAGACCAAAGATAAGCTGGTCTCCAGTGAAGTTAAGCCTGCCGTTGAGCAGGAAATGGGGCGTCAGTTCCAGGACTTCCTTCTGGAAAACCCGCAACAGGCGAAAGAGCTTGTTGGCAAAATGATTGACGCGGCCCGCGCACGTGAAGCGGCGCGTAAAGCTCGTGAGATGACCCGTCGTAAGGGCGCGCTCGATATCGCAGGTCTGCCGGGTAAGCTGGCAGACTGTCAGGAAAAAGACCCGGCACTCTCCGAAGTGTACCTGGTGGAGGGTGACTCTGCGGGTGGTTCTGCAAAGCAGGGCCGTGACCGCCGGACTCAAGCTATTTTGCCACTCAAAGGTAAGATCCTTAACGTAGAAAAAGCCCGCTTCGACAAGATGCTGTCTTCTGCCGAAGTCGGCACACTGATTACTGCACTGGGCTGTGGTATCGGTCGTGAAGAGTTTGATCCGGATAAGTTGCGCTATCACCGTATTATTATCATGACGGATGCTGACGTCGATGGTGCGCACATCCGTACGCTGCTGTTGACCTTCTTCTTCCGTCAGATGCCTGAAATCATTGAGCGTGGTCACGTCTACATCGCTCAGCCGCCACTGTACAAGATTAAGCGTGGTAAGCAGGAGCAGTACATAAAAGACGAAGAAGCGATGGAGAGCTATCTCACTCATATAGCACTCGAGAAAGCCGCTCTGCACCCTTCTGAGGGCGCCCCAGCGATCTCTGACGAGGCGTTTGCCCAGATCGTTGATCAGTATCGCTCTGCACAAGAGACGGTCGATCGTATGTCGAACGTTGTGCGTAAAGAGATTCTGCACCTGATGCTGACTCTGCCACGTGTTACCACCGATATGATGACCAGCGAAGCTGCCATGAATGAATGGGTTGGTAAGCTGCGTGAACAGCTCCCGGATGCAGGCCGTAGTGGCTCACACTTCGAAGTTGCGACGGTTAAAGATCCAGAGCGTGACAACTACAACGTCGACGTAAAAGTGATCACCCACGGTATGGCACGTGACTACATCCTCGATGTCGACTTCTTTGGTGGCAATGGTTACAACAAGCTCGCGAGCATGAGCGAGAAGCTGGCTGAGACCCTGGAAGAGGGTGCCTACATCCAGCGTGGCGAGCGCGTTCACATGATCAATGACTTCTGGGACGCGGTTAAGTGGCTACTTCATGAGGCTCAGAAAGGCTTCAACATCCAGCGCTATAAAGGTCTGGGTGAGATGAACCCTGAGCAGCTTTGGGAAACCACCA
Source organism: Thalassolituus sp. UBA675 (assembly GCF_002297765.1). Taxonomy (NCBI): domain Bacteria; kingdom Pseudomonadati; phylum Pseudomonadota; class Gammaproteobacteria; order Oceanospirillales; family Oceanospirillaceae; genus Thalassolituus; species Thalassolituus sp. UBA675. The sequence continues at coordinate 47,585 of NZ_DBNJ01000001.1, forward strand.
TGGACCCAGAGACCCGTCGCATGCTTCAGGTCAGCATCGAAGATGCCATTGGCGCTGACAAGATGTTCACGACACTGATGGGCGATGATGTAGAGCCACGTCGAGCCTTTATCGAAGCGAACGCCTTGAACGTAGCCAACCTGGACTTCTGATCCGCTCTGTCCCTTTGTGTTCCACGTGGAACACAGGGAAAGTCGATACGATAAAAACCTCTAAAAAAGCCCCGGCTGATATGTGTCAGTCGGGGCTTTTTGTTCAGTAAGGAAAGTATAAAAAATGGAAATAAGTTTCGGGAGATGCGTCCGCTGCAAACACAGCATGCGTAATAGAATTGGAGCGCTGAACTTCCGCTGGAAGCAAGGCGGGGGAGTCAGGTGCCCTCACTGTAAACTTGCTTATGCCTCTGGGTACGACTTGCCTTTCCCTATCGGGGCTATTTACTGGCTATGCTGGGCCGGTCTTTTCTTTGTATTAAACGTCGGAGGTTTTATTGGGATGTTGCTGTTCATTTCGGTATTCCTATTGATACAGCTATATCTTTCCCCAGTAGTGTCCTATCGATCTCTACGAAAGTGATACGGCTATTTGATATCTCGTACTCCTCCCGCCCTCGGGTAACCTCTGAATACACCCTTTTGCCACAAGGTCAGCAAGATGCCTGGTGGCAGTGGCTTTACTTACCTTGGCGACTTTCTGGTACTGAGCCGCACTGATACCATGTTCGAATCCTTTGGGCCCGCCATCTAACAGGCGGTTCAGCACCCTACGTTGTTCGGCAGACAGTGGCATATCACGAAAAGTCTGCCAGAACCTGGCTTTGACGATTGTGCGGTCAATCTGGTTTATGGCGTTGTTGACTGAGGTCAGTAAGGTTTTGAGGAACCACTGACACCATTCGGTGATGTCTGATCCCCGTTCGTCGTCGCGGTGCCATTGAGCCGTCTCAAGAGCGTTGTAATATTCTGAGCGCATATCAAGTATTGCTACCGACATCGCGAACAAGCGAACGCTCTGTGAATCTGACTGAGCCAAGGCCATATCGGTAATAGCGCGGGTCAGGCGGCCGTTGCCGTCGTCGAATGGGTGCAGGGTGACAAACCAGAGGTGTGCAGTGGCAGCTCGCAGAAGCGGGTCAGTGTCCTGACAATCAGCGCCTTGGTTAAACCAGTCACAAAAGTGTTGGAGTTGTGACTCAAGGCCATCTCTGGGCGGCGCTTCGAAATGCACTTTCTGGCGATCAAGGCGGCCGCTGACAACTTGCATAGGTTCCGGGCCTCTTAGCTGTCCGACTCTGATTTTCTGAGTGATTGATAACACGGACTCAGGGAAGAGAAGTTTCTGCCAGTAACACAGACGTTCCTGCGTGAGGGGTGAATCCAGATTCGTGAGCGCATCTATTAATAGTTCAGCCAACCCTTCCGAGCGATCACTGACGGGGTAGGGCTCCGCTTCGCTGATACCAAGATGTCGTGCCAGCGAGGAACGCACGGAGCTTGCATTCAGCTCTTCGCCCTCGATGGCAGATGATGCCAGAAGGTTCTGCAGCAGTGTGTCCAATGCCTGGTCTTCGGAGTTACTGCTGACACTTTGTTTGCCTTGTAGCAGACCAATGCGTTTGTGGCACTCGCGCAGCAGCGGCTGAAGAACATCGTTGTCCCAGTAGAATTCGGTCCATTGGCTGTTCTGCCATATCCAGCGTTGATTCATTGCCTGCTCACTGTTGTATCAATACTTGCCGATGAGCTGATTATATACTTTATTCGGCTCATAGTATGAGCCGAATAATAGAGCCTATTCGGCTCATTGTCATGCTCCGAGGTATATTCAGGAAATAAGATGAACCCACAACGTCCGCAGTGGCGCGTGAGGACATGCCTCAGCCATTGAGAAAATCGCCGTCCTCAGTAATGATGAAGGCAAGCAGGCGGGCCTGTATGGCCGCTGAACGGGTTTTTAAAGCAAAGGAGTTGTCGTATGTGCATTCAGTGCAGTGTTGGCGCTGGCGGCGTAAATATGAAGTCTGATGTACGTATCGTGCAGGCGGCGTTGAATCAGGCTCTCAGCCCGGAGAATCCTTTAGTAGTTGACGGCCTGATTGGCCCGGCAACCATCAGTGTGATTGATGCTTTTCAGCGTGGGGCAGTGGGGCTTAATCGCCCTGATGGACGGGTCGACCCTAACGGTCGCACGTTACGTACTTTGAAAGGCCTGCAGCCGAAGGCGTTTTCCAGTGATTGCCTGGCAGCAGTTATGCCGACCGCACCTTTATCAAAGATCGAAACCTATTTTCCGCTGATGCAGACTGCCGCTGAACAGACAGGGTGTGTTTCTGGTGCTCGCCGCCTGGCGCACTTTCTCGCTCAGATCGGACACGAGAGTCTGTCGCTCTTCTATACCGAAGAGCTGGCTTCTGGACAGGCTTACGAAGGGCGCTCTGATCTGGGCAATACCCAACCCGGTGACGGTGTTCGCTTTAAGGGTCGTGGGTTAATTCAGCTGACAGGACGTTATAACTACGAGCAGTACGCAGAGTACGCTGGGATAGATACGTCGCAGCCGGATTGGCCAGAATTACTGTCCACCCCTGAGCATGCGTTAAAGGTGAGTCTCTGGTTCTGGGAAACCCGGCACCTGCAGGAAAAGGCCGATCAGGATGATCTGTTGGGTATTACCCGCAGGGTCAACGGCGGCTATAACGGCCTCTCTGATCGGCAGGCGTACCTGCAGCGGGCGAAGTTCTTTCTGGAATAAGCTCGGCTGTCGTCTGGCTGGCCTGACTGTTAACCCGTGCTTAGCCAGCCCGGTACGCTTCAATTTCGGCTTTCCACTTTTCGACCAATGCACGATTGTCGTGGTCTTCAGGGTGGAAGTCTTCGCGATAGAAATCTTTGAATGGCGCTTTGATGCAGGTGAACATGCCGTCTTCACCAAAGAGCATGCCCCAGGCTTCCTTGATCTGAACCCAGCTGGGCATCCGTCGAGCGGCCCACAGAAGGTAGATGGTGCGGCCAATGGTGAGGGTGGGAAACAGTACCGCAATGGCGCGCATGATACGCAGCAGAGTCTTACGCTGACCGCCGGTGGCCATGTACACATCAAACGCGACGGACTTATGTTCGATCTCTTCGATGGCGTGCCAGATCATCATATATTTAATGGAAGGGTGCATCCCCTCAAGCTGTTTGGGGTGAGTAAGTACATACTCAGCCACAATTGCAGTGATGTGCTCAAGGCACACTGTCGCCGCCAGACGTTCCCGTTTTGAACGTTTGGCATTGAGTAATGCGATGGCCTTTTCGACACGCTTTTCGATCTTCTGCGCTTTCCAGCCCAGCGATTCCAGCTTCTCATTGGCGAGTTTGTGCTGATTCGTGTGGTGGGCTTCCTGGCGGGTGAAGTCTTTGACGTTCTCTAATAGCTGCGGATCAGTCACACGGTCTTTGTAGTTGCGCACAGACTCTATAAACATCTGCTCGCCCGGCGGGAAGGTACCTGAGAGTACCGCTATGAAGGCAGTAAGGATCGGATTGCCACGGTACCAGTCCATGGTGTCGACCTGATCAAAGCTGAAGTCCATGCGGCGGACTTCAATGCCATTGGTCGATTCTGTCTGGGACATGCTGATATCGGCGGTGGTACTCATGGCCTTCTCCTGCGCAGATAGTTAAAGTCTCGTACCAGTTATAGCCAAGATGGCAGCAGTGCCACAATGACTTAATAGCCTGAGACTAGCGGCAATATGGCCACTCAGGCTGAACCCAGCGCGGATTTTCTGGTCGATAACTTCATAATTTTGTTGGAGAAAACTATGCGTTTACTGGCTGCGTGCCTGTTATTACTGTCGTCATCTTTGGTCTGGAGTGTACCTGCTTCTCCTGCATCATCCGGGGGCACGAGCGATGGTCAGGCGGTTGATCGTGAGGCCGTTAAGAATCTGATTGGCACGCTGGAGAGTGAAACAGAGCGGCAGGATCTGATTCAGAAGCTGGAACTGATGTTACAGGCAGAACCAGAGCCAGAGCCCGAGCTGGCTTCAGTTTTTGGTCTGGACGATACAGGTTCAGGCGTGCTGAGTGAATTTATGGCGCTGACAGATAGCTATGGCCTGCCTGAGAACATTGTGGGCGATGTGCTGGCGTTTGGTGTGACGACGTTGCTGGTTCTTCTGGGTATCTTCCTGAACGGGTATCTGAGCCGGTTCTTAGATAAACGCATGAGCCGTCTGCGTAGACGTTTACATTGGGATAAAGAGCGCTTCAGCTCAATCTTCACGATACAACGAGCTATCGGTTATGCCGTGGGCCTGATTCTTGTTGGCTATGCGGCTCTCGATGTCGCAGCTGTGTACTTTGGTGAGGAGAGCATGACAGGGCTGGGGAGTCTGTTGGGCACCGTGCTGTCGGTTTCAGTTGCCGGGCTGGTGTTTGCTTCCATCTGGGAGGGTACCAATGCCTTATTGGAGTCGTTGATGTTCCGTCACGAACGACTGAACAGCTCGCGCTTCCAGACTATCACTCCAATCATTCGCAATATTCTGCTAATCACGCTGTCGCTTCTCTCGGTGATGGTGATTCTCTCTGAAATAGGTATCAACATTATGCCGTTACTGGCTGGTGCTGGTGTTCTGGGTATTGCTGTGGGCTTTGGTGCTCAGACTCTGGTGAAGGATTTCCTGACCGGGCTGACAGTGGTGTTTGAGGATCTGCTGCAAATTGGTGACGTCATCAAGATCAATGATCATTTTGGTCTGGTAGAAAAGATCACGCTGCGCAAGATTCAGATGCGTGACCTGGACGGTACTGTGCACACGATTCCATTCGGTGAAGTATCGATCATCTCGAACCTGACCAAAGACTTCAGCTACTACCTGATGGATGTGGGCGTAGCGTATCGTGAGAATACAGACGAAGTCGTTGCGATTATGCGCGAGGTTGATGAAGACCTGCGTTCAGACAAAGACTTCGAAGATCTGATTCTTGAGCCCCTTGAGGTGCTGGGTGTCGACCAGTTTGCTGACAGTGCCGTGATGATTAAGGCGCGGATCAAGACTAAGCCGATCCAGCAATGGAACGTAGGCCGTGAGTTTAACCGCCGGATGAAGATTGCCTTTGATGAGCGGAATATCGAGATTCCATTCCCACACCAGACTATTTACTTTGGTGAAGACAAGCAGGGCAAGGCACCGAACGCCAATGTTCGCTTGGTCGAGGAAGTGGAAAAACGTGCTGAAGAAGCTGCGGGTAAAGAGCGCGCACTTAAGGATGCAGGCGGCTCGGGTACACCAAGTGCCAGCTCCAGCTCAGACAGCGGCGATAGTTAAGCCGCTGTCTGTGTAAAAACCTTAACAGAACCCTGAGTTGGTCAGCTGACCTTGGGTTCACGAGGACCAAAGAAATACCATGCAATCAGGCCTGCGACAGGCAGTAGCAGGATTGCTGCAATCCAGGCCGCTTTTACGCCCAATGTGGTGCGTGCCTGCACGGTGTTAAGGATGGCGTAGATATCGCCAACCAGAATCAGAATGCCAAAAATACCACCCACTTCAATCACCATAGTGTCCCCCCTGTGAATCCCCCGGTAATAGCGGCAATGATCATATCATGCAGAGTGTTGCAGTTATCAGAATCGTTTTCCGCTGGTGAGTTCAGTAATCACAGTACCCTGAAAAGGCGTTGCAGAAATCTCGTCGACGCGATTATTGATCCACTCTTCACATTGCTGATGAAGAAACTTAGTTGGTAAGTCTTTACTATCGAGCGGAGCACCTATAACGACAGTAATTGTGCCTGGGTAGCGTATCCAGTGGTGGTTCGGCCAGAAGTCTCCGGCGTTATGGGCAACCGGAATCACGGGTGCCTTGACGCGGCTGGCGAGCATACTGCCCCCCTTAGAAAACGCTTTGCGTGCGCCTGCGGGGACACGGCTTCCTTCGGGGAATATCAGTACATGAACGCCATTGTTCAGGCGTTGTGTTCCCTGCTTAACGAGATCTTTGAGCGCTGTCGTGCGTTGTGTCCGGTCGATCGTAATAGGGCCCATCATGGCGAGGTACCAGCCAAAGATCGGAATACGCGTCAGCTCTTTTTTGATGACCTGAACCTGCGGCGGCAATAGTGCGGGCAGCATAAAGGTTTCCCAACTGCTTTGGTGCTTAGCCATAATAATCGAAGGCCGGGCGGGGAGTTCGCCCTCGTAGATGACGTTCCAACGCAGGCCCAGAATCAGGCGTGCAGACCAGACGCAGGCGATGCAGAAAGGTCGGCCAATAAGACGGTGCCGGGCAGGCAGGTCCATTAATGGCGAAATAATCAGAGCGGGAAGAATCCAGATCAGGGTGAGGAAGGTCATCCAGGCCATAAAAACGATGGTGCGGCAGGCGGCGAGTGATGTAGAGCGAGCGGTGGTCTCAGGCAATCGTTTACCCCTTCGGAGTGTGACTAGCACTGTATTCAGAGTACGGCGAAAGCCGCCTTCTGAAAAGTAGCGATTTGCTATCTGGCTCTGGCTTTGTCAGGGTTATAGAGGCACGCCGCGCTGAGACGGGGTGCGCTGGACCATACAAACCGGAGTGTTGAATGAATCTCGAACGAAAAGGCCTTCAGGCAACGTTACTTATGCCTGTTGCTGTCCCCACCATTATTGCCGCGGCTCTGTTGATTATCGGCACGGTCAGTAACCCAGAAGCAGCGGGCAATCTGTTCAGCAGTATGCTGGGCTGGATTACCCAGACGTTTGGCTGGTTCTACATGTTAGCGGTGGCGATCTTTCTGATTTTTATTCTTGTGGTTGGCTTCAGCAGTTGGGGCAACATCCGATTGGGTTCTGATCATGCGGAACCCGAGTATTCGTTTCCGGCCTGGTTCGCAATGTTGTTCTCAGCAGGCTACGGTATCGCACTGCTGTTCTTTGGTGTGGCTGAGCCCGTACTTCATTATTCGACGCCTCCGGCCGGTGCCGCAGAGACTGTGCCCGCGGCAAAAGAAGCCATGCAGATTGCCTATTTCCACTGGGGTCTCCATATCTGGGGGATCTACGGCCTGATGGGGTTAGTGCTGGCTTACTTCGCCTACAGGCATGGCCTTCCCTTATCTGTGCGTTCAGCGTTGTACCCACTCATTGGTGATCGCATTCATGGCTGGGCCGGGCATATCGTCGATACGTTCGCGGTGCTGGGGACTATGTTTGGCCTGGCAACGACGCTGGGGCTGTCGGTATCTCAGATCAATGCAGGCATCAATTATCTCTGGCCAGCGATACCGGTGAGCACGACTGTTCAGGTGATCGCCATTGCTGTGATTACTCTGGCTGCGACGGCTTCGGTGGTTGCGGGTATGGATAAGGGCATTAAGAACCTGTCGATGCTGAACATGGGGCTGGCAGTTTTTCTTATGGCCGTTGTTTTCGCCGTAGGTCCGAGCGTTCATATTCTTAATACCCTGTTGCAGAACACCGGTGCCTATCTGGGCGGCGTTGTCGAGCGCACCTTTAACATGCAGGCCTACACACACAGTGACTGGATTGGTAACTGGACGCTGTTTATCTTCGCCTGGACGATTGCCTGGGCGCCTTTTGTCGGCCTCTTTATCGCTAAGATCAGCCGCGGACGTACGATTCGTCAGTTCGTGTTTGGTGTCCTGGCGGTACCGACGCTGTTTACATTCCTGTGGTTCGCTATCTTTGGCGATACGGCATTGCACCTGATTATGGAGCAGGGCAAAGAGGCGTTAATCGGCGAGGTTCAGTCCAATCATGCGGTGGCACTGTTTGAGTTTTATGATCGCCTGCCGATGTCGTTTTTCCTTTCGATCATCACCGTCTTCCTGATCATTACCTTCTTTGTCACCTCATCCGACTCGGGTTCTCTGGTGGTCGACTCACTGGCGTCGGGTGGTTTACTAGAGACTCCGGTCTGGCAACGAGTGTTCTGGGCTTTCCTTGAAGGGGGCATAGCGGCGGCCTTGTTGTTGGCTGGCGGTTTAAGTGCATTGCAGACCATGACCATCGTGAGTGCATTACCATTCGGGATCATCATGCTGCTGGCCGTTGCCGGGCTCTGGCGGGCATTGGTCATCGAAGGTCATCGTGAGGGCTCTATCAATGCGATTACCCCAGTTCGCCCGCACAGCAATGGCGGAGACTGGCGCAAGCGCCTGAATGGTATGATGAAATTCCCCGGTGCTAACAAAGTCGAGAAATACATTGAGGGCGTTGTTACGCCCGCGCTGGAAGAAGTCAGTGAAGAGCTACGTTCTCACGGTTGGGATGTGCGTGTCAGTGGCGCGACGGGGGAAGTCTCCATGTCTCTCGTGAGAGAGGGCGTTGATGAGTTCTTTTATCAGGTCAAAGCCACCGAGCATGACGCGCCGGATTATCGGCCAGCGGGCGCAAAGTCGGCGACCTTCTGGCGTGCCGATGTTCACCTGAGTCATGGTTCGCTGGGTTACGATTTGTTTGGGTGCAGCAAAGAGGAAGTCATCCGCGACCTGGTGGATCACCTTGAGCAGTACCTAAACTTTATCGAGGCTGCGCCCGGCACCTTACCGTGGGAGCCGGTGAGCAACTAAGGTTGCTGGGCGATAAGCCAATCAACAAACGTGGCCAGGTCCTCAAATACGGGGGCATCAGCCAACGTGGGGTGAGAGGTGAGTTTGTACTCACTTTTCTCGCCTTTGCCGGTTCTTACAAGCGCAGTTTTGCATCCTGCTGCAGCTCCAGCCTCCAGATCGCGTATCGAGTCACCGACTATCCAGGCACCTTCTGCCGAGACCTTAAGCGCATCTTCGATCTGATGAATTAAACCAGGCAGTGGCTTGCGGCAGTCGCAGCCATCGTCCGGGCCATGCGGGCAAAACGCGATATGAGCAAACTCACCGCCCTCAGCCGCAGCGAGCCCCGTCATTTTGTCGTGCATGGCATCAAGATCAGCCTGAGAAAAATAGCCGCGTGCCAGACCACTCTGGTTCGTTGCGACAGCAACAGTGAAGTCGGCCTTGCAGAGTTTACCTACGGCTTCTGCGCTGCCCGGGATCGGCAGCCACTCATCAACGGACTTAACGTACGCATCGGAATCCTGATTCAGAACGCCATCGCGGTCGAGGATGATGAGTTGCATAGAGGGGCTCCGGGCTGTTGGAAAATAAAGCCCGAGTATAACGGAAGTCGTCAGGCTTCGGTGGCATTAGACACTGGCGGCCACACGGGAGGGAGGGGCGTACTACTGTCGCCACTGTCATATCCCGACACCTGACATGCCTGAAATCTCAGGTATCCATCAAGACACCTCTGCTAATCTGGGTTTCCCAACACTTCCCATCACAATTAAGGACGATGGATATGGATATAACAATGATAAAACGGCTTATGGCAGCGACCGTATGTGGCTCAGCATTGATGCTGGCAGCTTGCGGAGAATCCCCGAAAGAAAGCGTAGCAACCACCGATTCAACCAGGAATGGAACCTGTACAGGCACTTACCCAAGTTACTGGCAGGACCCGGCATTTCAGGATCAATGGGTCGGTCAGAAAACCAGCAACGTTCCCCCGGCTGACTGGACAGGCCCTGTGTATCAGCTGTCGGATGATTTCCCGCGCTCCCCGGTGGACGATGCGGCAAGTCAGAAATGGCGTGACAGCAAATTTGATGCGCTATTCGACGAAGGTACGTCTCAGGAAGAGAAAGCTAAGCTGGCGTACGACTACGGTTGGCTGGTGATGAAATATATTCAGGAGGGCAACGTTAACCAGAAAGATGCGGAAGACTGGGACGTGTGTAATAACAAGGTTCGTCCCTGGTACAACATTCCATTCCAGACCTACGATGCCATGAGCGGACGCGAGTTCACACACGGCCTGACACGAGAGGCGCCGGTAACGTTCTCAACACCCCAAGGCGATAAGCAAAGCACCATGTGGGCGGTGGGTTTCTTCAATGCCACGGCAGCTTATACATTGGGAACAGTGTGGCAGGCCGACGGCACCGCGAAAATTCCGCAGGACGACGTCAGCTTTGACGAAGGCGCGGTAATCGGTAAGCCGCTTTTCAATACGCTCAGCCCTGATGTGCTGCCAGTGATGGAGAATCTTCCGAGCTGGAATGCCAATATCTCAGATCCAACGTTCTGCAGTTGCACACCTGCTAACGGTAAAGAGTGTACGTTGATTGAAGAGAGCGAGCAGTGCCCTCGCAGTACTACCGAGTGGGGTGACGTGACCTTGCTGCAATTCGACTTTGCTGTAAAAGACAGTCGTGCCAAAGGTACTGAGTGGGTGTTCGGTACCTTCGTTGCTGACGGTCAGCGTAAGGCGGATGTAGCAGACCCGTGGCAGCGTATTGCTCTGCTGGGTGTTATGTGGGGTAACGACACACCACCAGAAGGTCAGCTTGCGTATAACCATCCGGTCGACGTGAAGAAAAATGGCTTTAAACAGGAAGTTATTTTTTGGGATACCGTTGATGAGCTGAATAAATACGGTGGTGATGACGTCATGAAGCAAATGGGGCATCTGGGCTGTAATTATCGCTTAAATGGCCCTGCGGATAATGCCAACAGCTCATGTATGTCCTGTCATGGAACGGCTTCTGTACCAGACAAAAATCTGGTGACACCGCCACTTCTCTCGCAGTTCTCATCTCTGACCAAAGAATGTGTCACGCCAAATGCGGCTAACCCGGCTATTGGTAAAGATCGCAGTGGTGCTGATGCAACAGTGAATAACGGTATCGGCTTTGCTGAAATAGACAGTATTTACTTCGCCAATACGCCAGCAGCTGAGCCATTTAATATGACGGTTGAAACAGGCTCTGGCCCAGTTAACGTGATGGGCGATGGCGTACCGGCTTATGACAGCGGACGCAGCAGCTGGATTTCACTGGATTATTCATTGCAGCTTTCTATTTCGCTGACGCAGTGGATGCAATGGCAGGATCACAGCGATGATCCAATTGAGGGACGCATTCATATGAAAGAAATCCGACGCGGTTACCCAGCTGGAGTCGGGCATAAAGCGGAATAATTTAAGTACGTTGTAAACAAAAAAGCCCGGCCATTGTTAATGGCCGGGCTTTTTTATTGTGATCATTCAGGAAGCCCAATTCTGGTTGCCAGAACCGAAGGTCGAGGACATTGCACCTTTGAGGTTGCGTGCCATTCCGCATAGGCTGGCGGCTTTACCAGCAATAACGACGACGCCACCGGCAATAGCCAGTGCAGAACCTAAGCCTGCTGGGCTTGAAGCCGCCAGCTCGACAAGTTTCTGCACACTTTCGACACCGGCTTCACCCGCAAAGTGAGCGCCAGCACCGGTGAAAGCAACCGCACCTGCCGCTTTGCCAATTTCTTTCAGAGCATCATTGCGAGCATCTGGATTATGTAAAACGTCGTTCTTATTGAGGTTTACATCGACAAAACTCATACCGACGGACTTACAGATAGCTTCCAGATCTTTTTTACTGGTGTGACGTCCACGAGGATTGGAAAAGAAAACATCCTGATTGGCCATGCCTTTCTGCGCAGTGATGATATCGCTGGCAACCGGGTTCGCTTTGATAAAGCGTAGTGCCTGTACGAATGTGCCACAGCCTTCCCCATGAATCAGCCACTTCATACTCTTGCTCTGCTTTTGCGCTTGCTGGATCATTGATACAAGGCTTTGAACATGCTCTTTGCTGGTGAATTCGTTGTTCAGCCAGAACAGGGAATAATGGTTGCCTCGCTGGCGAGCATCTGAGAGTGCGTTACTGCCTTTTATGTAGGCTTTTTCAATATGAACACCCATCATTCGCCCAGCCCGCTCTTTGTTTTCGAACTCTCCTGAAATAGCAGCAACATGAGCATTATTTGACCAAGCGTGATCTAAATCCATCGCGGTAGATGGGCTTGAACTTTCAGAAACTTCCCAGCTATCACCCTCCCATCTTGGCTTGTAAATACCCGGGGTTCTGGCTGAAATATGAGCGTCGTTTTTAAAGCTGATCAGGTTGATGAATATATCTTTCCGATCAGCACTGGTCGTATACGAGAAGCTGAATGCACCTATGCTCGCTTTGGGAGCGACCGTTTTATCGCCAACGGCAAGGCGCAATACCGCCCTTAGTAATGTGGTTTCATAGTAGTTACCGACGTGGGAGTTCTTGATTGTCTCCCACGATGCTTTCTGACTTTCCGGAATATGCACATTGTGTGCGATTCCAGATTCATGGCTGCTGAATATCTGAGCGTATCCTGCTTTAGTAACTGACATAACTACTCTCCGTGTAATGGTTAAATATGGAATTCGGGTGCTGGGTCGCCTGGTTCTAGAATGATGGCGCGTGTTTCGCCCTGGCTTGCAACCCCTTCACGCCATTTGGCGGGATACTTCCAGGTTGCAGGCTGGCGCTCCGGGCTAATAGAGGCATTGGGGTACTTGGACCTGACCTCCTGCTTTCGCTTTTCGGCGTGATCACTCAGTTGCCAGTGAATGCTACCGACAACCAGATCCCGGACTTTGCTCGCAGCCTCTATTGATTCTGCAACCGGCATGCTTCCAAAATTAATAAAGCGTAAAAATAAGATGTAATGATCATCCAGGGCAGTCACTGCGAAGGCTTTAAAATTAGAGTCTTCGTGCTCTTCAGGCTTGTCTGCCGGGAGGTCTTTGTGCTGCTCAAACAAGATCCATGGGTTGCCCTGTTTGCTCTCGACCCGCCAGTTTACAGGCGCAAGCTTCCGCCCGAAATCAGGCATTGCTGGGCCTGTTTCATACAAATAGCGCATGACTACTTGCTCTAAAGTAGCTGGATTGAAACAGCTCATTCCTTCTGGAAGGCAATCAACTCTTAATGATGTGACCTGAAAATCAGTCATTCCAATGGAATCAAACTTCCAGATTGGGCCGAAAAACTCCCAATTCCGACGAATACAGTTGGCGTAGCTGAACTTATTATCTTCGTATTCGTGGCCGTAGTCGTAAATGGAGCGTTCGTAGATATTAGGAATATCCTTCGGCTCGACATCAGCGTCGAAACCGGCTGAGGAATAGTGCGGTGGCAGCGTGATATCCAGCTTGCAGCCAGCAATGGATACAGACACGCGCTCTGGATTGTCCAGACCGGGAACGTAGGGATTTTTATGAGAGGCAAAGAGGCGCTTAAACATAGTCCATTGCAAGTGATCCTGAATTGACCTGAGTGTAACAATCTGAGCCGTACCAAACCATAGTCAAGCTGTGACATATGTCTGTTTAATAAACAAAAAAGCCCGCCGAGCAGACATGCCTGGCGGGCTTTTCTTGGTCAAGGTATCAGCCTTACAACACCGAAATATCCGCGATACCGATAAACAGCCCTTGCAGTTGCTTCAGCAGTGCGAGACGGTTGTTTTTCACGGCTTCGTCATCGGCCATGACCATAACGTTATCGAAGAAAGCATCCACTGCGGTACGCAGGCCAGCCAGTTCGTTCAGGGCGGCGGCGTAATCGCCTTTGGCCATCAGGGGCTCGAGCGCCTGATGCTTGGCTGCGATTTCGCGGGCCAGTACCTGCTCTTCGTTCTGTGAAAGCAGCTCGCCGTTAACTTTGGCTTCGACGGCATCGCCGCCGTTCTTGGCGAGGATGTTGGATACACGCTTGTTCGCGGCAGCCAGTGATTCGGCAGCATCGAGCTTGCTGAATTCGAACACGGCCTTAACGCGACGGTTCACATCCAGTGCATTGGTAACGCCCAGAGCGCGTACTGCCTGGAATACGCCAGTCGGGATGTTCTCATCCGCGTACCAGGCGCTGAAACGATCCAGCATGTATTCGATCAGGGTGGCTTTGGTATCGGCCTTCGGTGCCGTTTTCCAGTCGCCTTCAAGTGCGTAATCAATCAGAGTCGCCAGATCAATATTGATCTCTTTCTCAACCAGAATACGCAGCACACCCAGAGACGCACGACGCAGTGCGAACGGGTCTTTGGAGCCCGTTGGGATCTGACCTAAGCCAAACAGACCGACAAGGCTGTCGAGACGGTCGGCCAGTGCAATCAGAGTACCGGTCTGTGTTGCCGGCAGTTCATCACCCGCAAACGCAGGCATGTACTGTTCAACCATGGCGGCTGCAACATCGGCGTGCTCGCCATCGTGTTCCGCGTAGTATTTACCGGCGAGACCTTGCAGGTCGGTGAACTCAAACACCATGTTGGATACGAGGTCGTTCTTACACAGCTGCGCTGCACGCTCAACCAGTGCTTTATCGCCACCGGTTTCGCCAGCGATGCGGGCTGCCAGTGCGCCAATGCGGCGGGCTTTATCAGCAACGGAACCGAGTTTGTTTACCCAGACGACGTTCTCGAGCTTGGCGAAACGGCTTTCCAGTTTCTGCTTACGGTCGGTATCCCAGAAGAAGGCAGCATCGGCCAGACGTGGACGGATCACTTTCTCGTTACCTGAGATCACCTGCGCAGGGTCTTTCGACTCGATGTTTGATACCGTGATGAAGTTAGGCAGCAGTTTGCCATCTTTCATCACGTGGAAGTATTTTTGATGCTCTTTCATAGAAGACACCAGTGCTTCTGGCGGAACGCGCAGGAAGTCTTCGTCGAATGAGCCAGCCAGAGCGACAGGCCACTCGTTGAGTGCGGTCACTTCGTCGAGCAGGTCCTCATCAATAATGGCTTCGCCACCGAGGTTTTTTCCTTCAGCTGTGACCTGTTCTTTGATCAGGGCTGAGCGCTCTGCAAAGCTGGCCATCACATAGGCGCTACGCAAGGTTTCCTGATACGCCATTGGGTTGGCAATCACGATCTCGCCCGGTGCATGGAAACGGTGGCCACGGCTGGTATTACCGGCTTTCAGGCCCAGCACTTCGCCATCAACTACCGCATCACCCAGCAGCATGACCAGCCACTGTACCGGACGTACGAATTCAACACGTGATGCACCCCAGCGCATACGCTTAGGAATTGGCAGCTTATCGAGACTGGTCTGAATGATGCCGGCGAGAAGTTCGGTAGTCTGCTGGCCTTTGATGGTGCGTTGCAGCATCAGCTTACCGGCATTTTTGCCGTGTGACTCGGGTGCCGTCTGAAGTTCAGAGGCATCAGCGCCTGCCCGTGAGGCAAAGCCTACAGCCGCTTTTGTTGGGTTACCGTCGGCATCAAAGGCAATGTTCGCCGGAGGGCCGTAGAGAGTTTCTTCTTTATCGGCCTGTTCGCACTGGAGTGCTTCAATCGTGATGGCGAGGCGACGTGGAGCAGCGTAGCTGACGACGTTTCCGTGGCTCAGGCCAGCTTCTTTCAGGCCGGCTTCAACACCAGTAGTGAAAGCGTCAGACAGCGACTTTAACGCCGTTGGTGGCAGCTCTTCGGTACCGAGCTCTACCAGAAAATCTTTATTAGACTGGCTCATTTTACTTCTCCTCCTGAGCGGCAGCTTTTGCTTCGCGGTCGGCTTTTTCGGCCTGATACTTGGCGAGCACATCAGCACGGTTGGCTTCTTCAGCCAGCGGGAAGCCCAGTTCTGCACGGCTGTTGAAGTACGCCTGTGCAACTGAGCGCGCCAGAGTGCGGACGCGGAGGATATAGCCCTGACGCTCGGTCACAGAGATGGCGCCACGGGCATCGAGGAGGTTGAAGGTATGTGATGCCTTCAGAACCTGCTCGTAGGCTGGCAGAGGCAAGCCAGCATCAATCAGGCGAGCGCAGTCTTTTTCGTACTGATCAAACGCAGTGAACAAAAAGTCTACGTCCGCGTGTTCAAAGTTGTACGCCGACTGCTCGACTTCGTTCTGGTGGAATACATCGCCGTAAGTCACGGCTTTGCCGTCCGGGCCGTAGGTCCAGACCAGATCGTAAACAGAATCGACTTCCTGCAGGTACATGGCGATACGCTCAAGACCATAGGTGATTTCGCCAGTCACCGGGAAGCACTCAAGGCCGCCCACTTGCTGGAAGTACGTGAACTGAGTGACTTCCATACCGTTCAGCCAGACTTCCCAACCCAGACCCCAGGCGCCCAGCGTTGGAGATTCCCAGTTGTCTTCAACGAAGCGGATGTCGTGCACCAGAGGATCAACGCCCATTGCACGCAGCGAATCGAGGTAGAGTTCCTGAATGTTTACCGGATTAGGTTTCAGAACCACCTGGAACTGGTAGTAGTGCTGCAGACGGTTCGGGTTCTCACCATAACGGCCATCGGTCGGGCGGCGGCTTGGCTGAACATAGGCAGATGCCCAGTTTTCAGGGCCAATAGCACGCAGGAAGGTAGCGGTGTGGAAGGTACCGGCACCGACTTCCATATCGAGCGGTTGATTGATCACACAGCCCTGCTCGGACCAGTATTCCTGCAGGGCAGCGATAAGGCCCTGGAAGGTTTTGATGTTATGGCGGCTCTCACTCACGGTGATAATTCCTGTGGTTTGCGCGAATTCAAAGACTGGCGATTATAGCAGTGGCGGCGCGGGATAACAGGGGGCAGACGCCCCGTCTTCATTGGGGAAAGTAAACGGACACAAAAAAAGGGGCCAAGGCCCCTTTTTTCACGCTGATTGGTGTTTTGCTGAAAGCTGTTCAGCCTTGCAGCCAGCCATTCAGCATATTGATGTCGCCTTCGTTCAGCGTGCCTGCGTAGTACTTCAGGGTCAGCAGGTTGATGATGTAGTCATAACGCGCGTTTGCGTAGTCACGCTCTGCACCGTACAGCTGCTGCTGTGCGTCGAGCACTTCAACAATATTGCGGGTACCGACTTTGTACCCTGTCTGGGTCGCATCCAGTGCACTACGTGCAGAGCGGATCGACTGCTGGCGTGCCTTGATGTTCAGAACATCATTCTGGACCTGCAGGTACAGAGTACGGATATTCTGACGAACTGTGCGTCGTTCGTTCTCAAGCAGATAGTCAGCGGCAGCGTAATTCAGAGCAGCCTGTTTGGTCTGAGCATACAGAGAACCACCGGCCAGCAGAGGTACTGATACCTTGATGCCATAAGCGGTTCGGGTGGCGCTAGCAGGATCTTCGGTGATGGTTGTGGCCTGATCGCCGTCTTCATAGTTAGCAAAAACTTCTACGGTAGGCAGGTGCGCTGCACGTGCGGCGTTGCGTTGCAGGCGAGCGGCTTCAAGTTGTGAGTCCACCATGCGCAGGCCCGGGAATTTATCCATGCCGGAAGTAACCCAGGCGTTCGGGTCGGCAGGCTCTGGACGATTCATGTCCACCGAGCCTTTCAACGCGGCAACATCACTGATGGTCTGGCCTGTCAGCTGCTCAAGCGTTTCGTACTGAATCTGGCGGTTTGCCTGCTGGCCCAGCAGGTTGGCATAACTCAGATCGTAAGCGGCTTGCGCCGAATGAACATCGGTAATCGCAGTCAGGCCGACGTCATAGCGCTGCTTAGTTTGCTCCAGTGAGCGTTGCACGGCTTTCAGTTCAGCATCGGCAGTCGACAGGTTGTCTTCGGCACGCAGGACGTTGAAGTAGGCTTCCGCCGTACGAAGCAGCAGTTGCTGTTCGGCCATTTGCAGCTCGTAAATGCCGTTGTCGTTACCAGCGCGAGCTGCCTTGTAGGTGTACCAGCTGTTCAGGTTGAACAGTGACATTCCGGCGGTAACCGAGAATGCGCCGAGTTCGTAATCAGTGACCAGTCCGTTTACACCGTCGATTTCGATTTCGACATTAGTGTGCGTGTAGCTGGCTTCTGCCTGTGGCAGCAGAGCGCCGCGGGCGATCATGACGTTGTATGCATCTGCTTCGCGACTGGCGCGGGCAGCAGCAATTTGTGGGTCGTTGCTGGCGGCCATGTCGTATATGGTGCTGAGATCTGCAGCAATAACGGCCGATGGCAACAGGATTGCAGATGTCAGAGTAAGCAGTTTTTTCATAAAGGTGCCTTTCCCAGGAGAAGGTATAAAATGCTCTCAGGTGCCCCTGGAATTTCCGGAGGTGCACCAAGTCTAACAGAAATTATCCGGCTTTCAGTTTCACCTTTGTTGCTACTGAGCGAACAGTCAGTATTGCCGGTGTTTATTCGAATATTCTTGTATAGATATATAGATAGGTCAAGCATGTCCGTTTTCCCATCGCCCATGACAGCCGCCGATGTCGTCGTGGAGGCAAAAGAAGTCGCATATCAGGGGTTCTTCCGCATGGAAAAGCTCACCCTTCGCCATAAACGCTTTAACGGCGAATGGATGGGGCCGTTCACTCGTGAGCTTTTCGAGCGCGGGCAGGCGGTCTGTGTCCTGCTGTTTGATCCCAAAAAAGATGCAGTGGTGCTGCTTGAGCAGTTTCGCGTCGGGGCGCTTGAGGATGAACGTTCTCCCTGGCTGATTGAGCTGGTCGCGGGCATGGTGGAAGAGGGCGAAACGCCTGAGGACGTCGCCTTGCGTGAATCCGAAGAAGAGGCTGGCACCGTGCCCACCCGCCTGATTCCTGTGTGCAATTACTGGGTGTCCCCAGGCGGTACCAGCGAAAAGGTCGCGATTTTCTGTGGACTGATCGACAGTGAAGGCATGGGCGGGCTGCATGGTCTTGATGACGAACATGAAGACATCCGTGCATTTGTGGTGCCGTTTGACGATGCCTATCGCGGTGTGGAGGATGGCACCATCAACAACGCGGCGACCATTATGGCGTTACAATGGCTGAAGATTAATCACGCCTCAGTGACTGCTTAAAGGCAGCGTTCAGGACGACACATGCGCTCTTTTGAGGGCGTCTTCAGTCATGTCTGACATTGCCGGTAGTGGCGCTGATCAGGAAAATCTTCATGCGTCCTGCTAAGGTGTTGTGTCTTTGATATTTACTCCGGAGAGAACGCTTGCGCCGTAAACGCTACGTCCCTGACCTGCAGGAAATGGCTTCCGTTGCCGAGTCGAATTACCTGCGATTCCTTCGCTTGCTGCCTGAGACCGACGAAGGCGGTGAGCGCACGTTTGCGATCACAGGGATGGGTGATCAGAGTGCCCGGGTGCGGATCAGGATCGACGAGGTGCAGCCATACACCACGATGCTGACCGTACAGCAGGAGGGCTTGAGCCCGGAGTGGGTCACTCCTCCTTCCATGAATGTGCGCCTGTACCACGACGCCAGCATGGCCGAGGTGCTGAGTTACCAGAACCAGCATAAATTTGAGGGGCGGTATCAATACCCCAATCCTCAGATGCGCATGCCCGATGAAAAAATTCAGCTGAATAAGTTTCTTGCCGACTGGCTCGAGCACTGTCTGCAGCACGGGCATGTCGAGCAGCCTTTCAGTTTTACGCCGACCTTTTAATTAAGTGTGTTGAGCCGGGCCACTCTGGCCTGGGCTGGTACTTTTTTCGTATATTGGCCCGTATATTCCGATATGTGATGGGTTTCCGTTCGGGGCTTCGACAGACGTCTAGTATATAGTCTCAGCCCACTGAAATTCACACTGAGGCCAACGTGTTCCAACTGACATCCGCCGAGACATTGCGCATCGTGCAGGTGACCGATACCCATCTCTTCGGGGATATCGGTGGTAAGCTGCTGGGCGTACCCACGTACGACAGTATGCACGCCGTTTTGTCTCAGTTGGATGCGTTTCCGTTTCAGGCTGATGCCATGCTTGTCACAGGCGACCTGTCTCAGGATGGCAGCGAACAATCCTACCGCCTGCTGGACGATGCCATGGCCCGCTTCGGTGCCCCTGTCTTCTGGCTTCCCGGAAATCATGACGAACCCCGTAATCTGGAGAAAGTCGGACGCGAGCGGGATCATCTGCATAAGGTGATCCGCAGCGAACACTGGCAGATTGTGATGCTCGACTCTCAGGTGGAAGGTGCTGTGTTTGGCCAGCTCAGGCAGGAGGAGTTGGATATGCTCGAACGTGCTCTGACGGAGCGGGATGACCTGCATTCGCTCGTTTGTCTGCATCATCATCCGATCCCGATGAACAGCGAGTGGATGGACAACATCGGTTTGCGCAACCGTCAGGCGCTGATGGATATTCTCAGTACTCATGACAACGCGAAAGGTGTGCTCTGGGGCCACGTGCATCAGAGCTGCGATGGTTACGTGAATGGCGTGCGCCTGATGTCCACGCCCTCAACCTGTATACAGTTTGAGCCGCAGACCAGTGGCTTCAGTCTTGATGAAGCTGCACCGGGTTTCCGCTGGTTAGAGCTGCACAAAGATGGGCGCATCAGCACGGGCGTTGAACGCCTGAGCAATGTATCCTTTGCGGTAGATCGTACCCAGACAGGATATTGATATGCTGATTCCAGCCTCTGTGCAAAACAGCGGCTGCCTTTATCTCCACGGTTTTCTCAGCTCACCTGCATCTGAGAAGGCCCAGCAGATGATGGCTCTGTTCCGTGAACATCCCGAACTCGGTTCCATTAATGCCCCTTTTATCCACTTCGCTCCTCAGGATGCCATTGCACTCGCCGAGCAGGCCTTGGCGGAATTGCGTGAGAAGCATGACCGGGTCTGGATTGTCGGCAGTTCGTTGGGTGGCTTTTACGCGACCTTTTTAGCCGAAAAGCACGATGTTCCTGCCGTATTGATCAACCCCGCGGTCAGGCCGTTCGAATTGTTCAGGCATTACCTCGGCGAGCACACTCACTACCATACGGGCGAAACGCTGCTACTCGAACAAGCGCACCTGCATCAGCTTGAAGCGCTCAATACGCCAGTTGTTCAGAATCCTCAGAATCTGCTGCTGCTATTGCAGACAGGCGATGAAACTCTCGATTACCGGCATGCTGCTGAGCTGTATCGCGAATGCCCGGCCTGGCTGGAAGGCGGCGGTGATCATAGTTTCCAGCATTTTATTGATCGGGTACCTCAGATGCTGGGGCACTTGAGTCGCCTCTGGTAGGCAGACTCCCCCACGCCCCGGTATACTCCGGACATTACTGCAATTCATGGTTTGACAGGGGAACAGATGTCAAAGCAATACACCGCCTCATCGATTGAAGTCCTGAGTGGTCTGGACCCGGTCCGTAAGCGTCCGGGCATGTACACCGAAACTACCCGCCCGAATCACCTGGCGCAGGAAGTGATTGATAACTCGGTGGACGAAGCTCTCGCAGGTCACGCCAGCAAGATCGAAGTGACGCTGCACGAAGATGGCTCAATGACTGTGCTTGATGACGGTCGTGGTATGCCAACGGATATTCACCCTGAACATGGTATTTCGGGCGTTGAACTGATTCTTACCCAGTTACATGCCGGGGGTAAGTTCAGTAATGACAATTACCAGTTCTCCGGTGGTCTGCACGGTGTCGGTGTTTCTGTCGTGAATGCCCTGTCGCAGGTGCTCGAAGTAACCATCTGGCGCGACGGTCAGGTCCAGCGCATTGGCTTTAAAGACGGTTATAAAGCGATTGATCTTCAGGTGGTCGACACCTGTGGTAAGAAACGCACCGGTACCAGCGTTCGCTTTTTACCGGACCCTCAATACTTTGATACTCCCAAGTTTTCTGTCGCACGACTCAAGCACAACCTGCGTGCTAAAGCGGTTCTCTGCCCGGGACTGCGTATCAAGTTCAATGCCCCGAACGCTGAAGACAGTGCTGAGTGGTATTACGAAGATGGTCTGAAAGATTACCTCAAAGTATCGACAACTGGCTGGGAAGCGATCCCCGAAGAGCCCTTCACAGGCGCAATGAGCGGCGATACTGAAGGTGTCGACTGGGCCGTGCTCTGGCTGCCTGAAGGCGGAGAGCTGTTGCAGGAAAGTTACGTTAACCTGATCCCGACCGCGCAGGGCGGTACTCATGTGAATGGCTTCCGTTCTGGCTTGCTCGACGCGTTGCGTGAGTTCTGCGAATTCCGCAACCTGTTGCCGCGCGGGATCAAGCTGACACCAGATGATCTCTGGGAGCGCTGCTCATATGTTTTGTCTGCCAAGTTAGCCGACCCTCAGTTTGCGGGTCAGACCAAAGAGCGCCTGTCTTCTCGTGAAGCCTCAGCTTTTATCTCGGGCGTAGTGAAAGATGCCTTCGCGCTTTGGCTGAATGAAAATACCGCGGATGCCGAACGTCTGGCTGAGCTGGCGATTTCCAGTGCGCAGTCGCGTTTGCGCAAATCCAAGAAAGTCGCACGTAAGAAAATTACTCAGGGTCCAGCTTTGCCGGGCAAGCTGGCCGACTGTACCGGTCAGGACAGCGAACGTACGGAACTCTTTCTGGTGGAAGGTGATTCGGCGGGTGGTTCTGCCAAGCAGGCCCGTGATCGCGAGTTTCAGGCCATCATGCCGCTGCGCGGTAAGATTCTGAATACCTGGGAAGTGGAGTCAGGAGAAATTCTGGCATCGCAGGAAGTACACGATATCGCCGTTGCTCTTGGGATTGACCCAGCATCAGATAACCTTGATGGCCTGCGTTACGGCAAGATCTGTATTCTCGCCGACGCAGACTCCGATGGTCTGCATATCGCGACCCTGCTGTGCGCGTTGTTTGTGCGTCACTTCCGCAAGCTGGTGGCGGATGGCCACGTCTATGTCGCGATGCCGCCGCTGTACCGGATCGACGTCGGTAAAGATGTCTACTACGCGTTAGACGAAGGTGAAAAGCAGGGCGTTCTTGAACGCATTAAAGCCGAAAATAAGCGTGGCAAAGTGAACGTCCAGCGCTTTAAAGGTCTGGGTGAAATGAACCCGATGCAGTTACGTGAAACCACGATGGACCCGAATACCCGACGTCTCGTCCAGCTGTCGCTGGAGCCGGGGGATGGCACCAATGAAATGATGGATATGCTGTTGGCGAAGAAGCGCTCCTCTGACCGTAAGGAATGGTTAGAGACGCACGGCAACGAGGTTGAGATTCTCTGATTTTTCACCGCTCCACTGTTTCCAGCACAATAGCCGGCAGTGCGCTGCTGGCACCCTTGCCTGCTATGGCTGATGGGATTGCTGCTGAGCCGTTTGATCTGATTCTGGCCGTATTACTGCTGGCCATGATTTCAGTATTCACTGTGCTGCTGTTGCTTCAGCAGCGCCAGCTACGCGCGCGCAGTGATCGTCAGCTGGGTGCGCATACCGCCTTGTTCGGCAACATTTTCGGGGCGCTGCCTGAGATGGTGTTCTACAAAGACCGGCGCGGCGTCTATCGCCTGTGTAATGGGCCGGGTAGTCGTTTTCTTGGTCGTCCGGCTGATGAAATTAAAGGTCAGCGTGATACCGACTTCTTCGATGTGCAGAGTGCTAAGCGGATGCGCCAGCGCGATGTTGAAGCCATTGAGCGACGCAGTGCGATACGCTCAGAAGAATGGTTGCTTGGGCCGGATGGTGAACAGGTACTGCTCGAGATAAACCGCCAGCCGCTGTTCAGTGACACTCAGGAGTGTGTCGGTGTGCTTCTTACATGCCGTGACATTACGGAAACCCGCGAAAAGCAGAAGAAACTTGAGTATCAGGCGCGTCATGACATTCTGACCGGGCTTGCCAACAGAGCGCTGCTGCATGAAAAACTGACCTTTGCGCTGCAGATGGCAAAGCGCAATGATGAGTCGCTGGCGGTAATTTTCATCGACCTTGACCGTTTCCGTGAAGTGAACGATGCGCTGGGCCATACGGTCGGTGATCTGCTGCTACGTGACGTTGCTCACCGCTTGAGCAGTAATCTGCGAGATAGTGATATCTGCGCCCGCTTGAGTGGCGATGAATTTGTCGTCGTACTGACGCAGGCGGATAAAGCCTACGTTGAGAGCAAGTGCACACAGCTTCTCGAAGCTTTAGCACGTGCATATCAGTTGCAGGGCCATTTGCTCAGTATCAATGCCAGCGCAGGGATTGCACTGGCCCCTGAGCATGGGGACAACAGTGATATTCTGCTAGTACATGCTGATGCCGCACTGCATCACGCAAAAGCGCTCGGGCGCAATCGCAGCTGCATCTATTCACAGGAACTGTCGGCTCATAAGAGCAGTCAGTTGTCGCTGGAGCAGGACTTGAGAGATGCGGTTGAGAATGAAGAGTTCAGCCTCGAGTTTCAGGGGCAGTTCCGGCCCGGAGAGCGAGTCCCTCGCCGGGTCGAAACACTGATCCGCTGGCCTCATGAATTACGCGGCCAGGTTTCTCCGCATGAATTTATTCCATTGGCAGAAAGCAGTGGCCTGATCCGGGAACTCGGTTTCTGGGTGTTACGACGCGCATGCGCTGAGTTCATGAGTTGGCGTCAGCAGGGAATGAAACTTGAGAAAATTGCCGTCAATGTGTCGGCCATGCAGATCAACAGTCGCTTCGCCGAAACGGTTGAAACCATTATGAAAGAAACCGGTTTCGAGCCCGCTTGGCTGGAGCTCGAAGTGACCGAATCGTTAATGATGTCGGGCATGACCGAGGTGAACAACCAGATTCACCAGCTTCGGGCGCTGGGTGTCGAGTTTTCAATTGATGATTTTGGTACCGGATACTCTTCGTTGAGCAAGCTAAAAGAGATGCCCGTCAGTGTGTTGAAAATCGACCGGTCGTTCGTGCGTAACATTCACGATCAGGAAAACGACTACGAGATCGCCCGCGCGATAGTGGCCATGGCCGATAGCCTGAACATTGAAGTGGTGGCTGAGGGCGTTGAAAATGAAGAGCAGGGCGAGACCCTGAGACACCTTGGCTGCGAATGGTTGCAAGGATACCTGTACGGCCGGCCTATGGCGGCGGACGATTTCCTCAGGCACTATTCCGAAACGTAGTCCTAAACGCAGTTTAATTGTTAAGTCAGAAGCAGAATATTTTAAACACGGCCCTGTGACGGGCCTCGAGCAGACAACCGGATACTATGACGGATCAGATCAGTTATACCGATGATGGCGTTGAACGTCAGTCACTCAAACAATACACCGAGAATGCGTACCTGAATTACTCCATGTACGTCATTCTTGATCGCGCACTGCCTCATGTGGGCGATGGTATGAAGCCGGTACAGCGCCGGATCATTTATGCCATGAGCGAACTTGGCCTGAAGTCTACGGCTAAGTACAAAAAATCGGCCCGTACTGTCGGTGACGTGTTGGGTAAGTATCACCCACATGGCGACAGCGCCTGTTATGAAGCCATGGTGCTGATGGCTCAGCCGTTCTCATACCGTTATCCGCTGGTCGATGGTCAGGGTAACTGGGGTGCGCCGGACGATCCGAAGTCCTTTGCTGCGATGCGTTATACCGAAGCTAAGTTGTCACAGTTTGCTGATGTGCTTCTGAGCGAGCTTGGTCAGGGTACGGTCGAGTGGCAGCCGAACTTTGATGGCACCATGGACGAGCCTGCAACACTGCCAGCACGTCTGCCGACAGTGATGCTCAACGGTACGACCGGTATCGCGGTGGGCATGGCGACGGATATTCCGCCGCATAATGTCCGCGAAGTGACCTCGGCATGTATTCGCCTGCTGGATGAACCGAAAGCCGATATTGATGCTCTGTGTGAGCATGTCATGGCGCCGGACTTCCCGACAGAAGCCGAGATCATTACCCCACGCGAAGATCTCAAGAAGATGTACCGCACGGGTAAAGGCAGCGTCAAAATGCGCGCGGTCTACACTCTTGAAGACGGTGATATCGTCATTACGGCGCTGCCGCATCAGGTGTCTGGCGCCAAGATTCTTGAGCAGATCGCCGCTCAGATGCAGGCTAAGAAGCTGCCGCTCGTAACGGATTTACGTGACGAGTCAGATCACGAAAACCCGACTAGATTGGTGATCGTGCCTAAGTCCAACCGGGTTGATACCGCCGCAGTGATGGCGCATCTGTTTGCGACGACTGACCTTGAGAAGAACTATCGCGTTAATATGAACGTGATCGGTCTTGATGGTCGCCCGCAGGTCAAAGATCTTAAAACCATGCTCAGTGAGTGGCTGGAATACCGTACCGGTACGGTGCGTCGTCGCTTGCAGCATCGCCTGGATAAAGTACTGGCGCGTTTGCATATCCTTGAAGGTTTGTTGGTTGCCTTCCTGAACATCGACGAAGTGATCGATATTATCCGCACTGAAGACAAACCAAAGCCGGTGCTGATGGAACGCTTTGGTATTTCAGATATTCAGGCCGAAGCCATTCTTGAGTTAAAGCTTCGTCATCTGGCCAAGCTCGAAGAAATGAAGATCCGTGGCGAACAGGATGAGCTGGAGAAAGAGCGCGACATGCTCGAGAAAACTCTGGGTTCTGAACGTCGTATGAAAACTCTGATTAAGAAAGAACTCACTGCCGATGCGGAGCAGTATGGCGATGAACGTCGTTCTCCGGTGGTTACCCGTGCCGAGGCGAGAGCCTTCAGCGAGACCGAGCTGGTGTCTGCCGATCCGGTTACGGTGGTACTGTCGCAGAAAGGTTGGGTCCGCGCCGCCAAGGGTCATGACGTTGATGGTGCAAACCTGAGCTA
This sequence comes from Thalassolituus sp. UBA675, assembly GCF_002297765.1. Taxonomy (NCBI): domain Bacteria; kingdom Pseudomonadati; phylum Pseudomonadota; class Gammaproteobacteria; order Oceanospirillales; family Oceanospirillaceae; genus Thalassolituus; species Thalassolituus sp. UBA675. The sequence goes on from NZ_DBNJ01000001.1 coordinate 73,878, forward strand.
CAAAGCCGGTGATGCCTTCCTCACGTCGGCCAAAGGTAAATCGAATCAGAGTGTGATCTTCCTTGATAACACTGGCCGATCGTACAGTTTGCAGGCGCATACACTGCCTTCAGCACGGGGTCAGGGTGAGCCGTTAACTGGCAAGCTGAACCCTCCGGCAGGCAGTCTGTTCACGAATGCATTGATGGGCAAAGACGATGACCGCTACCTGCTAAGTACCGACGCGGGCTATGGCTTTATCGGTACGCTCGCTGACATGCAGAGCAAGAACAAAGCCGGTAAGACACTGGTTACTGTGCCGACCAACGCGAAAGTGTTGCCACCAACACTGATCGACGAGCCGGATAAGAGCTGGATTGCCGCGGTGAGTAATGAAGGGCGGATGCTGGTCTTCCCTGCGGCTGATCTCCCACAGATGGCGCGCGGTAAAGGCAACAAGATGATCAACATCAACGGCACCCGGGCGGCCGCCAGAGAAGAGCTGATGGTTGCCACGCTTGCTTTCAAAGAAGGGGATACCCTGCTGGTTCATGCCGGTAAGCGTCACCTGAAACTCAAGTTCTCAGATCTTGAACATTACCAGGGAGAGCGTGGGCGCCGTGGTAACAAGTTACCGCGTGGTTTCCAGAATGTTGATTCGATGGAGGTTCAGGGGGCTGACTAAATCAGCGCCCACCTTCTGAAGCAACGAAAAGGTCGGGTTGCCGCTCCGGCCTTAACAGATCTGCAACGGCCTGGGATGTTGGTCTTGCTCTGATCGTGCCATCGGTCGTCACGCTTGCGATGCCGGTGCAAGTTGCCCCCTGAGGGACAGTCGCTGCCGAGCGGTTTGCCTCGCCACTGAGTATTGCATCAATCTCAGCCTGACTGAGTGCTTCCAGGGTCTCCGCCGCGGTGACCTTATGTCCTTCGAAATAGGCTGTTTGTTCACTGTCCCACGAGCCATCGAAATTTCTGTCGAAGTGCTTGTATTGTCCGTGCATCATGCCTTCATCCAGAGTGATGCTCAGAGAGCCCGATTCGCTGTAAGGTGAAGTCGCAGTCTTATCGGTCAGTGAATAGGCGCCGCGCAACTGTGAAGCCTGTTGGTTGAGTGTTATTGGCGTGAAATTAGCGGTGCAGTCGTGTAGCCGGAATTCTCCGTGGCCAGTCTCTTCCAGTACGACAAGCTGTCGTCCGGACATTTGGGTGCGGATATCACTTCCTGAGTCATTGATGCTATCGCTCATTGTTGTCTGAACATACCATACCCCCGCTGGGGAGCTGTCTGTTCGCGAGCTGTCTGCGTTTGAATTATCGCTCATGCATCCACTGATGCAGGTAAGTGAGGCAAGGATCATCGTTGATAGAACTGAGCGCCTGGTCTTCATAACAACTCCTTGCCTGGGTATTCACTAAATCGGTTAACTACCATAGCAATCCATTCCTGGATGAAAACGGGCCCTTAATGACAAGACTGTTAATTTGAGGAGGAAGTCACAAATCCAGCGTTTTCCGGTACGCTTTCTGTCAAATTTGTCACAGATATCAAGAAATGGAAGGCGATTACCTGTTTGTCTACGGCAGCTTAAGGCCGGCTGCGCGCTTTACCAGTTCCATAGTGGGCTCCGATAAGGCAAGAGCACTCCTGACAAAAGACCGCCATGAGACGGCTGCGACTGTTCCTGGTCACTTGCTCTCATTGGGGCTCTATCCTGGGTGGGTCGCGCCCGGAAGCTTGCCGGGTACTTCGTCATATTCACATGTTCAGGGAGACATTTATTGCGTTAATGACCGCATTCTTGCCTGCCTTGATGTGTATGAGGGTTGTTCCGCCTCTTGCCCACAGCCTCATGAATACCGTCGGTGTAAGGTGATAGCGGTAACCGCAGAGGGTTCTGAAATCGAGGTTTGGGTGTATGAGTACATCGGCCATTTAACTGGAATGATCCGGCGGATAGAGCTGATTCCATCAAACGACTGGCTAAAAATGTAACAAAACGAGCCATTGAATTCGTAATCCGGCCGGAAAAGATATGGGCGGCATGATTACCAGACCTTACTATGTTGCCTGCTTATAAGTGAATGAACGACTCATAGAGGAGTAATAATGAAAATAGTTAAAGCGATAGCCGCGCTGGTGGTGGTTGTAGTCATTGGTATTACAGGCACTATCATGGTTGCCCCAGAGGGGACCGCAGCGTTTCTGGTTGATGTGAAACGCGGCCTTGGAGACCTTGAACAGAAAGAAATTACACTGCCAAGTGGTCTGACCTACGTTTACCTGGAGTCAGAAAATACCGACGCTGACACGCTGGTTCTGTTGCACGGCTTTGGTGCTGACAAAGACAACTTCACTGAGTCAGCGCCATACCTGAAAGACTTCCACCTGATCGTGCCTGATCATATTGGTTTTGGTGAATCGTCGAAACCTAACCCAGCTGACTACACACCAACCGCTCAGGCCAAACGTTTGCATGAGTTGTTCAGCGAGCTGAATCTTGATCGTAAGATCCATATGGGCGGCAGCTCCATGGGTGGCCATATTGCTATGACCTACGCCGCGCTGTATCCAGCTGAGGTAAAGAGCCTCTGGTTGCTTGATCCGGGCGGTGTCTGGTCTGCGCCAAAATCTGAAGTCATGGAGATTATCGAAGAAACGGGCAAGAACCCACTGACAGCCAAAACCGAAGATGAATTTCGCGATGTGTTCGACATCGTAATGAGTGAGCCGCCGTTTGTCCCTGGGTTCGTGTTGGACCAGATGGCTAAGAAACGCATCGACAACTTTGAACTGGAACAGGATATTTTCGTTCAGATCAAATCGGACAGTGTTGAAGAACGTGTGACTGGCCTCGAGACCCCGACGCTTCTGGTTTGGGGTGTCGAAGATCGCGTGCTTAACGTCGGTGCAACGGATGTTCTCGAACAGCTGATGCAGAACGTGACTACTATCAAGATGGAAGGTATTGGCCACCTGCCTCAGCTGGAAGCGCCAAAGCAGACCGCTGAAGATCTGAAAGCCTTTATTGCGGGGCTTGAGCAGTAATCAATTACGGTGTTAAACCAAAGAAAAGGCCAGCAATTGCTGGCCTTTTTGTTTGCCCTACGATTACTTCACCATAGTCCTGATTTGCTATGGCAGCTATAATCCGGCGCTTTACTCACTCCCATCTGGAATCCGCCCATGACTGAGAAAACTTTTGTCCGCGAGCGTCTGTATGACGACTACGCCCAGTCCTTCACTGTCAGTGATCTGCTGTTTGAAGTAAAAACCGAACATCAGCATCTGGAGATCTTTGAGACGCCGTTTCTTGGCCGGGTGATGCTGCTTGATGGCGTGGTACAGACCACCGAGAAAGATGAATTTATCTATCACGAGATGATGGTGCATGTGCCGATGCTGGCACACCACAATCCAAAGCGTGTCCTGATTATTGGTGGTGGCGACGGGGGTATCCTGCGCGAAGTTCTGCGTCATAAGAACGTAGAGCACGTGACTCAGGTTGAGATCGACCAGAGCGTGATAGATATGTGCAAAGAGTACTTTCCGAAACACTCTGACGGCGCCTATGACGACCCGAAAGCCAATATCGTCATTGCTGACGGCAAAGACTTCGTGGCCAACTGCACTGACAAGTTTGATGTAATTATCGCTGACTCTACCGATCCTATTGGTCCGGGCGAAGTATTGTTCACCTCTGACTTCTACGCCGATGAGAAAAAGTGCCTGAACGAGGGCGGCATCATGGTGGCCCAGAATGGCGTGCCATTTATGCAGGGCGATGAAGTGACTAACACTTACCAGCGCCTGAGCAAGATTTATAACGAAGCCAGCTTCTACGTTGCTCCGGTACCAACTTATGCGGGCGGCTTTATGTCTCTGGCATGGGCAACAGACGATGAGTCACTGCGCAAGCAAACAGTTGAGCAGATTCAGGCGCGCTATGATGCGGCGGGCTTTGAAACCCGTTACTACAACCCTGAAGTACACGTCGCCAGCTTCGCGTTGCCGAATTACGTGAAAGTGCTGATGAAGTAAGGCATTTGCCTGGTATTCATCTGAAGCCCTAAGGCAAAGATAGAAGTAATGATAGAAACGATAACGCCCGCGTTGGTTGCTACCAGCGCGGGCGTTTTTCGTATTGGTGCCTAAAAATGCCGTCCGGGATCCTGTCTGGCGTGCAGTACCCGGATGATTTGTACCGAATTCGCTCGTATCTGGTAGTAGATAACATGGCTCTCTACTAACAGGCTGCGGGTGTCGGTTAACAAACTATCGAGTAACTCAGGCCGCAGTACACCACTATGAGGCTGCTCCACTAGCCTCCAGAATGTATCTTTGATCGCATCCAGATAATCTCGCGCTTTCCTCTGTCCCCATTGTTGGGCACTGTAGCGGTAGATATCGCTAAGATCGTTATTCGCTGCGGGCGAAATGGTTAGTGCGAAAGTCACGTCTGAAATCAGCCGGTGATGTCTTTAAACAGGCTATCTAACGCATCACGGGATTCAACCTTGATGCCTTCGCCCTGGTTGAGCTGGTCCGCTCCGACCTTTAGCTGCTCACGCAGCTGCGCCAGTTTCAGCTCACGAACCCAGTCTTCGTGGGTTTCCATAAAACGCAGAGCTTCCCGTACAACCTCACTGGCATTGTTATAAAGGCCGCTTTCTACCTTGGCTTTAACCCGTGATTCGAGTTCAGAAGTGAGCGAGATATGCATGGTGAGCCTCTCTGATTGAGTGGATATTGGTTTCAGATTATGAGTCGCTACAAAGATTGTCAATTTTTGATTATTGCCTGAGGTTTATTTCTTAACCGGCTACCTTCGACGTACTTTGACAATAGACCCTGAGCTCCTTTCTTTATAAAGTGCCCCAAAAGAAATCACAGGGACTCTAACGTGAAGGCAACGTACTCACCTTTGCTCGCTATGCTGTTTGTTGTCGGGGCACTGACCGGCTGCGGCGACTCAGGCAGCAAAGACAAAACACCGGCTGATCCGGGCAGTTACAGCGAAAATTCTGAAAACGAGCAAGCGTCTGAGCAACCAACGACTTACGCCGTTACGCTTGCCGCGACCGACGGCGGTGTACTCAGTCTGACGGGTACGCAAACCGTTGAAGAAGGCACCGGTTTCAGCGTAAGCATCACGCCAGATACCGGCTATCGCATTGAATCGGCCAGCGGTTGTGGCGGCTTACTTACCGATAACACCTTTACAGTGGATGCCATCACTGCTGATTGTGCCATCAACGCCACCTTCGCCCGCCTTGAATACATAGTGTCTATCAATGCCAGCGGCAATGGTACTGTCACGCCCGATACGGCACAAACCGTATTGCACGGTGACAACCTGACCCTGACGGTAGCGCCAGACAGCGGATATTACGCCTCGGCCATCACAGGTTGTGAAGGTACGCGCACAGGCAACGACTACATTACGAATATTACCGCCGACTGCACTATCGACGTCATCTTTAATGAGCAAGGGCAGCTCAATGATACTGGCATCACCCTGTGCGGTAACTACGATGCCGAAGATGAAGCCCAGTGGAGTTCAACGTTCAACTGTACCGATACTGGAGCGACGCACACCGCAGATGGTATTGATGCCGACGGCAATCTGATACCTTCGGGGCAGGATGCCCACTATGGCCGCGATCCACAAGCTGCCAACGGCCAGCTCGCCAAAACCGGTGCTGGCGATGCTGGTTTTGACTTCACCAAACTCGATGCGAGCGGCAACGATCTGCCAGAAAGCGCCACCGAATGGTCCTGCGTGCGCGACAACGTTACCGGCTTAATCTGGGAGGTCAAAACCCCTTCTGATGGTAACGTCGGCGACAGCCTCCATGATGCCGACGACCGATATAACTGGTACGACACCGACTCCTCCACCAATGGCGGCTCTGTCGGTTACGCCGATGACGATGGGGCTATCTGTTACGGCTACGACAACGCTAACAGCACCACGCATTGCAATACCGAGGCCTTTGTAGATCGCGTCAATGCCGCCGGCCTGTGTGGCGCTAACGACTGGCGCATGCCTAAAAAAGAAGAGCTGCGCAGCATCGTTCATTATGGGCGTGCCAATCCCGGTATTGAGATTGGTTACTTCCCTAACACTATTAGCACTTGGTATTGGTCAGGGTCACCTAATGCTCGTCGTAATAGTCATTCTTGGATTATGAACTTCTACACTGGCGGTGATGGTAACTTTAGCCGTGACGCCGACTTTAGAGTAAGGGTCGTTCGTTCTGCGCATAATTGATCACTAAAGAGGAAAATTGAATGAAAAACTATTTGTCAGTTGTCGTCGTTTTGCTGGTGCCTTTGCTGGCTTTCGCGCAGACAGTGAACCCCGATATTGAAAATATCACACCTGATAGTCGTTATACCTTACACGACGATGGTACGGTTACGGACAACGAGACTCGTTTGATGTGGTTGCAGTGCTCAGAAGGACAAGTCTGGGAACCTAATGGTGGTGCGGGTAACTGCACCGGCGCGGCAACAACTTATACTTGGAGTGATGCTCTTACGTTGACCTCAGGTATATCAGTTGCGGGCTATTCAGACTGGCGCCTACCGAATATTAAAGAATTGAGCTCCCTGGTTGCGGAGGATCGTTTAGATCCGGCGATTAATCTAGCAATTTTTCCGGCGACACCCTCATCAAGTTTCTGGTCGGGATCGCCGGAAGCAGGCCGCGATGGCTATTCGTGGACTGTGGAGTTTGAATACGGCGCTGATTTCTCTAGGCAACGTAATGCATATTATCATGTTCGATTAGTACGTCACTTACCATAATTCGGATTTGGGGCAGTAATGTGTTCAGAAGGCAGGTATAGCTTCAGTCCGACAACTGCTCTTTCACCAACGCCAGCAACTGCGCTACTGCACCACGATTACTCTCTACCACGTCCAGCCCTTTATGACCCATCGCTTCGCGGGCAATGCTGTCCCTCAGCAAGCGAATTACCTCATCCTGCAACGCCGGCAGGCTTTCGCAAACGGCTATGGCGCCAGCCTCGGTCAGTTCATTAACAATACTGGTGAAGTTTATGTGATCAGCACCAATCAAGGTGGCTTTGCCGAGTGCAGCCGGTTCAATTGGGTTGTGACCGCCGCCGCCCGGATAAAGGCTTCCGCCCATGACGACGACATCGGCTGCGGCAAGCATATTCAGCATTTCGCCCATGGTATCGGCAACATAAATCTGAATATCGTCAGAGACGTTGCCATTCGTGCGGCGGTGGACGTGCAGGTGGCGGCTACGGGCAGCATTGGTCACTGGCTCAAAACGTTCTGGGTGGCGTGGAATCAGTAGTAGCAGGAGGCCTGGAATGGCTTTCTCTAACGCTGGATAGATATCAAGGAGTTGTTCGTCTTCGGTCGGGTGGCTGGATGCGAGTGCCAGTACCGGGCGATCTGCTCCCCATTGCCCGCGAAGCGCGACTCCCTGCTTATGGCAGTCCTCCGGAACAGTGACATCAAACTTTACGCTGCCGGTTACTTTCATACGGCCGGTGGGTAACCCTAATTCAATAAAGCGCTGGCCGTCCGTCGGATTCTGCACTGCGACTACACTCAGGCTGTGTAGCATTGGGCGGGTCAACGCTGGGAGTTTTGCGTATCCACGAGCAGACTTCTCGGACAGTCGGGCGTTCGCCAGTACCACTGGAAGGTCATGCTTAGCGCATGATGCCAATAGGTTTGGCCAGAGTTCAGTTTCAATAATGACCAAGGCACCAGGCTGGATGTTCTTGATAAAACGATTGATGAATGACGGCAGGTCATACGGCAGGTACATGTGGAACACGCGCTCGCCGAATATGCGTTTTACCTGCTCTGAGCCCGTTGGAGTCGTACTGGTAATGATGACCGGCGTGTTCGGGTTCTGCTCCATGAACTGTTTGACAAACTGAGCCGCTGCGAGCGTTTCACCGACGGATACAGCATGCACCCAAAGGCCGCCCGGACGTGGCCTATGGGGCAGAAAACCGAAGCGTTCAGCGACACGCTGGCGGTAACCCGGGTTCGCGCGTCCACGCCACCACAGTCGGGCGACGATTAAGGGTAAGAAGAGGCTGTAAATCAGGGTGTAGATGTGTCGTGCCACAGTGCGTCCGGGTACTGAATGTCGGGCCCGGATAGTAGCACAAATCAGAGGTCGCCTATGTTAAACTGCGCGCTTTCTGATCTACCGGCGACTCCCCTGATGGATGTAACTATCCCTGATTTTCACAAAGCCCGGGTTCTGGTATTCGGCGACATTATGCTCGACCGCTACTGGGGTGGCCCGACGTCACGTATTTCTCCCGAGGCACCTGTGCCTGTGGTGAAAATTCAGGACACAGAGAACCGTGCTGGTGGTGCGGGCAACGTTGCGTTGAACATTGCGGTGCTCGGTGGTCAGGTCGACCTGCTTGGCATTACCGGTCAGGATGACAACGCTGCTTTGCTCGAAGGTCTGTTACAGGATGCCGGCGTTATTTGTGATTTCCAAAGGCACGACACCCATCCGACCATCACCAAATTGCGGATTATCAGCCGTCAGCAGCAGCTGATTCGTCTCGACTTTGAAGATGCCTTTCATGCGGTGGATATCTCCGCATCGAAAGCGTCGTTTGAAGCTCGCTTAAAAAATACGGGTGTAGTCATCTTGTCGGATTACGGCAAAGGCTCGCTGGCAGATCCTCAGCCTCTGATTAAAGCCGCGAAAGCGCAGAATGTTCCGGTTCTGGTCGACCCGAAAGGTGCGGACTTCGAGAAATATCGGGGCGCGACCCTGATTACACCGAATCTCAGCGAGTTTGAGGCCGTGGTTGGCCCGGCTCAGTCGGACGAAGCGCTGGTTGCAAAAGCCCGTGCGCTAGTCGAAGAGTTTGATCTCGAAGGCGTGCTGGTGACCCGCAGTGAAAAGGGCATGACCCTGGTACGTCGCGACGCTGAGCCTTTCCATCTGCCGACCCGCGCCCGCGAGGTGTACGATGTGACCGGTGCCGGTGATACCGTAATTTCTGTTCTGGCGGCCTCGCTGGCTGCTGGTGCTGGTTTTGAAGAGGCTACTGTGTTGGCAAATACTGCTGCTGGCATTGTGGTCGGCAAGCTGGGTACCGCAACGGCCTCAACCGAAGAGTTGCGCCGTGAGCTGCGTCAGGACAGCCAGCAGGGTGCTGGCCTGTTTGATGAAGACTCGCTGATGGTACTGGTCGAGGAGGCCCGTGAACGTGGTGAAACTCTGGTCATGACCAATGGCTGTTTCGACATTATTCATCCCGGTCATGTGCAGTATCTGAAAGAAGCGAAAGCCTTGGGTGACCGCCTGTTGGTTGCGGTGAACTCTGACGAATCTGTGTCGCGCCTGAAAGGCCCGGCACGTCCAATTAACCCACTCGACCACCGAATGGCTGTGTTATCTGGCCTTGAAAGCGTGGACTGGGTGGTGCCTTTTACCGAAGATACCCCGGAGCGCCTGATCTGTCGGGTGCTGCCGGATATTCTGGTGAAGGGTGGTGACTACCGCATCGAAGAGATTGCTGGTGGTCAGTGTGTACAGCAAAACGGTGGTGACGTGATCATCCTGAGCTTTAAAGACAACTGCTCAACCACGGCCATTGTTAAACGCATTCAGGAGACAGAAGCATGATTATCGTAACAGGCGGCGCTGGCTTTATTGGCAGCAACATCGTTAAAGCCCTGAACGCGATGGGGCGCACCGACATCATCGTGGTGGACGACCTGAGCGACGGTCGCCAGTTCTATAACATCAGCGATTGCGATATTGCCGACTATCTGGATAAGGATGACTTTATCCAGCGCGTACAGATTGATGATGGCCTGCTGGACGATGTTGAAGCTATCTTCCACGAAGGTGCCTGCTCATCCACTACCGAGTGGGATGGCAAGTTTATGATGGAGAACAACTACGAGTACTCCAAGATTCTGCTGCATGCCTGCCTCGAACAGGGTATTCCGTATCTGTATGCCTCCAGCGCATCGGTTTACGGCGGCAGCGACGTATTCAAAGAAGAGCGCGCTCACGAAAAGCCTCTGAACGTGTACGGCTACTCTAAGTGGCAGTTCGACCAATACGTTCGTCAGTTGCAGGCCACTTATCCGAATAACCGTTTCCCAAGTCAGGTTGTGGGCTTCCGTTATTTCAACGTGTATGGCCCGCGTGAGCAGCACAAAGGCTCTATGTCGTCAGTAGCTTTTCACTTCAATAACCAGATTAAGGACACCGGCGTTTGTAAGCTGTTTGGCGAGACCGAAGGCTGGGGTGCTGGCGAGCAGCGCCGTGACTTCGTCTATGTCGGCGATGTTGTGAAAGTGAACCTCTGGTTCTGGCAGCAGAGAGCGGCATCGGGGATTTACAATTTGGGAACAGGTAAATGCCAGAGCTTTAACGACGTTGCAGATGCCGTCGTTGCGTGGCATGGCGCGAAAGGTACCGATGGCAAGAAAGAGTACATTCCGTTCCCGGATCATCTGAAAGGTGCATACCAGAGCTTCACCGAAGCGGATATCTCGAATTTGCGTGCAGCTGGCTACACCGACGAATTTTTCACAGTTGAACAGGGCGTTAACGCGTATCTGGACTGGCTGAATGGCTGATGTATCTAAAGGCGGCGCGGAGCAGCTCAAAGCTCCGCTCCACCCTAAGCACTGGCCCATCTGGTTGGGCGTAGGATTGCTCGCGCTTCTGACTCGCTTGCCCTTTTCATGGCAGTTGGGAATCGGCAAAGGTATTGGCTTGCTGCTACACAAGGTCGCCGGGAGTCGTCGCAGAATTGCCGAAGTAAATATGGAAATCTGCTTTCCAGAGAAATCCCCGGCTGAGCGTGATGCCCTGGTACGTCAGATCTTTATCGATAATGGCATCGGTTTGATGGAAACCTTTATGGGCTGGTTCCGTGATCCTCAGTGGTTGGCCGCCCGCACGGATTTTGTAGGTTTCGATAAGGTGCGAGAGGCACAGAATAACGGTCAGGGTGTGATGTTGCTCGGTGCTCATTACTCCATGCTGGATCTCGCTGGCAGCCTGGTCAGTACAGTGCAACGCGTGAGCGTAAGCTATCGCCCGCAGGATAACCCGGTGATGAATTATGTAATGGAGCGGAACCGCGCCCGTTTGTACGATGAATGCCTGACGCGTAAAGACATCCGTGGATTCATCCGTACGTTACGTCAGGGCAACGTGCTCTGGTACGCCCAGGATCAGGATTTCGGCCGTAAGAACAGCATCTTCGTAAACTTCTTTGGCCACCCGGCGGCGACGATTACAGCGACTTCCCGTATCGCGAAAGCGGGTAAGGCGCTGGTGATGCCGATCACTTACTTCCGTAAAGATGATAACTCGGGCTATACCGTCACGGTGCATGATCCTTTACCGATTCCGAGCGGCGATGACGCAGCCGACGCCCAAATGGCGAATGACTTTATCGAAGCACAGTTACGGGAGCACCCCTCTCAGTATCTGTGGCTACACAAGCGCTTTAAGACAACGGTTGACCCTGACATGAAAAAGGGCAGCATTTACCGCAAGAAAAAATAACAACAACTTACGGGGTTTTATCATCATGCAAAAAGTACTGATCACAGGTGCAGCCAGCGGTCTTGGCCGCGAACTGGCCTTACGCTTCGCTAAAGAAGGTGCCGATATCTGTATCGCAGATATTAACAGCGAGGGCTCGGCTGAAACTCTGGAGCTGGTAGAAAAAGCAGGTGGTAAAGGCTGGACGGCCTATCTGGATGTCACCTCTGAAGATCAGTGGAATGCACTGCGTGCTGATGTTGAAGAGCGGTGGGGTGGCCTTGATGTCCTGATTAATAATGCTGGTGTTGCCACTGGCGACCGTATTGACGCGGGCGAGTGGGCCTGGTGGGAATGGATCATCGATATCAATCTGAAAGGCGTCGCTCTGGGCTGCCGGACCTTTACCCCTGTAATGAAGAAGCAGAACAGCGGCTACATTATGAATACTGCTTCGCTTGCCGGTCTGATGATTCTGCCGTCAATGGCCTCCTACAATGTTGCTAAGGCGGGTGTGATCGCACTCTCTGAGACCATGTACTACGAGCTGCACGCTTATAACATCAAAGTCACGGCGCTGTGCCCGGGCTTCTTCCGTACCAATCTGAATAAGACGATGAAAACGTCTGACCCTTCGATGTTGAAGTTCGTCGACAAGGTGTTCGAGAAGTCAGAGCTGGATGCCAGTGAAGTGGCTGATCGCGCCTATAAGTCGCTGATGAAGGGCGAGATGATCTGCAATCCGCACCCGATTGGCCGCAAAGCGGTATTTATTAAGCGTTGGCTGGGTGGTCTGTTCCGCTGGAAAGTGAAGCAGGCATCATTCGATTTGCGGCGTCGTGAAGAGTCACTGCAAAAGCAAAGCTGATTTTGTTCAGTTGGCTTAATCGTCGAAACACACGCATTAAAAAGGGCCGCATGAGCGGCCCTTTTTAATTGAACGGAAGTGAGAGTATTTTAACGACTTACTGAACGGACAGGCTTGCTATCGCTCTCGTCTTCCATGCTGTTATCCGCTGGCTCAGATTCTATGAGGTCAGGCTCTTCGGGGTCAGCTGATGGATTAGCACGCAGAATCCCGAGTCCGCCGTCATCACTGACATCAATGCCGCTGACCAGGCTGACAACAAAGTCGATGTCGGTTACGTCACCGTTAACCTCGACGACTTCTTCAGTCACTGAGTCAGGATAGCCGCCGCAGGTTTCCCCGTTCTGGCAGATGAAAAGATCAACGTCGATATCTGAACCTGCGACAATCCGATAGCTGCCGGTAGGCACATCCGTGACCGCGTAGCTGCCATTTGGATTTACGAGGGTCTCTGCAACGATTTCGGCGGTTTCAGAATCCTCCAGCAGTACATACTGAGGCGCTGAATCTGTCATGGTGATGATGTCACCGACCCGCATAGTTACTGTCACATCGAGACTGTTGCCAGTATCTGGTGTAAAGCGGACCAGACCTTCGTACATGCCATCTACAAGGTCGGCGCGATCGACAGTCACTACGTATTCGCCAAAGCCATTACTGTCGACATCACTCGGGCTGATCGTGAGCCAGTCTTCGCTGACGTCTGTCGTGATGACGGGGTCATCAGCTTCATCATTAACGTTGTTCAGGGTAAGGGTCAGTGAAGAGCCTGAACCGAACTGAAGCTCGTCGGGGTCGCTCTCCAGTACAGGAACCTGGGGAACACTGCCGCCGCCGGCGAGGTTGTTTGCTTCCTGAACCGCCTTTAGCGCGTTGATAAGACCGTGTCCGAACTCATTATCACGACCGGCAGCGCCGATGTCGTCGGTAATCCGACCGCTACTCAGCAAGGAATCTACTTCGCCCGGAGTCAGTGTTGGGTCGACCGCTTTCATCAGCGCAAGAACACCGGCGACGTGCGGTGTCGCCATCGATGTGCCTTGCTGAAGCGTATAAGCACTTTGTCGAGTGCCTGCGGAGTCATCCACCGAGGTACTTAGTACACCGTCCGCTTGCCCATCAGAGTTTGTGTCGTTACGTAGGTCTCCGCCCGGAGCAGCAACGTCTATCTTGCTGCCAAAGTTTGAGTAGTAGGCCAGGCTGTCATCAGGGGCGGTAGCACTGACAGAAATCACACCATCGTATGACGCTGGGTAGAAAAGTTCATCGGTGGAGCTGTTTCCTGCTGCGGCGACGATAATAACGCCGGCATTCCGGGCTGCGGTAAATGCATCCTGTTCCGCCGAGCTGCGGAAGCTCGAGCCAAGGCTGAGGTTTATGATGTCCGCCCGGGATGATGGCAGGGTTCCACTGTCATTACTCAGACGTGCAGCATAGCGAACCGCCTGAAGTACGTCGTATGTTGAGCCTTCACCGTTAAGGCCAAGCACCCTGAGAGGCATAACCCGGGTATCCCAGCCAGCTCCTGCGGTCCCTTGTTGGTTATTGGTGGCTGCCGCAATTGTTCCGGTGACGTGAGTGCCATGCCACGAGCTGGCTCCGCGTTGGTTGCTGTCGCCTGGATCATCAGGGTTCGAATCAATGCCATCACCATCGCGGCTTACCGAGGAGTCGCTGATGAAGTCGTAGCCCGATACCAGCTTACCGGCCAGATCCTCATGGTTGAGGAATACCCCGCTATCAATCACGGCAACAGTCACAGAAGAAGAGCCTGTGGAAAGGTCCCAAGCTTGCGGAAGACGTATATCCGCGTAGTGAAACTGTAGGCGATACAAGCCATCATCCGGTGTGGCTGTGGCATAACGGATGTAGTTAGGTTCGGCGTACTCAACGTCATCGCGCTGATTCAGTGCCTTAATAGCTGAGAGAGTGTCGCGGCCAGCGTTAAAAGCACTCAGATCCTGACCAGTACTGGCCGATAGGCGCTCAACCGATGCCGGTTTCCTAAGGTTGAGTTTGACCGGGCGATCGGTCGCAGTGCTCATCGCTTGTGCACGATGGTCCCGCACATTGAAGGCAGTAATAGCGGAGGTATCCGCAGTGTCTTTCCATTGCACGATGGCCTCACCCGGCTTGAACGATGGCCGGGCAGGTTGTGACTCAGATGCGGTTGGCAACAGGCTATTACTTGCCGGGAGGATCTGTAAAACATACTTAGAGATACCACTGTAGGCGAACACCTCAAGAATGTAGTCACCATCGGCCGGCACTGAAAATTCTTCGCGGTTGGTCTCTGACTGTGAACTGCGGATGGGGTCGCCGCCGGTATTCAGATACAGATACATGTCCAGATCACCCGCGTATGCGCTATCCGGATTGTTATTGCCGTAGTAGTCAACGACGTTCATTACGATTCGCTGTCCGCCCTGAAGTGAGACTGCATAGTAGTCACTTTCATCCGCTACGTTAGCGAAACGTTCAAACTCTGCATCGCCGGTCGCTGTGGCGTTGGTTGGCGTGTTCGAAGCAAAGCCTTGCACTGTGACCACGTTTGGCAGGGGCTGGCCATTGAACGGATCGTCGTTGGTCAGGGAGCCGCTATAAACGTCATTGATGTCGTAATCGATGACTGTCTGCCCGGCGGTGAATAGAGTACCACTGACCGTGTGTCCGGAATTTGAGTCTCCGTCTGAACAGCCAGCCAGCATGGCTGTGCTCAGCAGGGCAGCCGCGAAACTGGCTACTGTCGAAGTAGCATTACGAGTGTTACATTCATCATCGATTAAAATGTCAGGAGTCATGGTTTCATCTTCTTCGCTACTGGTGGCGCCTCCACGTCCTGCTAAGACCAGGCTCAGCGCAATACATATGGGAGAGAGCCGGTTCACAATACGTTCCTTTCAAACTGCATTCTGTTGTCCATTTCCCGCTCATTCGCTCGGCTATAAAATCCAGATACGACCTGGCCGGGATTTCAGATGCAAAGGATACGTGACTGGCAGTTATGGTGTCAGTCTTTCTTCGTATGGTCGTCACTCAGGCACTTCTATAGTCTAGCTGGATACAGCGGCAAGGAGGCCCGATGTCACTTTCTACAGTTTATACCCGTGCTCAAGTTGGCATAGAGTCGCCATTGGTTCAGGTTGAGGTGCACTTGTCTGGCGGTTTGCCTTCTTTAAGTCTGGTCGGTTTGCCTGAGACGGCGGTTAAAGAATCCAAGGATCGCGTGCGCAGTGCGATTCTGAACAGTCACTACGAATTTCCGGCTAAGCGCATCACTATCAACCTCGCGCCTGCTGATCTGCCAAAAGAGGGAGGGCGCTATGATCTGGCGATTGCGTTGGGCATTCTTGCGTCTTCAGATCAGGTACCGAAAGATAAGCTTGCCGATTATGAATTCGTTGGCGAACTGACCTTGTCTGGCGAGCTGCGCCCGGTGACGGGTATTCTCCCAACAGCGTTACGTGCGGCGCATGCGGGTAAGACGCTGATCGTGCCCGCTGGTAATGCCGGTGAGGCAGCCCTCTGTCATGAGGCCAGAATTCTACAGGCGCGTTCCTTATCCGAAGTCTGTAGCTGGTTGCACAATAATGAATCCCTGCCGGAAGTCAGCCCTGAGGATGCACCGGTTCGTACCTCCCGTCTGACGAATGATCTTTCTGAGGTAAAAGGCCAGGTCGGTGCTCGGCGAGCGCTTGAGATAGCCGCAGCTGGGCAGCATAACTTACTTTTTATCGGGCCTCCGGGGACTGGTAAAACCATGCTGGCGTCGCGTTTGCCCGGAATTCTGCCGCCGATGAGCAATGACGAGGCCTTGGTCGCTGCGTCTGTCGCTTCCATCAGTCACCACAGCGGCGACTGGCAAAGCCGTTGGGGGCAGAGGCCCTTCCGGGCACCTCACCATACTTCCTCGGGTGTTGCTCTTGTTGGCGGTGGCGGTAACCCCAAGCCCGGTGAGATATCTTTAGCGCACGGTGGGGTTTTGTTTCTGGACGAGTTGCCGGAGTACAGCCGCAAGGTGCTCGATGTTCTGCGGGAACCTCTGGAGAGTGGCGAAATCGTCATCAGCCGTGCCAACCGCTCTGTCACTTACCCGGCTAGTTTCCAGTTAATTGCTGCGATGAACCCGTGTCCGTGTGGTTACTATGGCGATCCTTCCGGGCGCTGCCAGTGTACACCGGATCAGATCCGTCGTTATCAGGGGCAGACATCGGGGCCCTTGCTGGATCGGATTGATCTTCATGTTGACGTGCCTCCAGTATCACCAGCGCTGCTGCAGCAGGCGCCACCCTCAGAACCGAGTACGGCCGTCCGTGATCGCGTGATCGCCGCGCGTGATCGCCAGATGCGCAGGCAGGGCTGCGCGAATGCCTGCCTGTCGGGGCAACAGCGGGATGATGTGTGCCGGTTGCTTGAGAGTGATCAGGCATGGCTTCTGGACACGATCGCACGTCTGAATTTGTCTGCGCGCTCGTATCATCGTTTGTTGACCGTTGCGCGCACGCTCGCAGATCTGAATGACGCGGACAGCATTCAGCGCCAACACTTAATGGAAGCGATTGGTTTTCGGGCTCTTGACCGTTATCGGATGGCCTGACCCGGCGAGTTTGGTATAGTGCTCAGGTTGAAGAATAATAATTATCCGGAGAAACCTATGAGCCTGCTCAAAAAACTGACGATTGCCGCCAGCATTGCTGGTCTCGCTGCCTGTGGTGCAGACGACGACAGCGATGCCTACGTGCGTATTTTACATGCTTCACCTGATGCTCAGGCTGTGGATGTATACGTTAACGGCGAACTGCAGCTTAGTGATGTAGCTTTTCAGGATGGTACGGGTTATCTCAAATTGTCTGATGGCAATGCCAATATCGAACTGCGCCTTGCTGGTACAGATACCGTTGCTGCGTCTTATGCTGCGAGCCTGAACTCGAATGCATACTATGCCGCGATTGCCGTAAACCAGGCGAGTGACCTTGAGATTACGGTACTTGATGAAACTGACGTCGTCACTGACGGTGATATTGACTTGCGTGTACTTCACGCGGCACCAGCAGCCTCGTCAACAGACGTCGATGTGTTTGTATCAGAGCCCGATGCTGAGCTGGGGGAGACGCCTCAGGTGAATGCGTTGTCTTACCTGAGTAACCAGTTGCTCGAGGGTGTTGAAGATGGTTCTTATCAGGTGCGACTGACAGCGGATGGATCAACGGACGTTATATACGACTCAGGCTCGTTGAGCGTCAGTGATGATGCGATTGTTGTCGCTGTGAACAGTGATAAAGGCCGCTCCCCCGTTTCTTTGCTGGTTTGGGCCGGTCCTGCTGCGACTGCTATTCAAGACAACACGGCTGAGCTGCGTATCGTACACGCTATCGATACCCAGGATATTGATGTGTATATCGAAGGGGAGCTGTACGCTCCGTTGGAAGATATGAGTTACACCCAGGATTCAGGCTATGTTGTGTTTCCTGCGGGTTCACTGCCTATCAGCATTACTGCAGCTGATGCAGCTCTGGAAGATGCCCCATCTGGCTTATCAACCTCGCTTGAGCTTGAAAGAGGGGAGTCTTACACGCTGGTTGCGAGTGGCAGCAATGATGACTTCGCAAGCGCGATACGTATCTTCCTGACCGATCAGCGTGAGGCATCACAGGCGGGTTCCGCAGATATTCGCTTGATAAATGCATCCGTCGCTACAGATGTGAATTCGGCAGATGTTTATATCTATGAGTCTGCTGATAGTAGCCAGGAAGCATACGAAACCACTGGGATGAGTCAGGGCGATGACACTGACTATATCACTCTTGCTCCTGATACATACGACATTCACGTCGTCAATTCAGGTGCTACCAAAGCTGGGCCCGCGGTTGTCCCTGGGCTGACCAATCAGACGGTAGCTGAGGGAGATGTCGATTCAATCGTTATAATCGGTAAGACGACCCCGGTTGCGCTTAATTTATCATCTGACAAGCGCGCGGACTGATTGCTTTTACAAAACAAAAACGGGGCTTCAGCCCCGTTTTTTTGCGCCATGTTTCCCCCAAAGGTGTCTTCTTGCGAAACCCCGGTGACGTGCCAGACTGATAAAACAGACTGAGCAATTGCGGAGACCTGAATGAATAAACAACTGATCATATTTCTGTTAGTTATCGGTGCTTTTGTTGGCGCTATGTCTTATTACCATGTCAGCACGCCGAGTCCTTTTGATGGAGAGGCGTTCTTTGGCCCGAAAGAGACTCCAGCACCGCCACCTGAAACGCCTCAGGAGTAAACAGATTGCAACGGAGTCGGGCTGGTAGGGAATGCTAAAAAAGGCTCTGCTGCCCGGAAGCGTAATCGACAAGAACAGACTCCTGAACGCAGGCGCGCTCAATCAGTTTGTCGACTGACATGGGCTGAGCGTAAAAGTAGCCCTGCACACGATCACAGCCCAGTGAATGGATCACTTCAAGGCAGCTCTGGTCTTCAATCCCTTCTGCCGTTGTTTCCAGTTTCAGGCGTTTAGAAAGATCCAGCATGGTTGCGACTATATGCCGTTGCGCTGAGTTTTCGTCGTCGTGGTTCAGTGGCGTCACAAATGCCCGGTCAAGTTTGATGCCGGTAATTGGCAGGTCGCTGAGGTGAGAAAGCGACGAGAAGCCAGTACCAAAATCGTCTAGAACAATGCGGACTCCTGCCAGCTTTAAGCGGTTCAGGTTATTCAAAGATACGCTGGCGTCCAGCATCATCGCGGTTTCGGTGAGCTCCAGTTCGAGGCTGGCAGCGGGGACACCGGTTTCATCCAACAGGTCAAGAACCTTGTCGGCATAATCAGGGTCAGCTACCTCGGGAAAAGAAACATTCACCGCCATCCGGATATTGATGCCACGGTCGTTGAGTATATGCCAGACGCGCAGGGTTTCACGCAGGGCCCAGCTTCCCAGGGTGCGGATCAAGCCGGCCATTTCGGCATCCCGTATAAATGCCGTAGGCGGCACCATACCCAGCTCTGGATGTAGCCAGCGTAGCAGGGCTTCTGCGCCAACAATCGTCGCTGTGTGACTATCAAATTGTGGCTGGAATTCGAGGTAAAATTCTTTATTTCGCAGAGCGCGTATCAGGTCTTTAACGACCACAGATTCGTCCGCTGTCAGCGAGCGCCCCCCGATTCTGCTGCACATCATGCGGCTGCGCTCAATCTCGCGAACACAGTGCTGCAACGCTTCTCCCAGTTCATCGTATGAGTGAAGTGGTACCGGGGTACTCAAAAAAGCCGTCCACAGAAAGCTTGTATCATCATCGTGAGAGCGGACCCACTTTTCTGAAAGATGCTTTTTATTCTGGCTGACAATCACAAACTGATCGTCCAGGAGCTTCCCTATTAGTGCATCGGCGGGAGCGCTTGCCCGCAGTTGATGTTCAAACGATTGCTGGGTGTCAAAGCGGATTTCAGCGCTATCGCCGGAGGCAGCAGGCCGCCAGCGACAGCTCACGAGCTGCAGCATCAGGTCAGAATTGCGTTCCAGAAGGCTGCGACACTGCAGCATCCAGTTCTGGCGCGCCAGTAATGGACGGAGCTGACCAGCAACGCAGGCTCTGAGCTCAGTCAATCCGTGTTTGAGTGCGTGAGGTGTGAGGTGATCTGCGTCGATCCAGACGCAGGCATCAGGGTAGAAGGCCCGTTCGTCTGCGAATCCGATCAGTAGCGTCGGCACCTGAAGAGTCACCTCCTGAACCCGATCGCGTTGCTCCGGATCACCATGGGGCACGGTAATCACGACCATATGACCGTCCGGGATGGGAATAAACGCATCCAGCATGCCTGTACGAATCACGTTTTTCTGCTGCGCTGACTCCTGACACAGCCAGTCTGTCAGAAAATCAGGCATTGGGCTGTCAGTGCCCAGCGCCAGCAGCATCGGTTGCTCGGTGTCCATTCTCTGGCTCATCCTGAAACGGTGTACCCCAAAATTAATCCGCTCTATGACATATAGAAGAGAGAGCAGGGCTTCGCGAATGAATGGCCGGAAATGTGCCTCGATTGGCACGTTATTTTCACCCCTGACTTTGTTTCTTCCCTTGTCGGCAGTGGTGTCTCCTTTGCGGTAAATACTGGTAGAATCAGCGGCCTGTTTCAGAGGTATGTCCGTGGTCGATTTAAGTCAGCTCAATCCCCGTCAACGAGAAGCCGCCAAGTACATTGATGGCCCCTTGCTGGTGCTCGCGGGTGCGGGTTCGGGCAAGACCAGTGTGATCACCCGTAAGATCGCTTATCTGATCGACGCCTGTGGCATCAAATCGCACCATATTGCGGCGGTAACCTTTACCAATAAAGCCGCGAAAGAGATGAAAGAGCGGGTAATGCAGCTTACCGGCCGCGGTGGTGCTCGTGGGCTTACCGTCTCGACTTTCCATAACCTCGGGCTGGGTATTATCCGTCAGGAACTGGCTACCACAGGTTATAAATCAGGTTTTTCTATCCTCGATCAGGATGACTGCAAAGGTATTCTTCGCGACGTGATGCACCGGGAGCACGGTGATGACGGCGATATGCTGGACATGGTTCAGAACGAAATATCCAACCTGAAGAATGACCTGATCACGCCTGAGCAGGCAATTAATAAGGCCGCCAGCCCGCAGGAAGTATTGGTCGCTCAGACCTACAGCGTTTATCAGCGTATGTTGAAAGCATACAACGCTGTCGACTTCGATGACCTCATTATGGTGCCAACCATCTTATTCAGGGATAACCCAGAGGTTCTGACCCGCTGGCAGAAAAGGATCCGTTATCTGCTGGTGGATGAATATCAGGATACCAACACCTCGCAGTACGAGCTGGTTAAGCTGCTGGTGGGTCACCGCAATGGCCTGACGGTGGTAGGCGATGATGACCAGTCGATTTATGCCTGGCGCGGTGCGCGGCCGGAGAACCTGTCGTTACTGAAAAAAGATTTCCCGTCACTGAAGCTGATCAAGCTTGAACAGAACTACCGCTCTACGGGCCTCATTCTGAACGCGGCGAACATTGTTATTGATAATAACCCTCACGAATTCGAGAAGAAGCTCTGGTCTGATCAAGGGTATGGCGATCCGATCAAAATTCTTAAGTGCAAGAATGACGAGGTTGAGTCAGAGCGTATCGCTACCGAAATTGTCGAGCGACGCCTGCGCTACGGCGGCACCTATCGTGATTTTGCCGTGCTGTACCGTGGTAATCATCAATCGCGCATGATTGAGATGAAGCTACAGGCTTATCAGGTGCCGTATAAGTTGAGCGGCGGTCAGTCATTTTTCGGGCGTAATGAAATCAAAGACATCATGGCGTATTTACGCCTGCTGATTAACCCGACAGACGATGCTGCATTTTTACGTGTAGTGAATACACCGCGCCGTGAAATCGGGCCCAGCACGATCGAGAAACTCAGCGAATATGCAGCGATGCGCAATATCAGCATGATTGCCGCAACGACCGAAATGGGGCTGGAGCAGGTACTGATGCCAAAGGCTCTGGATCGCCTGCGTCGTTTTGGTCACTGGCTGGAGCGTATCACCCGCAATGCCTACACAGATGATCCTGTTGCTGCCATCAAAGAAATGATCGACGACATCGATTACGAAGGCTATCTGCACCAGAACTCCGGAACGCCTCACCAAGCTGAGCGACGTATGAAGAACGTTTACTTCCTGGTTGATCAGATTCAGAAAATGATCGACAAGGCGGATGAGCTGGGCGACGAGTGCACCATTGAAGATGCGGTCGGTAAGCTCATTCTGCGCGACATGCTGGAGCAGCAGAGCGAAGAGGACGAGAACGATCAGGTGCAACTGATGACACTGCACGCTTCGAAAGGTCTGGAGTTCCCGCATGTCTATATCATGGGCATGGAAGAAGAGCTTATGCCACACCGTAACAGCATCGAAGCAGACACGATTGAAGAAGAACGTCGCCTGATGTACGTGGGTATTACACGCGCTAAGCGCACTTTGACGCTGACCTATGCCGGTAAGCGCAGACAGTACGGCGAAGCCACGGATACCACACATTCCCGTTTCCTGGATGAGCTTCCGCCTGATGATATCGAATGGGAAGGCAAGTCAGAAACCTCTCCGGAAGAATCCAAAAAACGAGGGCAGGATACACTCGATAGCCTGATGAATCTGTTCTGATACGAACTTTCCCCTTCTAAAACTAAAAAGCCCCGGTATTACCGGGGCTCTGAGACGTGTCGGACCAGCTATTGCCAGCGCACTTTTAGCGGACGTCCCATACCTCTCCATTCACCTCGCCAGTTGCGCTGTCGAGTGCACTGCTGTCTTCAGTATCCTGTCCAAAGCTGACAACGCTGATCTGACGAGCATTCAGTTCAACTTTGGCAAGGTTCATTCTCAGGTACTGAGTCACGCCATCATCGGTATGTTGAGTATTGAGAATGAGGTAGCCGACGTCGTTGATGGTCCAGGTGAAGCCGAGTGAGACAAAGTCCCCATCATTGATTTCTCCCTGATACAGGCCGTTGCCGTCCTGGGTAAAGCTGAAGGCACCATCACCGAAGAAGAATGACTTTCCGGCCACATCCCCAGAGGTGAACGATACCGCGCTGCAGTCGGTCGCAGCTCTGTCGAAGTCAGCAAAAGAAGAGTCTTCGTTATCAGCGATATCGCAGGCCGTGAGCTCATCCAACAGGGTATAGTCGAATGCTGCTTTAATTTGTTCGCGTGCGTTCCCATTAAATACCCATTGTTTGTCGCTGCGGCCGCCGGCAGGCATCATCTCACCCGCGCGTACGTAGCCATCGACAACTGCAAGTAAGGGCTTCGCTCCGCGGTCGTAATCACTGCGCAGTGCAATATCCGCAGGCAGGTCGATGACCAGCACTTCTTTTGTTTCTACCGTCGACAGGCGCCAGCTCGTTGAGCCAGCAGCGATCAGGCTTTCCGATTCGCCCATGCTGCTGCGTTCGATACGATACAGATTCGCCGTGCCACCAGAAACCAGCTCTACAACGTGCTGATTGTCATCGCCATACAGGTCGATGCCTCCCAGGTCTGCTCGATATTGTGGATTACTTGCGGCTGCTGAGCTGATCAGTTGCGAGAGAGAGGTTGCTGCATCGCCATCTGTTTCATGATTGCCATCGCCTGTGTGGACAAAGACGTTGTTGCACCAGGTATCGGTCGGTGACCAGGTATTACCCTCGATAACCTCTCCATCCCAGCAGTCGCCGACTGACTCTACATTGTCTTTGTACAGCTCATACGTATCCTGACTGCGGGTAAAGGTCAGCAGATAGCCCAGGGCGGTATCGTCGAATGTCACTGCAGGATCAATGACTGCCTGATACTCATGCTCCAGATAGGCACCAATGCGCTTATTTTCCAGGTTGATCTGTTCACCAGAAATAATTTCCTCGGCGAAACTCAGGCCACCGCGCAGAATACGTACGTTATTACCATCGGTTGACACGGATTCGTTATCCTGTGCGAAACAACGCCACTCACCATTGCCGAGCAGACAATCCTGTTGCTGATTTCCCTCGTCAGACATGGCTACCCAACTGTCGCCCTGTGTGTCATAGCCATATTGAGTGATGGAAATAACCCCTTCACCATCAGCCTGGACATTGCCATAGCCGAACATCATTGCGCCTTCTTCTTCAAACGCCTCGAAGAAATTAAGGCCATCTCCATCCGTCAGTAAGCCGGCCAGATTTGCCGCGGTAGCTGCGCGGCGGTCGCGGCGTTCTTCAAGTTGTTCTTCTACTTTGCTTGGGTCCAGACGGGTACTCTGAAGGTCATCGGAGCCTGCCAGGTCATCGGCGTCGAAACCGTCTCCAGCGGTTTCAATCGCTTGCTGAATATCGTCGAGTGCTTCCAGTACCTGTTCTACAATCAGAGCGGTCAGGTCTTCCTGAGACACGCCGGTTTCGTTGACCACTGTATTAACCAGCTCAATGTTCTTCTGCATGACAGCACGAGTGACCTGGGCAACCTTGTGCAGGCGCTGAAACTCCTCTCCACTGGTGCCGTCATCAGAGCCCGCGACATAGTCTTCAGTCGGGTCAAGTTCAGTACCTAGTCTTGCCTGAATACTGGCTTTAGCCTCATCCGGGCTCAGTCCATTTTCTTTAATTTCGTTCTGCACCATTGTCGTCAGCGGGCTGACAAACGCTGAACCAGCGGGTGCGGTCAGGGTATAGGTCTTATCAATGGTTTCACCTGGGTTATCTTCATCGATGGTTTCACCCACGATAATTTCAACCACGATGGGTGAATTCGCGATCTGTTCCTGCGTCACACCTTCGAGGGTATAACCACCACCGGCACTGGTCGTCGTGGTCGGCTCGCCATCGTCGCAGCTCGCATTATTATTTAAGTCGAGGCAAACACGTGCCCCTGCAAGGTAGCCATCGGCGGCTTTACCTTCTAGTGAGACATTTCCACTGCCGTCGCTGTTGTCTGGATCGTCAGAATTACCACTACTGCTGGAGCAGCCACTGGTGATTAAAATCGCTGCAAGCGCAGCACCTGTTGGGATGAGTTGTCTGAACATACGCAAATTCTCGGCTGGGAGGAGGTATGTTCAGTGAAGCAGCCTGTATGGATTTGTGTTGCCGTGGTGACTTGTCTAACACGACAAGAGTTTCGTAACTGGTGGGTGGCTACAAAACAGAACAGTGGGGTAACGCCCCTGCTACGTGTAGCCGGGGCGTGAGAGAAAATTATGTTTGTGTTAATGCCACTTCGGTAGCCAGACTTTATTACTCAGGCCAGTCAGCTCATCGTCCATTATGACGGTCGTTGCGGGCAGCTGTTTATCGCCGACTGCGTATTTTGCCGTAACTGTGTAGTTAATCCGGCGACGCTCGCCGGGCGCCAGCGGTTCCAGCGTCCGCTCCCATATCAATTCTGTGCCGTCTTCAGATACAAAACGAGTGAAGTTATCGCCTGCGCCGCTGAAATCAGTATCGTCGAGTGCATCCCTGAGAATCAGTTCGCTGGTGGCCTGTGAGCCGTGGTTAACTACTTCGATACTGATTTCGACAGGCCCGGTTTCTACTGGGATCGGATATACGGTTTTACGAACCTGAAGGTTCACCGGGCCGGGGTTATAGGTGAATTTGATCGGCTGTAACTGCTGAGAGCGAGCGTAATATTCGTACTGAAACTCTTCCTCTGCTGACTTTTCCATCGCCGGCGGTTCTGAACGGATCATCGGATAAGCGGCTTCAGGAATCTGGATATCTATATCGACCGAGCTGATGGCCGGGGCCGGTGCATTATCTAAAAGTAATGAAAGGTCGACTTCAGCTTTTTGAATCTGGTCGATCTTTCCTGCGTGGCGCGGTGATGTTGGCAATGAGATGGTGGTCGACTCTCCAGCCGCAATAGCGATCTCCTGAGCATCAGCACCCGCAAAACCTATCACCCCGGAATAGCTTTCGTCCGATTCATTCTCGATCAGCAGCTGGAGCGATGTTTCGGGTGACTCGCCATTCTTCAGAATAATATTGCCGGTCAGTTCACTGAGAACGATCACTGGCTCTGGGATCGCGTCTTCTTCAGGTGTTTGCGCTCGCGGCTCAGCATTGGCAAAAACGCTGACCAGCAGGGAGGTCAGAATAAGCGAGGTCAGTCTGGTCATCTTTGACATGGGATTTTCCACAGTTCGGTCTCAGGCATTGTTACCCGCGTGCCCTTTTCAGGCAAGGCGCATAGAATGCCATAAATCCTCAAAGGCACGGCCATGGCAACGTATATCTATCGGAAACCGCACGGAAAAACCTACACATATCAGGATGAAACAGGTGAGACGGTACGTAATGCCAGCCTGAAACGCTGGGTGAAGTCTTTGGCCATTCCTCCAGCCTGGGAAGAGGTTGAGATCAATACCGACAGAAATGCGAAAGTACTGGCGACGGGTCGTGATGCGCAGGGACGTAAGCAATATATCTACAACCCGGATTGGGCAGCCGAAGCGGCGGAGCGTAAGTTTCAGCGAATTCTGCGTTTTGGTGAGCAGCTGGAAACTATGCGGCGCGTAACGGCTCAACATATCAACCAGCGGCCGGTAAACGCGGATGCGGTCCTGGCGGGCATGGTGCGCTTGATGGATGAGGCGTTCTTCAGGCCCGGGAGCCAACGTTACACCGAACAGAATCAGAGTCATGGCCTGACGACGCTGAGAAATCGTCATATGACATCCCACGGCGAGTCCATCGTCTTTGAGTACCAGGGGAAGTCGGGGCAGGAGCAGCGTCGGATCATTGA
Source organism: Thalassolituus sp. UBA675 (assembly GCF_002297765.1). Lineage (NCBI taxonomy): Bacteria > Pseudomonadati > Pseudomonadota > Gammaproteobacteria > Oceanospirillales > Oceanospirillaceae > Thalassolituus > Thalassolituus sp. UBA675. Next base: position 100,515 of record NZ_DBNJ01000001.1, read on the forward strand.
AGACGAGGCCGTCTGCGATCTTCTGCATGAGCTAGAGGGGATGACGGGCTACGAGTTGTTTGACGTGACCTTACCGGATGGTGAGCGTCAGAAATTTACCTCAACAGACCTGAATGAATACATTGGCCGGATCATGGGTGAAGACTTTACCTCAAAGGACTTCCGCACCTGGGCGGGTACGCTGCTGATGGCCGTCGCGCTTGCTGAGGCAGGCCCTCAGGACGAAGAAAAACTCACCACCTCAGAAGTCGTCCGGGCGGTAAAAAATGTAGCAGAGCGGTTAGGGAATACGCCTGCCATCTGCCGGGAGAGTTATATTCATCCGGCGATTATCAAAGCTTATGAGCAAGGCAGAACGATCCGGAATCTGCGTAAGCAACTCAGTGAGCAGCCGGATGGCTTACTGTCCGCCGATGAGCAGGCAACGTTGGCGTTGCTGACCCGGGATTGATCACTGACGCTCAAGCCAGTTTTTTTCCTCGGCCGCTGTCATCACTCCTGCGGGTTTGCCGGCAGTGGCGGTGACGTAGCCCGGTGTGGACTGATGCTGCTGCCATTGCCACTGGTCAGATTGCAGACAAGCGCTGTATTCAGTCGAATGTTCCGGCGTATGCAGCATAAGATCCCGGCAGATATCGCCTTCAGCCGTCTCGCGGGTAGCCAGGATTTCCATACGCCAATCGTCCCCTTGCTCGACGTAGCCCGATGCCTCTGTGGTAAGTGCCGGTGCGACCGCCAGTTGAGCGGGATGCGCTGGTGACTGCAGACCTGTCTGCCATACAAGTACGGCAGACAGGACGACACTTGCGGCGATGGCTGCAGGCCGCATAACGTTGCGTTGCGGCTGCTGTAGTGAGCGCGTTGGTAGTGGCACGACGTTGTCTTCAGGGTCTGTCCGCTCTGCAGAGTCGCTCCTGATAAGCGCTTCCAGCCCTGCGGGCATTGGGGCTTCATCGACAGGAATGAATGCGGCCCGCGCTATCTCATCGGCAGACTTAAGAGCGTTCAGTTCAGCCCGCAGGTCTGGTGAATCAGCCAGAGCCTGGTCTACCGCAAGACGCTCATTCGAAGAGAGCTCACCATCAATATAGGCAGATAAGGTTTCCTCAGAGATTCTGTTCATCGTCATTACCTCAACGTTGACTGGCTTCGGCCAGATGCTTGCGCGCGCGTGCTAAACGACTCATTACCGTACCTGAAGGAACATCCAGAATATCGGCGGCTTCCTGATAGCTGCGACCTTCGACAGCAACGAGATACAACGCCATTCTTAACCCCTCACTTAAGGCGTTGAAGTGAACCTGCATCTGCCCCAGAGCGGCCTGAGTCAAAGCCTGTTGTTCCGGGTTATCGCCTTCATTGGTGACCATCAGGTCGTCAGTAAGCTCATCGCTGTTTTTTTCTGTTCGCATGGTATCGATCCAGTGATTACGGCACAGGCGATACATCCAGCGCTCAAATTCAGTGCCGGGTTGGTATTGCTGCCACCGGCGCAGCGCCTTTTCCACGCTGGACTGCAGCAGATCATCAGCGCTGTGCATGTCCCCGGTCAGCGCATTACAGTAGCGTCGCAGCTTGGGTAGCATGGTCAGCAAGCGCTGACGGAATTCGTGTTCCTGTGCCTTCATATTGTTATTAACGACACTCCCTGCCTTTTATTCCCTATGTGAGGAAATAAATTTTCAATTTCTTCGTTATAGTAAATAGAGAGTAACCAACCGGTGTGTGCTTTGCGACGTATAACCTGCTTAACGCTTTTTATTTATCTGATCCTGTCCATCGGCCTGTGCCATGCCAGCGACGATGATTTCGAAGAGGACCATGAGGATTCTGTCGAAAATCAGTTGGATGAAAGAGACGACGATGACGATTGGGAAGAGGATGACTTTGATGAAGCCGAAGACGAACTCGAGGATCGTCTTGAGGCCAGATTCGGCCATTCCGACGATATTGATGATGATCTTGAAGATCGCCTCGAAGATATGTTCGGTGAGCGCGAAGATCAAGATGATGACTTTGAAGATGAACTGGAGGAGGCCTTCGAGGATCGGTTTGAAGACAATATGGAGCGGCTGGAGCAGCGCCTTCCTGAGCGCTTGGACAGCGTCCATCAACTAGCAGAGCTGGATGAGCGTCTCGATGACCTTGAGGTATTGTCCGTGCCGGATGAGTACATTGAACTTGTTGATGCTGAAGAACTTGAGACACTTCGCAATGCCGGCGTGGATATCCAGTCTGTCGAGGAGCTGGAGAGCCTCGGTCAGCTGCTGGTGACCTTCGGCGACGAAGACCGCCCACCATCTGCTGAATTAAACCACCTGTATACACTGGATGGCCCGGTGGAGAAGGCCGGAAAAGCGGCCAGTGACGGCACCAAAAACAGCGACGGAGGACTTCTGCCTCTCGAAGCCGCATCTTATATGGGGATTGACCGTCCGTCTCCGGTGGCTCTCCGGATAGGCATGATGGATTCTTCGATAGATCAGTTGCACGAGTGCTTTACCGACACTCCTGTTGAGCAACGAATGTTTATCCCGCCGGATAGCCGGCCTGATTATCGTCACGGTACCGCGATTGCCACCGTATTCAGTCGCTCCTGCGGAATCCTTGAGCAGAGTGAGGTTTACAATGCGGTTGTGTTCGGGCGCAGCGCCCGAGGTGCCGTGGTAGCCTCGGCAGCCGATCTGATACGCGGTCTGGACTGGCTCCTTGGAGTCCGGCCAGACGTGATAAATCTCTCGTTGTCCGGGCCTCCGAACCGTATGCTGAGCGCCGCCATTGAGCAGATGTTACTGCGCGGAATTCGCATTGTGGCATCGGTGGGCAATGATGGTGCGGCTGCTTTTCCCCGTTATCCCGCGGCGCAGCCAGGCGTGATTGCAGTCACGGCGGTCGATACAGACATGGCTGTCTACACTCGCGCCGTGCGCGGGCAACATGTGCAGTTTTCTGCCTTAGGGGTAGGTCTTCGTCTGGCGGCACCGGATCAGCGATTTGCGATCAAAGACGGAACATCGGTTGCCTCTGCACTCGCCAGTGCAGTTCTGGCTCAGGGGCACAGTGTTCAGCAGTACGAAGACTCGGCAATTGACCTCGGTGAACCGGGTTTCGATGACACCTTTGGGTTCGGCTTACTCAACATTGACAAAATAATGACCTCGAGCGGGGAATAAATCTCCGGATAGCTCGTTAAACCAGATAACGGAACAACATGGGTGTGCTCGGGTGCAGCCATTGTTCTGAAGACTCAGCTTAACGAGGTAATGTCATGAAAAACAAAATCGTCTTTCCAGCGCTACTGCTTTCATCTTCGGTTCTTCTTGTCGCGTGCGGCAGTGGTGGTTCTTCATCATCTGGCAGCAGTGCTGCAGAGGACCGGACTGTGGTCGGTACCGTCGATGGTTTCGGCAGTGTCATTGTTGACGGCGTTCACTATGAAAGCAGTAATACCGAATTTGAAATAAACGACCGCTCCGGTGTCGAAAGCGAACTGCGCGTTGGCCAGCGGGTTATTGTTGAGGGTTCTGACGATGGCAGTGAAGGTGTTGCCAGCCGCATCAGCTATGAGGCCGATATCCGTGGTCCGGTAGAGTCCATCGACCTGGCAGCCGGCACCCTGGTGGTTCTTGGTCAGACAATTACCACAGACGCTATGACCGTCTTCAGTGGCACAAGCCTCGATACCATGGCGGTTGGTCAATACATTGAAGTCAGTGGTTCACGCAGCGGCGATGGCAGTGTGCTGGCGTCGTTTATTGAGCTGGAGGACAGCACTGAAATTGAGTTGCGCGGAAATATCAGTGGGCTTGATGATACGGCCATGACATTCGCCATTGGCGGCCTGACCATCGATTACAGCAGCGTTGCGACGCTTGAACTTGATGATGCCGCCCTGGCGAACGGCATGCTTGTTGAGGTAGAAGGTGAACTGGAGGCCGGCGTTCTCGTCGCCAGCAAGGTCGAGCAGGAAGACATGCACCATGATCATGACGGCGAAATTAAAGTATACGGTGCTGTCTCGGATCTCGATGCCGCGGCCGGAACCATGACGGTGAATGGCACCAGCGTTGTGTTTAACTCGTCAACCCGCTTCGACGATGGTTCGGTCTCCGATCTGGCGCTGAATGCTAAAGTGAAAGTAGAAGGTTCATTTAATGCGGATGGTGCACTGGTCGCCGCTGAAATTGACTTCGAGGCTGCTGTAAAGCTTGAGCTGGAAGGACCAGTTACGGCAGTGGGCGATGGTACGATTTCGGTGATGGGTGTTGAGGCTGTCGTGAATACCTCGACAAGGGTCAGGGATGAACGTGACGAAGAGTATTACTTCAACCTCAGCTCAGTCGCTGTGGGTGATTACGTTGAAGTCCTCCTGACCATAGAAGCCGATGGCACATACCGCGCCCTGAAGCTTGAGCGCGAAGAGGATGATACAGAGGTGAAAATCACCGCGCCCGTGACTGCCGTTGATGTAGCTGCTGGGACTGTCACCATGCTCGGAATTACGGTGGATATGTCGTCACTGAGTCAGATTGACCTGGCATCTCTGCAGACCGGCACCTACTTTGAAGTGGAGGGTATCTACGACGGAAGCGTCATCGTTGCCAGCGAGGCTGGGGAAGATCATGAATACGACGATCACGAGGATGATCATGACGACGACTGATATGAGAGGTCGCTTCTGAGGTGAAAAGTACAGTCATCCGCCACAACATAAAGACAGTCGCATCAGTGGCTGTCTTTTTCTGCGTTCTGGCCTTGGTTCAGGGTGGTGATGCCATGGCCTCTCCGGAGTTCGGAGCCTCCGCGCAGGCGGAATATGACAGCAATATCCTGCCCGAAGCCGATACCACCACGCAGAATTCGGGTGACTGGGCATGGGGTGCGGGCGCCTATATCGGCTGGGATTCTGATTCTAGCAGTCCCGTCGATTGGCAGGCTCGCTATGATTACAGCGCCACCCGGTGGCAGCAGGCGGTTGAGTTCGATACCGATTTGCACACTGGGTTCATCAGAGTAGGCGTGAATCGCGGAGATTATACGTCGGACATGGTTGTGTTGATGGCCCGTGCAGACCTTCAGGGAAAGCCATTTATGCAGATTCGTCGTTTAAGTCCGGCTCTGGGGTATTTCTTCACCCGGAAGTTCTATGTGCGCGCACAACTGGATATCGGGGACAAGCGTTTTATGCTTTATCCTGAGCGCGATGCAAAACAGCTCGGTGCTCGAGCAAACCTATACTGGCTGTTAAGCAGGACACGAAATTATCTGTCGCTGCGCACAATTTACCGCAACGAGGACACAACCGTCGCACCATTTGGGTATGAGTCGTTCAATACGCGCCTCCGCTGGAAGTATCGACCCAACGATATCGCTTATCGCCTGCAGGGTAGTTGGGAGGTACGCGAGTATGAATCTGTCTGGCAGGATATCGGTGAGCGCCGGCAGGATAACCGTTTTCGGGTTGAGGCCGGCGTTGACTGGCCTCTCGGCAAGGGCTTCTCATTGCACGGTCAAGTGGGGCGGGATTTGTACCGATCAAATCTGGTCATCGCTGATTACCAGCAGTACCGGTTCAACACAGAGTTGAGCTGGGAATTCTAAGCGGCCAGAATTTCGCTGGTCACTCCACTGTGACAGATTTCGCCAGGTTCCGCGGCTGGTCGACGTCGGTGCCCTTGATAACAGCCACATGGTAGCTTAAGAGCTGCAGCGGTAATGTATAGAGGACAGGGGCGATAATGTCATCGCAATGCGGCACGCTCATAACCTTCATATTACTTTCTGGTCTGATGCTGAGTTTCTCATCGGCAAAAACAAACAGTTCACCACCGCGGGCACGAACTTCTTCAATGTTCGACTTCAGCTTTTCGATCAGCTCATTGTTGGGTGCCACAACGATGATCGGCATTTCTGAATCAATCAGTGCGAGAGGGCCGTGCTTAAGCTCACCTGCGGCATAGGCCTCGGCGTGGATATAACTGATCTCCTTCAGCTTCAGGGCGCCTTCCATAGCGATCGGATACTGATCACCACGTCCCAGAAACAGGGCATGATGCTTTTCTGCGAAATGCTCGGCGAGATCTTTAATAGCACCATCCATGCCGATGGCTTTTTCAATCAGGGCTGGCAGCTTCAGCAGGGCTTCGGCGATACGGCCTTCACTTTCCTTGCTCATGCCGTTTGCGCGTCCGAGACCCGCTGTCAGCAACATCAGTGCGGTCAGCTGGGTGGTGAAGGCTTTGGTCGAGGCCACACCTATTTCTGCGCCTGCCCGGGTAAGCAGAGCCATATCAGACTCGCGGACCAGGGAGGAACCGGGCACATTACAGATGGTAATCGTGCGGTCATAGCCGGTTTCTTTCGCGAGTCGCAGCGCTGCCAGAGTATCGGCTGTTTCACCGCTTTGTGAGATGGTAACCAGCAGGCTATTAGGGCGCACAACTGATTTCCGGTAACGGAACTCTGAGGCAATTTCGACGTTACAGGCAATGCCGGCGAGCTCTTCGATCCAGTAGCGGGCTGTCATGCCAGCGTGGTAGCTGGTACCACAGGCAATGATCTGAACCTGGTCGATATTACTCAGATCTCCGAGGGACTCGAGATTGAGTTTCCCGCCGACTAAGCGGCCTTCCAGAGTATTCGCGATCGCAACCGGCTGTTCGTATATTTCCTTCATCATGTGATGGCGGAATTCACCTTTGTCGCCAGCGTCGTGCTCTACGTCGGACTCATGAGCTTCGCGGGTTGTAGGTTCGTTACCTGCATCAAAAATGCGGATTTCTGTACGGGTAATCTCTGCAACATCACCTTCTTCCAGATAGGAGAACTTACGGGTAACCGGAAGCAGGGCCAACTGATCTGAGGCGATAAAGTTTTCGCCAATGCCGTGCCCTACCACCAGAGGCGACCCTGAACGCGCAACAACCATACGCTCAGGGTCTGTACGGTTAATTACCACCATGCCGTATGCGCCCTCGAGCAGTGATCGGGCCGCCATGACCGCATTCAGCAGGCTGGTTGAATCGCGCAGTTCGCGCTCAACAAGGTGGGCGATGACTTCGGTGTCTGTCTGGGAGGTAAAGGTGTAACCCTGATCCTGCAGCTCTTTACGCAGTTTTTCGTGGTTTTCTATGATGCCGTTATGAACGACTGCAATGTCGCCCGACATGTGCGGGTGTGCGTTATCTTCAGAGGGTTCGCCGTGTGTTGCCCAGCGGGTATGGGCTATGCCTGTTCCACCAGGCGTCGGCGACTCGGCGATGGCATCTGCCAGTGTTTGCACCTTTCCCATGCGGCGTACACGCCGGAGGTTCTGTGACTCATTGATGACTGCGACACCTGCGGAGTCGTACCCCCGGTACTCAAGGCGACGTAAACCTTCGAGCAGGATCTCAACAATATCGCGCTGTGCAACAGCACCAACGATTCCACACATGATACTCAAACCTTCCAGAATTCCAGCGGCGAACTATATCTGATGCCTGCTGGGCTGGCAAAGTTGCGCGAAGACGTCATGCGGTTGTCAGGCGATCACCGCGCGGTTGCGGCCCGACTTTTTGGCCTTATAGAGGGCTTTATCTGCTCGCTCGAAGACCATTTCAGTGGATTCCAGCGCTCGAAATTCACTGATGCCAAACGACATGGTTATGGATACACGTTCACCACGGAAATTAAATGGGCAGGCTTCGATACTGGTCCGCAGCTTTTCTGCGACCCCAGCCGCGGCATCTGCCGGAGTACCGGGCAGCAGAATGACAAATTCCTCACCGCCATAGCGTGCGATAAAGTCTGCCTCCCGTAGGTTCTTCTTTAGCGTGCTGGCGATCAGTTGCAGCACCTTATCCCCTGCGATATGGCCGTAGTTGTCATTAATCTGTTTGAAGTGGTCAACATCACAGATAATAAATGATAACGACCTGCCACCGCGGCTGCGCTTCATCAGTTCTTCGCCAAGCTGAACTTCATAGGCAGCACGGTTTGGCAGGCCTGTAAGGTGATCCAGCGTCGCACGTTTCTTCTGGTCTTCAATGATCTGGCGAGCCTGAGATGCCTCGGCCTCCATCTCTGATAGCCGGTTCTGCAGGACTTCAAGCTGCTCTGCCAGTCTCGCTTCACGCTGTGACTCGACTTCCTGATAGTGCTCCATCGCCCGGACGATGTTGGTCAGATGCTCTCTTACGCTGGAGCCCAGCTCACCAAGATCACCGAGACCGTTTACCACGCCGCGGATGTCATCAATCTGATCCCTGACCATGGTTTCGAGGTTTGTGCGGGCATCTTCACGGTCAGTCTGCCCAGAATTGGCGTCTGATACCATGGTCTGAATAGCTTGCAGGCGCTGATCCAGGCTATGAAGAAATCGCTCGAATTCCTCTTGCCCGGAGCCCAGGCAGTCGAGCAGGAACTGGGAGGTATCTTCCAGTAGGCTGACAAATTCATACCAGTGCAAACCGTCATCAAGGCGTTTCTGTAGCTCGTCAGAGCGTTGGCGCAGTCGCTCTGGTACGACCAGCCGTGATATCAGCCCATTCAGTGCGCTGGCGACTTCTCGTGCAATCGTCGAGAAGCCGGGTTCTGCTGGCTCGTCACTGCCGCTGGTATCATCGGCAGTGATGGCTGCTTCAGGAAGCTCGGGCTTTTCAGCGGCTTCTGTGGAAGTATTCTCTTTTGAAAAGACCTTTTTCCACCAAGGGCCCTTGCCGGTATCGCCCGAACCCTCATCGAGGGTTACCAGCGTCGACAGGACGCCAGCCCAACCCTCAAGCTGGTGGGAGTAGCCTTGCCAGTTATTGAGAGCATCTGGCGCAGCTTTGCGCAACGCACGAACTTCGTTCACTAATTTCTTAGGTATCTGGCAGTGACACAGTTTTTCAGCCATCAGACTGATTTTCTCAGCGAGAGCGGCTGAATGTTCTGCCTGGCTCAGATCGTATTCTTTTATCTGGCCATTGAGCAGATTCATCGTTTTGTTCAGGTCGCTGGTTGAGCCCCGCATAGACTCGCGAAGATCTGCCAGAGTCCGGTCGAGAGGATCAGACTGCCCTTCAGCCAACAGGGATACCAGCACTAGCCCACGCCGCAACTGTTCGTTGCGAGTGCCTACCTGAAGCTTAAGCTTGTCGTATTTTTCGTTGAGGGCGAGGTACTTATCCCTCCATTGAAGATCGGAGGGTCCCTGCTTTGTTACCGCCATGTTACTTCCCGAAGACGATTCTCAGATGATTGTGTTCTGAGTATAGTCGCGATTGGACAGTCCGCTGGGTAGATCCAGACTTTTATAGCTCTATTTCTGCGGCTACCGGGAGGTGATCTGACTGCGGGTGGTCAATAACCGCAATGCGGTGCAATGGGATGCTATCGCTGACAAGAATATGGTCAATCCCGCGCGCGGGTTGCCAGCTGGGGTAGGTCGGGAGTTCATCGGCAACAGGGTGCAGGTTCAGTCCTTTCAGTGGGCTTTGCTGAAGGAGCCATTCGCTTTCCTGATTCAGGTCTCCCATGATGACGACTTTGCGCGCATCAGCGAGCACATCAACCAGGTAGCGGATCTGACTGAACTGCGTTTGCTTGCGCAAAGCCAGGTGAGTAACTGCGACTACCAGCGGGTCTTCAGGGTCACCGTAACGAAGAATCATCATGCCTCGGCCGGGTAAGCCAGGGAGAGGGTGGCGCTCAATACTGAAAGCGCGGTTGCGGCAGAGTACGCCATTAGAGTGCTGGGCGAACCGCCCAAGATTACGGTTCACCTGGTGATGCCAGTGATCGAACCCCGCGAGTTCTGCGATGCACTGAATCTGATTTTTCCGGCCGCTGCGCCAACTGCCTCCGTCGGCTTCCTGCAAGGCAACCAGGTCAAAAGGCCGGACCAGATCTGCGATGTTATCTAACGCCGATTCACGGGCCTGGAAAGGAAGAAGGTGTTGCCAGCTGCGCAGGAGGTAGTGATGATATCCGCCAGTGCGGATACCGACCTGCATATTGAAGGTGAGTAGTCTTAGGCGTTCTGGGGAGCAGGGAAGCTCTGTGAAGGCCCTTAGAGAGGTTAATTCAGGCACGGCCGCTTAGCGGTTGCGTTCCTGTTCGATCAGGTAGTCGACAACTTTAACCATATCTTCCTGACTGCCGGCACTGCTGGCATCGACGATGTACTGACCGTTAACAATCAGAGTAGGCACGCCGCTGATCTCAAATGCGCGAACACGCTTGTCGCCACGGGTCATTTTTGAGCGCACGGCGAATGACTCGTATGCTTTATCAAAGTCTTCCGCAGAAACATCCGCTTTCGTCATCAGAAAGTCGCGTTGCTCTTCTTTGGTCAGAAGGCGTACTTTCTGAAGGTGGATGGCATTGAAGATATCGCCGTGTACCTGATCAAGCACACCCAAGGCATCAGCAGTGTAATAGAGCTGAGCATGAACCACCCAGGCGCGACCAAACATAGCCGGGACACGTGAGAAGGTCACGTCTTTCGCCAGAGTCTTTTTCCACGGAACGATGACAGACTCGAGGCTGAAACAGTGTGAACAGCCATACCAGAAAGCTTCTTCGACGTGAATCTGTCCGTCTTGCATGACTGCGACTGGATTTTCCAGTACACGGTAGTGCTTACCAGCTTCATAATCTGCCGCCGACGCGACAGATGCGACTGTTACTAAGGCTGCTGCCATCCATTTCTTGAAAGAAGAAAGCATCATCGCTCCCGTTTAATTATGTTAGATAGTTTATATTTTGCCCAGAAAGGCCCCGCACGACCAGACTGGCTGTGCAAAGCTCTGTCAATCTGAATTGCACAGCAGAAAACGCAGGCATAAAAAAAGGTGGCCAGGGCCACCTTCTTCTCAGTGCTGCTTAACGCAGACCCTGGATGTAAGAAGAAACCGCTTCGATTTCTTTGGCATGCAGGCGATATGCGATATCACGCATCATTTTGCTGTCACCGTCGTTGGTACGCTCGCCGTTGCTGAACGCGGTCAGCTGCATAGAAGTGTAAACATCATGTTGACCCGCAAGACGTGGGAAGCCAGCCGCTTCAACACCTTTACCCGAGGGGCCATGGCATGCCAGACATGCTGGGACGTTCTTCTCTTCGATACCGCCGCGGTAGATGCGCTCACCCAGTTCGGCAAGTTCTTCTTTAGCACCGCCAGCTGTGGGTACCTGCTCAGTGAAGTAAGCAGCCAGATCGGCGATGTCCTCATCCGACAGGCCGGTTACGAAAGGCATCATGGCTGGAGCCTGACGATTACCGTCACGGATGTCAGTGATCTGTTTGATCAGGTAGCGCTCTCCCTGGCCAGCGATTTTAGGGAAGGTCGGCGCCATGCTGTTACCGTCAGCACCGTGGCAGGCTGCACAGGTAGCAGATTTCGCTTTACCAGCTTCTGCATCACCCGCGTGGGCGACGGTTACGAGGCCGGCAGACAGAATGAGGCTAATCAACAGGTTTTTCATCATCAGGTCCAGTTTCAGATATAGTTCTTAGTTACTTGTACGATTATTTCGGCGTTGACATATATTCGATCAAAGCCTTGTACTGATCAGCAGTACAATCCATGCAGAGACCTCGTGGAGGCATCGCATTCAGGCCGTTTGTCACGCTCTGTACAAGAGTGTCCATGCCTTTCTCAAGGCGCGGCGCCCATGCTTCAGCGTCGAACGCTTTAGGTGCACCAGCGACTGCCATAGTGTGGCAGGCTGCACAGGCCTGAGTGTATTTGGTTTCAACATCAAACGCCTGCACGTTGGCGCTCAAAGTGGCGGTCAGGGCCGCGAGTAGTGTCAGTTTTTTCATGGTCTGATCTCTCTCTTTAGTTATAGCCACAGGTTTCCGACAAACACACCACTTCAGAATTATCCCTCTATGATAGAATAGGATCTGCGCTGAAGGGCGCTCATTATATACCATTATTTTCCGGACGGTCATTACCAATACCTTATGTCAGCTCAGGAAACCTTGATTTACACCAACGCCGAGTTCGAAAAGAGCGCCGCTAAATTGAGCCAGTGCCCGACGGACATCATCCGTGAGGTGGCTTTTGCCGGGCGTTCTAACGCCGGTAAATCCAGTGCGCTCAATACATTAACGGCGAATAAGAAGCTGGCTCGCACCAGTAAAACTCCCGGTCGAACTCAACTGATCAACTTCTTCCGGCTTGGGGAAAGTAAGCTGGCACTGGTCGATTTGCCAGGCTATGGCTATGCAAAAGTACCGGTCGATAAGAAAAACGAGTGGCAGAAAGAGCTCGAAACCTACCTGAATCGCCGTCAGGCGCTGTGCGGGCTGGTTCTCCTGATGGACATCCGCCACCCTCTCAAAGACTTCGACAACGCTATGCTCGACTGGGCTGCAGAAGCCGGTATGCCTGTTCATATCTTGCTGACTAAGTCAGATAAGCTTAAGCGTGGGCCTGCGAAAACGACGTTGTTAAAAGTTAAAAAGGCCGTTGCTGATCTGGGCGACCTTGTTACGGTCCAGACCTTCTCAAGCCATAACCGTGAGGGGTTAGGTGATCTACAGAGCAAACTGACTCAGTGGCTGGATGCACCGTTTATTGCTCAGGAATGAGTAAATTTTTTAGTATTTCGTAAATAAAGGAGGCTGTTGCCTCCTTTTTTACGGTTCAGTCGTCAGTCTTTAAAGATAAAGCGTTTGATGAAGTCCTGTTGATCAGGGCGATCCGAAGCGCGAGCAAAAATCAGGTGCGCAGAGGCATGGGATGCTTCTTCAGCGAATTCACCCTCCCAGATCAGAGGGACGGTTCCAACAACCGGCTTGTAGTGGCGGATACCATAGCCGTCCTCGTCAAAGTCACTCTCAACACGAACATCCGGCATATCGAACAACGGCTCGCCAACAATTGGCAGGTCAGCCAGGTTAGCGGCAGCAACACTGCTTGAGTTCGGTACGATCGTGTCGCCAGCACCGTTAGTCAGCATCAGAGGACGAGCCTCATTACCAAGCTGTGGATGACGGAACATATCGATGTAGTTGATCGAGTCACCGTGGTCGAGGGTTTGCTGAATTGCACCACGCAGCATAATGGCCTCTGCACCGTTGGCTTCAGAAGGTACCAGACTCGAGAACATAGGAACCCATAGGATCGAGTTAGCCAGAATGCTGGTTACACCTACACCCGTCACATGGTACACGCCACCTTTGATAGTAGGGCTGACTGCGCCGTAGGTTGAACCCAGTACGCCGCCGAGTGAAGTACCTTGCATCATGACCTGAGTGGAGTCTATGTCAGCAACACCGTCGGCTTTGTTACCGTACCAGCTGCGCCAGCTTTTCTTGCCAACTACATCAATGTCCGCCAGAGTGGTTTCCAGTGCACGATGAGCTGATGCGAAGTCGATCGCGTTCTGGTTAATCATACCCACCGGGATACCCAGCTTATCGGTGCTGACGTTCGCCAACACGTAGCCACCATCCGCATCGCCACGCGCGCCGTGGTTTGGAAATCCAATTGAGAAGGTGGCAACGCCGATTTCAGCGTTCATGGTAGATACCACGCCATCACTTTCTTTGTTAGCGCCCAGACCATGCGCATAAAAAGCAACCGGAGCAGCACCATCGCGCGACGCTGCAGGCAGCGTCAGGCGGAATTCAACCCACTGTTCCATAGGCTCAGCGTCGTAATCCACGTTGCTCGTACCGTTTTTCATACGATAGTTGTAAACCAGAACTTCACCTTCAACGCGAGCGGCAACGTCACGGTTGGTGTAGTTGTAAGTCACGTCGAGGTTACGTACTGGGTGTTCGCGATCACGAACGTCAGCAACGGCGTTGAATACTGGCTCGATCACTTCGGCGCGATCGCGAACCAGAAAGCGGGTGGCGTTACGTACGCTCAACGGATTTACACCGTTGGCCGTCAGAGTGGAGATCAGATCCTGTGTATAGGCACGTTGATCTGCAGTGCCAGATAAAATCTTCGATACCAGGCCTGCTTCTGGTGACTCCAGATCCAGATCTGTCGTGATCGCCACTACGATTTCGTGCCCGTATTCCCAGCGAGACTGAGGATAAACCTCAACCACATGTGCGGTGCCATTCACTTTATCGGATTGTGAGTACTCACTGATGACGGCACGAACCGGAACCTGACTACCGGTAGTCAGATCGATGGCGACGACGGCAGCGCCACCATTCTCAGGCAGAGAGGCCGCATCTGGCGCACTGTTAAACTCGAAAACAGCGGCACTGGCAGCGGAAAAACCACTGGCGCCATTAAAGATACCTTCCGGAGTAAATCCTTCATCCGCTGGCAACTGAGCCAGTATCTCTGGACGGATCATGGCGTTGGAGACCTGGATGGTCTTACCTGTTGGGCTCATTGCATCGTCTTCCATCCAGTAAGTCGAAGGGAATGGCAAAGCACAGGTATTCAGAGAGGTTGGGTTACACAGCTCGTCAGCGTAGCTGACCGACGCCAGTGCAGTCATCGTGACCGCAAGAGCAGAGCGCATGGTATTGATAGGCTTCATTTCGTCACCATATTTATTTTTGTAGTGTGGTGTTACGTGGCAGACCAGTCTCACTTATGCCAGGGCTCACGTATACGATTCTTCGGGCCAGACAGGTCGTAAGAACGGTCTTATATGGCCAAGTATCGGTTAAATTATTCATTTCAGGGTTGTTGAACACCTGATATAGCCAGAATGAAGCTAAAAGACAGACATAATGACAAATCTGTCTTAAAACGTGATGGATCGCACGGCAAAATTGAAAATAGGGTCTATAGTTAAAATATTCCTCCTGCGATTAAGTGTGATTGAGGTCACTTGAACGCGAAGGGTAGTTCTTTTTCCTTCGGTACTTCCCCCAATGATCCGAAGTTGGCCCGACAGTTTCCCCCAATGGCTGCCGGGCCTTTTTTTATCCCTTTTTCTCATGTTCCTCCAAATTCTTGGTCTATTCGAGCCGATGCTACACACCCGTATTGCGCGGGTAATCTGCGCGTAGCAGGCTAACTGTGGAAACTCTATTGCACCGTTCGTACACAGAAAAACTAAAAAGAAGAATAAAAATGGCCAAGATGAATCGACGTAAGTTCATACAAAGCTCAGCCGCGGCGGGTGTCGCTGCTGCAGCCTCAACTGCTCCAACAGCCAATGCAGGCTGGTTTACCAGAACAACTCGTTCGCAGACCAAAGCGCTGGTGATCGGCTCCGGATTTGGTGGCTCAGTTGCCACATTGCGCCTGGCCGAAGCGGGCATTCAGACCATGCTGCTCGAGCGTGGCAAACACTGGAAATACGAAGGTGAAGGGAGCTACCCAACGCTGGCAGAAACTGGCTCGACTCTGAAGATCAACGACACAGTACTCTGGACCAACCCAAGCTCACTGATACCGGGCTCCATGGGCATGGTGGAATACTTCGTCGATTCGTCAATCGCTGTGGGCTGTGGTGCCTGCTTAGGCGGCGGCTCTGTTGTATACGGTGGTGTATTGCTGCAGCCTAAACGAGAAGCCTTCGAAGATGCGCTGCCCATGTTGTCCTACACCGACATGGATCAGGTCTATTATCCGCGCGTGCTCGATCGCATCAGTGGCGGTCCGATTCCGGACGATGTACTGAATCACCCGAATTACACATCCAAGCGTGAGTTTATCCAAAGCGCAGAAGACGCTGGCCTTGAAGTTGTGCGTAGCCACGTCAGCTTTGACTGGGATGTCATCCGCGAAGAACTTAACGGCACCAAACCACGGTATGCCTCTGTCGGCGAATACGTATTCGGCTGCAACAGCGGCGCGAAAAACACTCTCGACCGCAACTATCTGGTCGATGCCGAAGCGACAGGTAACGTCACCATTAGTCCGCAGCATCTTGTGACCGATATTCACGCCAACAGTGGCGGTGGCTATCGCGTTACCTGCGACATGCTGGACGAAAAAGGCAAAATCACCGGTAAGCACGTAATTGAGTGTGACTATCTCTTCATGGGCGCAGGTTCGCTGCACACCACACGTCTGCTGCTGCGCGCAAAAGAACGTGGCGATATTCCGGGCCTGAACGATCAGGTCGGTGCGGAGTGGGGTACCAACGGTGATGAACTGATGGGCCGTAACGACATCAACACTTCGACTGCACCGATTCAGGGTGGGCCACCATCTATTGCGGCCTTCGATACCGAAAACCCATATAAGATCACTGGCTACATGCACTCGCCGACATCAGTTGCAAAGGAATTTACTCAGTTACAGATGGGCATGGTGGTGTCAGACGAAAGCTCCCGCGTGACCTATAACCGCTGGACTGACAAGATAAAACTCAACTGGGATCGTGACGCTAACGAGAACTCCCACAACGCCCTCGTGCACACCATGGAAAAAATGGTGCAGAGCGGTGGCGGTAAGATCAACGAAGCAGGTTGGTTCGGCACCTGGCATCCGCTTGGTGGTGTTGCCATGGGCAGTGCCTGTGACCTCAGTGGTAAAGTCTACGGGGTAGAAGGTTTGTTCGTGGTCGACGGCGCAGCGATTCCTGGCTCTAGCGGCTCGGCTAACCCGGCCTTGACCATTGCCGCCAACGCCGAGCGCATGATGGAAGAGATTATTCCGCAGATCAGCTGAGTAATATTGGGCGCTTCTCTTGAGGGGCGCCCAGTCCAGAAGCGCCCAGCTCAGCAGACCTCAGATTTCAGGCCTCAGATGTTTTTCGGGTACCATCCGTTTGTGCAACACCGCAAATATCGTGATCCCAGCTTCGGCGCTGAGGTAATAAATCACATGGCTACGAAACGGAAAACTGTAGCTTGAAGCACTGACCTCCGGGCGGTGTTTGCCTATTCCGGGATTCTCTGCGAGCGTCTGTAAGCTGGTGCGCAACGCCATCAGATATTCGCGCGTATGAGGCACTCCCCAGCGCTCATCTGAGTAAACCTTGAGTTGGTGTAAGTCTGCCTGAGCAGCATTCGTGAGCGAGTAATGAGTCATAGCGTTTCAGTAGGGAGTAGGGAGCAGGGGTCAATCCTGTTGCGTTAACTCGCTCAGGAAGGCATCGCCATCGGTCGTCAGGCCAGACGCTACGTCTTTTTCTGCCTGTACCGCTCTCAATTGCAGTAGCTGCAGTTTCAGTTCTTCATTCGAGGCGTAATCTTCCGCCGAAAGCACCACTGCCGCTGGCTTGCCATTTTTGGTGATCTGCACCGGCTCCCGCTGACTCTGTAATAGTAACTCGCCGAAATGCGTTTTTGCCTGATTGGCAGTCATCTTGTTCATATCGTTCAAACCATGCGAATCGTTTGATTTGGTTAGTTTGCAGCCAATTGACCCGTCGATCAAGTCACCGCTATTATCCTACTAAGTAGTATAAAAGAGTATTGGAGTAACCTTTTTATGGCCATGGTCAAAAAGAGCATTACCGTCACCGATCAGCAGGATGCCTGGCTCAAAGCCCAGATCAGTGCCGGGCATTACGGCAACGAAAGCGAAGTGCTGCGCGAGCTGATTCGTGAGCGTCAGCTCAGAGAACAGGAAGCCCAACGGGAAGTTGAGTGGATTCGGGCGCGCCTTGTTGAAGGTGAACGCAGCGGCTTCACAGATCAGACACCGGCAGAGATACTGCAGGAAATCAAAAACGGATTAGGACGGGATGACCTATAAAATAAGTAAACAAGCGAAGATGGATCTTGCGCGGATTTACTGGTTTGGCGTTCGGGAGTTTGGCGACGCTCAGGCCGAGAAGTATTACAACGCATTGATTGGAAGATTCGAGTCCATTGCAGAGAATCCATTAACCTACCCAATGGTTGATCATGTCCGGTTGGGCTATCGGCGCTGCGTATGTGGTGCGGATAGCATCTACTATCAGATCAATAATGGCTACGTAGAGATCATGCGAGTGCTGGGTAGGCAGAACACGACGAGTGAGATACCGGCAGAACACTAAAAAATAGCGCAAATGATTAACCGATCAGCGGATGGCCTATGAAAACAATCCCGTTTACCGAAGCGAGAGACAATTTTAATAACGTACTTGATCAGGTTGTTAACGACGCAGAGCCCATCGTTATCAATGGCTCTGGTGAAGGCGTCGTGGTGGTGATGTCTCTCCATGATTACAGCAGCCTGATGGAAACGGTACATTTGCTGCGTTCAGCAAACAACTCCGCGCACTTAGGTCGTTCTATCGCGCAGTATAAAGGACGAATTGGCAGTCCGAAGGATCAATGACACCATTTATTTGATAGATGCAGAGGGGGGTCATATGATTGCAGTGGTTTCGTGTTGGCATCGTCCAACATTAATGGATGAGCATCTAGGAAGAATTTAGGATGGAACCGCAAAAAGACGTGCCGTACGCGCTTCAGACTTCGTTAGAGCGTGCCTTAAATGGTTACAAGGCTCGGTTAGCTCAGAATATCAAATTGAAAGAAGATCCTGATCGTTGGCGCCGTTTCGTGCAGCATGAGCGTGGTCGTATTCAAGCGGTTGCACAGGTGCAAGCAGGTCTTGCGCAATACCGCCAGGAATGTCAGGCGAAAGACGTTGATGAGCTCGAGGATGAAAAGCACTGTTCCCTGAAATTGGGAGATCATATGCGGGCGGAAGGCTTTGCGAGACCGAGCCCCTATTGGCATGCGCATGCTATTATTGCCGGCGGTGATACACGGTCTTGGCAATTACGGGCACTACTTGCTGAACTCCAGATTGGCATTGATGATGCGCATAACGGTTGTTGGTTACCTTCCCGAACGAAATACGCAGGACAGCAGCCATACCCGAAAGCTGTGCCTCATAGCCGTATTCATCGCCATAATTATTACGCTTGGTTAAACATCCGATTTGCCGGTGTGTTCAGTGAGCAGGTTATGCGCTCACGCTTATTAGCAACACGTAGTGATCTTTTACATGCTAGCTTTCCAGAAGAAGTAATGCTCCCTAAAGGAAAATGGAACGAACCCTATGACAACCTATCGCTTGCTGAATAACGTAAAAAGTTATCATGAGGCTTTTGTAGATTTCAGAGCGATGCGAAAGCAGTTCGACGGCGTCAAAGTATGGTTTTCACAAAAAAATGAAACACTTATTGATCGTCTAAAAGATGATTGGAATCCAGTTTCAGTGATATTCGAATCTGATACAAAGACAAACCAAGTCCCCGATATTTCTGTCTGGAACTATTCGTGTTTGGTGCTCAGCTCTAAAGCTAAATCAGCGCTAGAGAGTCTTTTATCCGGTGCTGGAGAGTTTTTACCGCTGGAAGATGGTTTCTGGCTTTTTAACTGTCTCGATAGTATCGGCGGCGATTCTATTGATGCTGAACAATCTAAGTTTCAGATAGATTCAGAAGACTCTCTTCATATTCCTACATCACTTACTCTGAAATCCGAAAAAATATCTGGCAAGGCATTGTTTAAACCAGGGTTTGCACATAATAGTTTTTTAATGTGCTGTGATGAATTCAGAGATATTGCTATCAAAGAGAATCTTGGTGGTGTTGTATTTGAAGAAAATTTGGCGAAGATTTTTCTGTAGAAAAACAGGCGCTTAATGCGCCTGTTCCCAGTTATCCCCAATACCCACATCCACAATGAGCGGCACGTCTAACGTCGCTGCGCATTGCATCTGGGTTTTCAGTTCTACCGCAAAGGTTTCGGCCTGATCTTCGCGTACTTCAAGGATCAGTTCATCGTGTACCTGCATCAGCAGTTTGGCGTCGTAGCCTGAGGCTGGCAGCCATTCGTGTACGCGGATCATTGCGCGTTTAATGATGTCGGCGGCGGTGCCTTGCATGGGCGCGTTGATCGCGGTGCGTTCGGCATGTTGGTGGCGCTGGACGTTGGATGAACGGATATCCGGCAGGTACAGACGGCGGCCGTAGAGAGTTTCAACGTAGCCCTGTTCTTTCGCTTGTTCGCGGGTGTTGTCCATGTATTCGCGCACGCCCGGATAACGCTCGAAGTATTTACTCACGTAATCCTGGGCTTCGCCACGGGCAATGCCGAGCTGCTTGGCTAAGCCAAAGGCTGACATGCCGTAAATCAGACCGAAGTTAATCGCTTTGGCGCTGCGACGCTGATTGTCGGTGACGTCTTCTTCTTTCTCGCCAAAGACTTCGGCGGCAGTCGCGCGGTGAACGTCGCGGTCTTCCGCAAAGGCGCTGACTAAGCCTTGGTCACCTGATAAGTGCGCCATGATTCTTAGTTCAATCTGGCTGTAATCGGCCGCGACCAGTTTGTAGCCTTCTGGGGCAATAAACGCCTGACGGATCTTGCGGCCTTCTTCTGAACGGATCGGAATATTCTGCAAATTCGGGTCAGTCGACGATAAACGACCAGTAGCTGCCACGGCCTGATGGTAAGACGTGTGCACCCGACCGGTTTTGCTGTTCATCATTAATGGTAGCTTGTCGGTGTAGGTACTTTTTAGTTTGGCCAGTCCGCGATTTTCAAGAATAAGACGCGGCAGCTCGTATTCTTCGGCGAGTTCCTGCAGCACTTCTTCAGCGGTTGAAGGCGCGCCTTTCGGTGTCTTTTTAACAACCGGCAGGCCCTGCTTCTCAAACAGGATTTCGGCTAACTGTTTTGGTGAACCCAGGTTAAATACCTGACCGGCGCTGTCGTGGGCAGCGCGCTCCAATTCCTGCAGGCGTTGTTCAATCTGAGCGCTTTGCTCGTGGAGCTTTTCTGCGTCGATTAAGGCGCCGTTCTCTTCCATTTCGAACAGTACCGGCATGACCGGCATTTCGATGTCTTTAAAGACTTTGGATTGCGCTTTACGGGCAGCCAGCTGCGGCCACAGCATCTGATGCAGGCGCAGCGTGATGTCGGCGTCTTCAGCGGCATACGGGCCTGCTTCTTCAATGCCGATCTGGTTAAAGGTCAGCTGTTTTGCTCCTTTGCCTGCGATGTCTTCGTACTTAACGGTTTTATGGCCGAGGTACTTGAGTGACAGGCTGTCCATGTCATGCTTAGTCGCGACGGAATCCAGCACATAGGATTCAAGCATGGTATCGAATTCCACGCCTTTTAACTGGATGCCATAATTCGCTAATACATGCGCATCGTATTTCATATGCTGGCCGACTTTTTTCAGATTTTTATCGTCTAAGATCGGCTTTAACTGTGCGAGCACGGCATCGCGGTCGAGTTGTTCAGGTGCGCCTGCATAGTCGTGGGCCAGTGGTACGTAGGCGGCTTTGCCTGCCTCAGTACAAAAAGACACGCCGACAATTTCGGCGTCTTTATAATTCAGCGACGTAGTCTCGGTATCGAAGGCGAATAATTCGCTGGATTTTAATTGATCGATCCAGTGATCAAGCTCGGCCTGTTCGAAAAGTATTTCGTATTCGCCTTTGCCAGAAAATACCTCGGGCGTTGGAATATTTTCTTCGTCGTCAGATTCAGCTGCAGCCGAAGATTTAGCCGAGGAGCTGGCAGCACTTGCTGCGACTTTGGCCGCTACTTTTGAGGCTATGTCGTCACCCACTTCATCCGACAGCTCGGCGATCCAGGCTTTGAATTCCATATCGCGGAATAAGCCCAGTAGAGTTTCCTGATCCGGCTCGATACTTTTGATTTCGGTCAGGCTTTGCTCAAGTTCAACGTCGCACTTAATGGTCGCGAGTTCTTTCGACAGGAAGGCCTGATCTTTGTGTTCTTCGAGCTTTGGGGCGAGGGTTTTTGCGCCACGGAAGCTCAGCTCTTTGACTTTATCGAGGTTGGCGTAGATATCTTCGAGGGAGCCTAAACCGGCAACCAGGCCGACGGCGGTTTTTTCACCGACTTTGGGCACGCCGGGAATGTTATCGACTTTGTCGCCCATAAGTGCGAGGTAGTCGATGATGTGCTCTGGCGGTACGCCGAATTTTTCTTTCACGCCTTCTACATCCATAAACACGTCGTTCATGGTGTTGATCAGGGAGACGTGTTCGTTCACCAGCTGGGCCATGTCTTTATCGCCGGTGGATACGATTACGTCCTGTTTGTGTTCTAACGCCTGCGCGGCGAGGGTGCCGATCACGTCGTCGGCTTCAACGCCGTCGATAATTAACAGCGGCAGGCCCATGGCGCGGATGATGTTATGAATCGGTTCAATCTGCTCGCGCAGTTCGTCTGGCATGGGCGGGCGGTGCGCTTTGTATTCCGGGTAGATGTCGTTTCGGAAGGTTTTGCCTTTGGCATCGAAAATCACGATGACCTGAGACTCCGGGTAATCTTTGTTGAGCCGCTTCACCATACTGATCACGCCCTTGATGGCGTTGGTGTGAAGACCTTTGGAGTTGGTCAGCATCGGGATCGCGTGAAATGCACGGAACAGGTACGACGACCCATCAACAAGAATCACAGGTTTTGCGGTCTCAGACATCTTGGTTTGGCCTTGAAATCAAAGGAAGACTGACGCTTACCAGCCCTCTCAGGTACACTGGTGTTAACGACGTTACTGGACGGGAAGTCTACCATGAAGATGCCAAAAACTCTGGCTGTTGGCCTTATCTCTGCGGTTCTCTCCGCTGTAATCTCAGCGAGTGCGCTGGCCGCCGAACCTGCCGGTGAAACAGTGACCATTCGCAACGATGGCGACAATACTTATTACGAGTTCCGGGTAAACGGCGAGATCGTTGAGATCAAGGTACAGCCGAAAGTCGGCCCAGCATATTACCTGACACCAACTCAAAGCGAAGCGGAAGAATTTGAGCGCACGGATGCCCCGAATATGCGGGTGCCGAAGTGGGTACTGTTTCGCTGGTGATCTGATTTCCTATGGCGGTTTATACCTCTCTGACGGCAGCAGATGTATCTGATCTGCTGTCACATTTCGATCTCGGTGAACTGGTGGAACACTCGCCGATTAGTGCCGGTATTGAAAACTCCAACTATGCAGTGACTAGCTCACAGGGTGAGTATGTGCTTACTCTGTTTGAGCATCATGCGCCGGATGAAGTCCGTAATTTTGTCCGGCTGGCCCGTCATCTGGGGGAGAAAGATCTGTGCGTCCCGAGTCCGGTGGAAGGTGCGTCGGGCGTTTGGCTGCACAGCCTGAAGAATAAACCCGCGATACTGTGCCGACGTTTTACCGGGTCTCATCCAGATCAGTTATCGGAGCAGCAATGCGAGGCTATCGGTCGAGAATTGGCGGAGTTTCATCTGGCCTCCAGTGATCTGCCTGATCCGCGCCATGACGAGCGCGGCTATGACTGGTGGCAGAGTATCGCGCCAGAGCTATCTACCGATCTGGAAGCGAGCGACAAGGCGCTGCTAACCGACGAACTGGCGTTCCAGAAAGCTCAGCGAGCTCAGTGGTGTCAGTTGCCCCATGGTTGGATTCACGCGGATCTGTTTCATGACAACGCGCTCTTTGATGGCGATGAGCTGACCGCGATCCTCGATCTCTACAACGCTTGCGAAGGTGCATGGCTGTATGACCTGGCGATTGTTGCCAACGATTGGTGTGCTTCTGACGATAGCGGCCTCGACCCAAAGCGCTTAGAGGCGCTTCTTATTGGATATCAAAGTGTCCGCCCGCTGTCGGAGTTTGAGAGTGGCATGTGGAATACCGTTCTGCGTGGTGCTGCGCTGCGTTTCTGGCTGAGTCGCCTGTTGGCCGCGCGTATGGCAAAAAGCCGCAGCGAAGAACTCCCAGCGCATAAACAACCTACGGAATATCGGGATCGCCTGCGTTGGCATCGCGCTAAATCCTTATCGAAAGGCTGAACGTCTTATGCGCTATTTTTCGTGTGACTGCACTGCTGGTGACAGCAAACCCGTCGCGCTGTTTTTTGAGAATACCCAATGCCTGAGCTGCCAGCGTCAGGTCGGTTGGTGTTTTGAAGAGCGCGACATGTTGGTGTTCGATCAGAATAAAGACGGCGGCTTTCATTACAAGGGCCGCGACTATGTACCTTGTGCTAATCGTGCGAGCGGTGTCTGTAACGCCATGATTCCTGCGGATCGTATAGGCGCCGAACCCGCGCTCTGCTTTGCCTGCCACTTTAACGACAATATTCCAGACCTGACGGTCGAGGGGCACGCTGAGCTCTGGGGCAATCTGGAAAGGGCCAAGCGTCGCCTGCTGTTTACTCTGGATTCACTCAGTCTACCGATGCCAGATAAACGGCAGTCGCCGGAAGGACTTAGCTTTCACTTCATGGCGGATAAAGACGCGAGTGACCATTTCCGCACGCCATTGACGCATGTTGCTGCCGTGTTCACTGGGCACGCACAGGGCGATATTACGATTAACCTTGCAGAGGCGGATGACGTTGCCCGCCATCGCATGCGCGTTGATATGGGTGAGCAGTACCGGACCTTGCTTGGGCATTTCCGCCACGAGGTCGGGCACTTTTACTGGGATTTACTGGTCAAGCCGGACGAGGCTCGCCTGATCAGGTTCCGCGAGGTGTTTGGAGATCCCGATCTCTCGTATCAGGCTGCTCTGGATAAGCATTATGCCCGAGATCCGGAAGATCAGAGCTGGCGCAGTCAATTTATCAGTGCCTACGCGTCGATGCATCCGTGGGAAGACTGGGCCGAAACCTTTGCTCATTACCTGCACATTATCGACACGCTTGAAACCGCGCGGGAGTGGGATCTGATCGATTTTGGTCAATACGCGGGGCTGACTCTGCCACAGGATGAGGGCATCTGTGATCCTCAGCGGCTGATCGACTGCTGGGGCGAGTTCAGTGTCAAGCTGAATGCACTGAACCGCAGCATGGGGCTGGCGGATGCCTACCCATTTGTGATCAATCCAGTGGTGGTCGGTAAATTGAAATGTGTGCACTCTATGCTGGATAAAACTCGCTAATCCCGATAGTTGTCCAAAAAGGATACTTTGCGCCGAATAGTGCCGTTTAGTCCCGGCGTCCTTGCCCGTTTTTCAGGGCGGTTATAAAATCGCGCCGCTATTAAAAAGACAAGCAGGGAGTCATATGAACGTCTTCATCACCGGGGGAACTGGGGGTATCGGGGCTGCTCTGGCCAGATACTATCTGAAATACGGTCATCGGGTCGGAGTCTGCGGCGGCGATCATGATGATTTTATCCGTGCTTTTCCTGATCAGCCTGAACTCGTTGAATTTTACTCACTTGACGTGACCTCACGCGAATCCTGCATTCAGGTTATTGGTGAGTTTGCTCAGGGTTCGCTGGATATTCTTATTGCGGCGGCAGGCGTGAATGATGGATCGCCGGTTCAGGGGCGTCCTCTGGATTTTGATCGCTCTAACCTTATTCTGGATGTGAATTTGCGTGGCGCGCTCAACTCCGTTGAAGGTGCACTGCCGATGATGCAGGCACAGGGATTTGGCTCAATCGCAATTCTTTCCAGTGCAGCAGGCCTCAATGGTTTTGGTCAGACGCCAGCCTATTGTGCCTCTAAAGCGGCGGTGAACATGCTGTGTGAAAGCCTGTCACTCCGTTACGCCGATCAGAATATCTCGGTTTCGGCGATTATGCCGGGATACATCGATACACCGCTGGCGCGGGCAACGCATCCTGATCTCGAAAAAATGCCATTCCTGATGGACTCTGAACGGGCTGCCCGAAAAATTGCCCGGGCAATTAAGCGCAGGAAAATGCGATATGTTTTCCCTTGGCAGATTCGTATGGTTTCCCGTGCGTTGCAGGTGATGCCGCGACCTTTGTTCCGCAGTCAGTTTAAGTGGAGTGAAAAATAATGGCGATTGTAATCACGGGTGCTTCTACCGGTATTGGCTTTTCTCTGGCTGAGCAATTAGCTGGTCAGGGGTATACCGTCTTCGCAGGTGCCCGTAAGCAGGAAGACCTGGATCGTCTGGGGGATGCTCATGCCAACATACGACCTGTTGCACTGGATGTCTGTAATCCTGAACAGGTTAATGCATTGGTTGAGCTGCTGCGGAATGAAAATATTAAAGTCGATGCCCTGATTAATAACGCCGGTGTCGCAGTGATTGGCCCTCTGGAAATTCAGAGTGATGACGATCTCCAGTGGCAAATGGAAACCAACCTGATCGGTACAGCACGCATGATCCGGAGCCTGTTGCCATTTTTGCGCGAGACCAAAGGGCGGATTATTAATGTCAGTTCGACATCCGGTTTAGTCGCCTGGCCTTTTGCCGGTGCGTACGTAGCGTCTAAATATGCGATCGAGGGATTGAGCGATGTGCTCAGAGTTGAGCTTCGTCGTTTTGGTATTGAAACGATTCTGATTAATCCGGGAGCAGTGGCCACCCCGTTGTGGGAAAAAACATTTTCGGCGGTGCATGAAAAATTAGCGCGCCAGCCTGAAGAAATACGTAAGTTTTATGAAGCCGACTCGAAACGCTCGGAAGACGCGGTGCGCAAAAGCGTCGATAAGGCTGTGAAACCAGAAGTTGTGGTTAATACAGTGCTTGAAGCCCTGGCAGCAAAAAAACCTAAGCCACGTTATCTGGTCGGCCCCAGCGCGAAAATTCAGTGGTGGATGCGGGTGCTTCTGAGCACGCAGTGGTTCGACAAATTAAAATATAAAATTGTCTACGGTGATAACTGATAACGAAAAGAGAAGGTACTTCCGGTGAGAAGTACCTGACCTGAAGAAAGCTGGCTAAAGCAGGATCAGATCCGCTGGCGGACGCTGGTGCCCAGATAACTTCCTTCCAGAACAATTTCAAAGCGCCTGTCGGTCGGGTGTCCGCGTCTCCTTCTTCCCTCTCTGGATATGCCTGGCAACCCAAGCCTTTGATAGCATCGCTTTGTGCTCATATTCATCAAGGCCGTTCACTGAAGTACCGAGCGTTCAATTATCAGAGGCAATTGTGGCTCTGGATATGGCGTCACCTAACCAAGCAGGGAGTTTATCCGGTCGCGTGTGCCAGTCGCCATGAGAGATCCAGTAACCGAACCTGTGCGCGCGCGTCGGCCATCACCGCACGAAGATTCTCAGGAATGAATGATTCGAACAAGGCCTGCTTATTCTCTGGTAATTGCAGCTGAAGGGCGGCGTAGTCGAGAGACGGGTGGGCCAGTGCTGCGTATTCCCAATCCAGCAGCCAGAGTTTACCTTCGCTATCGCGCAGCCAATTCGCGGGCAAAGGGTCAAGGTGGCACAAGCAGGCGTCATCGGCAGGGAGAGGTACAAGCTGAGACACTTCTTCTTTCAGTCTGATGACAGCTTCTGAATGGCCATCGCACTGGGCAAGATACTGAGCGCATGCGGCCTGGACATCGAGAGTATGCAGGTTGGCCCGGGGGCGCTGGGCGTGGACAGTAGAAAGCACTTCCGTCACTGCACGAAGGTCCTCGCTTGAAGGCGCGGCAGCGAGGGGTGTCCCGAGGATAAAATCACGTACCCAATAATTAAGCTCAGACGAGTGATATCTCACCGCTGGGGTAAGCCCTGCTTTGGCCATATGCTGGTGAATTGCCAGCTCTTCGTCGCGGTAAATACCCAGTGATGTTGCCGTATTATTCAGACGCAGCAGCACTTCGGTTCCCTCACTGCGGATCAGATAGTTCTGGTTGGTCAGGCCTCCGTGGATGCTCAGGATAGAGTCAGGTGGTGACGCTAACCCCCACTGATGCCACTCAGCCAGAATCTGTTCAGGAATCATATCTAAGCTCACTAAGCAGCCTGAGGTGACGCTTGTTGGGCTTGATAGTCTCTGCGCCATAATAGGTAACCACCCACCGCGAGCACGACATAGAAAGCCATCAGCACAGCCGTCAGGTAGAGCCCGCGGTCTATGTAAAGGTAGATCGCGGCAGCGTCGATCACGACCCAGTACAACCAGTTCTCTAGTATCTTGCGCGTTACCATCCAGGTAGTGAGTACGGCTCCCCAGGTGGTGAATGAATCCAGATAGGGCAGAGCCGCACTGGTATTGTTCGTCAGCAGCCATCCACTGATCAGACTGATCAGCACAACACCGCCAATGGCGATGCCATGCTGCTGGATTCCCCAGCGTTGAACCGGGAGGTCGGGTGATTCCGGAGAACCATTACGCCAGGCCAGCCAACCGTAAACAGCCATCGCCAGATAGTAAACATTCAGCGCAGACTCCATAACCAGCGACACATCAAAGAAGAGCCAGCTGAAGATCGCTGTGCTGCCAAAAGCCGCGTACCAGCACCATTGACTCTGACGCATCGCAAGCACCAGATAGGCAACACCCAGAAGTACCGCAGTGGTCTCCCAGTGACTCATTGTCTGAGCGTATTCAATCGCGCCTGAAATAATGGTGTTGAGCATGGTGGCTCCCGGTGTTCGTTTTTGATCAAAATGAATGGCGCGCAGTGCGCACCCTACATGCGGTAAGGGCGAGCACTGCTCGCCGTCTTAGCCGTGGGGGTTAAGCGCCGGGTCAAGATTCACGCCGATAAACTTACAGACGAAAATCGCTTTGCCGTAGGTTTCCCAGCTCAGCTTCATTTCATCGCGCAGGGTGTTCATCACCAGCTCGTGGTCGCCGAATACCTGAGTACTCATGGTGTTGGTGACCACGGTTAAGCCGTCGATGGTATTCAGACGGTCGATAAAGCTTTTGATCGCCGGGATGTAGTCGTCTGCTAATGGGTATTTGCTGATTTCTACTGAGATTTCCATAGTGTTCTCCAGTGTTTGATGTGTAGGAGGGAAACTTCTTCCCGAACACCGTTATTGCCGATGCTCAGGGATAAGATCCCCTCCTGCATAAAGGTCAGAAATACAGCTTACCTTCGACACCGTAAGTCAGAGGCTCGCCGTACTGGACATAGCCGTACGAGGCGTAGCCATCGCGAGGGTCGTTACCAAATCCGAAACCGCGTACTTCGTAATCACGGTCGGTCAGGTTACGGCCATACAGGCTGACCTCATAGTCTGGCTTGGCGTAGGCGATACGGGCATGCCAAAGGACGTAGGCTTCTGACTGGAGATCATGGCTGTCTGAGAAGTAGAACTCATCTTTAGCTTCGCTTTCCAGACGTACAGACAAAGCATCAGTCAGACCATAGGTCAGTGCGGTAGATGCGCTGTACTGAGGAGCATGTGCCTGCTGACGACCGTCCTGAACGAATACACCGTAGTATTCAGATTCATAGGTGTATTCGCCGATTTCTGTGATCAGGTAGCCGTAGCTCAGCGCCCAGTTCAGACGCTCAGTGATGTCCCAGTCAGATTCCAGCTCAATGCCGTAGTTTTTGCCTTGTTTGGTGTTACCGATGTAATCCTTGAACTTCGGCGCCCCATCTTCCATGTAGCTGAACGAGTTCTTGATCTGCTGGTCTGTACGGTCGATATAGAACGCGGCAATACGGGTTTTCAGGCTGTCAGCCAGCAGTGATGATTTCAGACCCAGCTCAATGCTGTGGTTGATTTCGGCATCGAAGGTACGCAGTTCATCATCCAGCACGGGTTCGCTGTTCACGCCACCGGCTTTATAGCCGCGCGCCAGTGTTGCGTAGGCCAGGTGCTCGTTACTCACCAGTGCTTCCAGTGTAATACGGCCGCCGACCAAGGTTTCGTCGGTGCCTTCACTCAGGCCAGTGTTGTCTTCGAAATCGTTTGCCCAGTTTTCAACACGTAGACCTGTGATCAGGCGCAGTGTGGATGACAGATCGGAGTTAAGCTCACCATAGGCCGCAATTGATGTGGACGTCAGCTCACTGGTGAATACTGGATCGTAGGTGTAGTTGCGGGTCAGGTCTTCGCTGCGCTGCATGGCGTAGATGCCTGCTACCCAGTCAGTAGTGTTATTAAATAGACGGCCATCAGTGCCTGACATCAGGCGGACATCAGCAGACTGGCGCTTGTAGTCGCGCAGATATTGGTCAAATGAACTGTAACCATCGAAGTCGGCAAGACATGGCCCCTGCGTGGTATCGCATGGATCAGGCTGGTACACAGGCTCATCCGCAAGGAAGATGTATTCTCCGTATGCCCAGTCTTCGTCGTAGCTATATTCAATGTCCGACATGCTGGCAGTCAGCTCGGTCTGAAGAATCAATGCACTATTGATCTGAGTGTCAGAAGTGAGGGCGAGTGCATGTGTATCCTGAGCGTCGACGCCAGGAGCGTTTGAGTACGTCTCACGAGTGTTGTCCAGGCTGAATGCATCGTAGCCATTGTCGACATCGGCATAGAGGTAGGTCAGACTAACGTCAGTGTCATCACTGACCTGAAACGCCAGCTTACCGCGCGCAACGACTTCGTCGATGTTGTTGGTGTCATCACGGTTCAGGAAGGTGTTATCGATGTAACCGTCAGACTGATAGCCGTTGACAGCGATACGCCCCTGAACAGAATCAGTCAGGCTGCCGGAGACTGCACCACCGAGACCATAGCTGTCGTAGTTACCAGCGCGGGCAGACAGGTAGCCTTCGGTTTCTTTGGTCGGGTCATTGGAACGGATGTTGATCATGCCGGCCAGTGCATTCGCACCGAAGCGTGTGCCCTGAGGACCACGCAGAATCTCAACCTGTTTAACGTCGAACAGGGTTGCAGCACCGCCTAATCCAGTCATGTCGATGCCGTCGATCACCAGACCAACGGATGGGTTAACCGGATCAATGAACTGACTTCTCTCACCAATGCCGCGAATCTGGTAGAAGCGACCACGGGAGGCACCAGAAGAGTAATTCACATTCGGGGCAAAGCTCAGCACTTGCTCCAGGTGTTCCGCGCTGCGCGCTTCAATATCCTCGCTGCCAACCACCGTGACGGCTTCAGGAATTTGTTGAACATTGGTCTGGCGGAAATCTGCTTCAACGGTGATGGGAGTCAGTTCGACATCTGAGTGCGCCATTGAGGAGGCGGTCATTACAGCAATAGCCAGTGGAGTGCGGAGCGTTTTATGAGTCATGGGTCTGCCTGTAAACCTTACGATACTGGTAAACAAAGACCCGGCTGTCGCGTAGCTGCGCATGGCGCGCAATGTATGAATTGTCGTGCAGTATCGACTGCCTTCCCATTCCTACGCCGGTACTAACCGGATCAGGTTCCGGGGTTTAAGCTTGAAGCTAATCTCAGGCTGCACTCGGCAACCTCCCCCTGGGTATGGCGCATGGTAACTAAGCGTCAACACCACTGTCATCACCTTTTTTTACACTCACTATCTATTGATATGCGGGCGTAAAACCCTCATAACCAGTGTCAGACCCTTACTTGATTAGCGGAGAGCACAAAGATGCTTCGTATATTTCTCTTTCTGGCGACCAACCTTGCAGTAATTCTGGTCGCCAGTATCACTCTGAGTCTGCTGGGTGTGGACTCGTATTTCCAGCAGAACGGCACGGATCTTAACCTCCAGTCGCTGCTGATTTTCTGTCTCGTCTTCGGTATGGCGGGTTCTCTGGTATCTCTGTTCATTTCCAAATGGATGGCAAAGAAAGGCATGCGCGTACAGGTCATTGATCAGCCGCATAACTCCGGAGAGCAGTGGCTGGTCAGTACGGTAAAAGAACTGGCAGACAAAGCCGGCATTGGCATGCCAGAAGTCGGTATTTTCCAGTCGGATGCGCCTAACGCTTTCGCGACGGGCTGGAACAAAAATGATGCGCTGGTGGCGGTCTCTACTGGCTTGCTGCAGCGTATGAGTAAAGAAGAAGTGAAAGCGGTGCTGGGTCACGAGATTGGCCACGTAGCGAACGGTGATATGGTCACGCTGGCTCTGATTCAGGGTGTGGTGAACGCGTTTGTTATGTTCTTTGCCCGTATTATCGGTAACTTCGTCGATAAGGCCATTCTCAAGAATGAAAATGGCCCGGGCATTGGTTTCTTTGTGGCAACCATCGTTTCAGAGATTATTCTCGGTATTCTGGCTTCGACCATCGTGGCATGGTTCAGTCGTCGCCGTGAATTCCGTGCGGATCAGGCGGGTGCCGAGCTGGTCAGCCCTGCTGCGATGGCGTCGGCGCTGATGCGTTTAAAAGAGACTTACGAGCAGCCAAGTGAACTGAAGGGCGAGCTGGTCGCATTCGGTATCCGTGGTGAAGGTAAGTTCTCAGCTCTGTTTGCGACTCACCCACCGCTTGATGTGCGCATACAGGCACTTCAGCAGCGCTACGGTAATTCGCAGTAATAACCGTTTCCTCTGCAAATAAAAAAGCCCGCTTTCGCGGGCTTTTTTATTGTATTTTCTTCAGCAGTGCATCGCGCCACGCATCAGCAATTTCCCGGATGGTCTGTTGATCTGGGCAGATGTGAGGGTGCATCTTTAACGTCAGTGTCAACTGACCGTACCACTCTGTTGTTGTCGCCGAGATTGGGTAGTTGGCCGTGCCCGGAGCCACAGCAACCAGGCGACGGTTATCTGGCTTGGGTGGATTATCCTGGCCGGGCAGGGGCCAGCTGCCCATGTTAGAGCAGCTACCCATGTAAAACTGTTTGCCACTGGTCATGCGGTAGATCAGTTTCACGCCGGTCATACCAACCCACTTACCAATGTTTGCCAGTTTCCAGTTTGCCCAGTGTTGTTTGCCTTTAAAGCGTTGCCGCATCTGTGATTGCCACTCCTGAGGAGAAGATGTCGGCTTGGTGAGCATGTAAAAACCAGAGACCTGATTAAAGCTTTCAGTCTGGATACCTGTCGCACCGCGCACGTTGACTGGATAAAACCAGTAAAAGGGATCGTCGCCCTCAATCATGCGTGCGGCAACAATATTGCTGAGCTCGGCGTAGATCAGGCTACCCGGGCTGACCTTGTGCTCTTTGCACCACTGGTTCAGTTTTGTGGTTTCTTCTTCTGAAAAGCAGGAAATCTCCGGCGTCAGTGCGTCGTGCTGAGTGTTCTCGTAAGTCTTCTTCCAGCGTACGACCTTTCTGCCTTCTTCGGTTGGGAATTCTTTTTTGGCTTTGCAGATTTCTCGCCAGCCCGGAACTTTGGTTTCGTTACAGACAGGAAGCGG
Organism: Thalassolituus sp. UBA675; assembly: GCF_002297765.1. Lineage (NCBI taxonomy): Bacteria > Pseudomonadati > Pseudomonadota > Gammaproteobacteria > Oceanospirillales > Oceanospirillaceae > Thalassolituus > Thalassolituus sp. UBA675. The sequence continues at coordinate 133,309 of NZ_DBNJ01000001.1, forward strand.
ATAACAGGGGTAGCCCATTGGCCGGAGGATATTGGCGAAGCCCGCCATGCCATCAGCATCCGCGTGTTGCCAGGTCTTCCAGTCAGTGCTGTTGGTCTCGGGGTCGTACCAACCCCAATAAATCGTGTCGGTTATGCCGTATGGTTTGCGCGCGTGATACCACATGGCAATGTAGTCTTTTTCTGCCATCGGGGCTTCCTATTATTGTTATTGTCGCCGAGTAAACCAACTATAACGGATATCTTAGGTCAGCGGTATGAGACGACAGGCGCCACTTCAAAACAAGTTGCGTACCAAGTCACTACTTGCAGGTTTGACCTGAAATGCCTTACCCAGTTACGCCAATCTCACGAGTGATGACGTCCGAGTGACTGGCTGAGCAGGTCGACGGGTCTCTTCAGAGACTAGTTCATTTATGGCATTCATCCAGCCACCTGTTAACGGACTAGCTCCATTGGCTTCTGATCGAGAGAAGGCCAACCTCAAATCCTTGTCTATACTTGAAAAGTTATGTTCCCGGACGGTGGTATGTTCTTCGTCAGAATTTTCATTGCTGCGCTGGCCTATTTTGTCTTTGCTCGTCTGGGCACGGCACTGGCCATTCCTCCTGACTATGCCGCCGCTGTCTGGCCAGCCGCTGGCGTTGCCTTGGCCTCATTTCTCCTGTTCAGCCGAACCGTTGCATTCGCTGGGGTTTTGACAGGCGCTGTTCTTGCCAACCTGTACACCACCACGTCAGCGTTGAATGAGTTGTCGGTGACCACTCTTGTGTCTGGCGTGGCGATGGGAGCCGGTGCAACGTTGCAAGGGTTGTTCGGAGCATGGCTGTACCGTACCTATCTCCCCGGTCGCAGCCGCTGGGATGAGCTGTCTCACCTGATTCGCTTCTGTTTTGTCGTCGTCGCCTTAGGCAGTGTGGTCAGTACAACGATTGGTAATATCACCCTCTACGTTAACGAGTTTATTGTCACAGAACGCCTGGCGTTTAACTGGATCACCTGGTGGGCTGGCGACGCGATCGGAGCGCTACTGGTGACGCCTGTCATCATGGTGTTGGCAGCTCCTGAGAAGATCTACAGCCGTGATCGTAAAATTAAAGTGATGGTGCCCATACTGCTGATTCTTACTGCGGTTTTCGGACTCTTTTATAAGTCGGTCGGGTTTAACCGGGAGCGGATTGTCAGCGATCTTCAGGCCGCTGCTGATGAGTTATCACAGCTCGTTGACGCACGGCTGACGATTTCAGAAAACAAGCTGATTGCTTATGCCGCCTTATTCAGTGCAAGTGAATTCGTTACGCCTGAGGAATTTGCCCGGTTCTCCGAACGGGTGATGTCCCGTGACGATGCATTCTTTGGCGTCGGGTGGACAGAGGTCGTCGACAATAGCGGCCGCGCCCGCTGGGAAACTTTCTACCGTGAGCGTGGTTTCGACGGTTTTACCTTCACCGAGCTCGCTGAGGGCGGGCGCCTGATCGAAGCCAGTGATCAGGAAACCTACTATCCGGTCTTGTATATCTATCCATTTGAACGCAATCGCCGGGCCTTTGGACTTAACCTGGGAGCCAACGCTGAGCGAAAAACGGCGCTCGACAAAGCGGCGATAGAGCATGTTCCAGTGGCAACCGCACCAATTGTTCTCGCTCAGGAAACTGGAAAGAAGCGTGCGATCCTTCTGTACATGCCGGTATTTGATCTTGAAGACGATGAAGCACTTGTCGGCTATTCCAGCGGTGTACTCAAGGTCAGTGGCATACTTGGTGAAAGCGTTTTTCAATCTCGCCAGGCGGGTCTGTATTTTAATTTATACGATGTCACGGATGGCGAGCGGCTGACAATCTATGAAGCGTCGGAGCAGGCGCACTCCAACCTGCCAATGCATAGCTACGACGCTTACTTCGGTACACGTAAGTACCATCTGGAGATATTCCCTGCTGAGAATTACGTATACGGGCGCAATGACTGGACCAGCTATGTCATCCTGACCGGTGGGTTTGTGATTGCGACGCTGTTTCTGGTTTTTGTGCTGACTACCACTGGGCAGATTGAAACGGTCCGGCGACAGGTTGAGTTGCGAACGTCAGAACTGAGCGACGCCGTATCCCGGGCGAATGCGGCCAGTGACGCCAAATCTGCGTTTCTCGCCAACATGAGCCATGAGTTACGTACGCCCCTTAATGCGATCAATGGATTTCTCAAGTTGGTGCTCGATACGGCGTTAACTCCCGTACAGAAGAACTACCTGCAGAAAGCGGATCTTGCTTCTGTGACCTTGCTGGGACTGATTAATCAAACGCTGAATTACGCAAAAATAGAATCCGGCAACATGGAGCTAGAAAAATCCACTGTGCGCATGCGACGTATTGCGCGGAAGATGGAAGCTTTGTTTGGGCACATTGCCGATGAGAGTGCACTGGATTTCAGAATCAAGCTGGCTAATGACGTGCCTGAAGTACTGATAGGCGATGAATTGAGAATCGAGCAGATTACCCTCAACCTCCTTAGCAATGCATTCAAGTTTACCCGTGAGGGCCATATCGACCTGAATATCAGTTACGAGGCAGACGATGAGAAGCTTCAGATTCGTGTCACTGACAGCGGTGTCGGTATTCCCGCCGATAAAATGGAGCATATCTTTGCCGCGTTTGGACAAGCGGATGCTTCGATCAGCCGCCGTTACGGTGGCTCGGGCCTCGGCCTGAGTATATCCCGCCGAATCGCCATCATGATGAAAGGCGATATTCTGGTGCGAAGCACAGAAGGTCAGGGCAGTGAATTTCTGGCGTACTTGCATCTGCCCGTTGGCGATGCCGCTGCTGATGATGTGGGCGCTCCGGAAAGTTGTGGGCAACTTCAGGGTAAGTGCGCCCTGATTGTTGAGGACATCAAGGTAAACCAGATGATCGTACAGGAGTTTCTCAGTAAACACGGTATCAGCACCCTGGTCGCTGAGAACGGGCGAGAGGCCGTTGATCAGATGGCGGCCAGACCTGCGGTCGACTTTATACTGATGGATGTGCAGATGCCGGTCATGGATGGCTATGCAGCTACTCGCGAAATTCGCAAATTGATGCCTGAAATCCCAATTATTGGTATGACGGCCAATGCGATGGATGACGATAAGATGGCGTGTCTGGCTGCTGGAATGAATGACCATATCGCCAAACCTATTGATCCTGAGAGCCTGATCCGCTGTGTGCAGGATGTGGTTAACAGATGTGGCTAAACGGGCCATGCGTAGACTGAATTGACCTTGCTCACATTGTTCCGCTGCAGAAACGTATCGTTCTGCTAGACTGTCCCCGTTCTGTAATAATTCTCAGGGGAGCGGTATGACGCAGATCGATACCGGAGCACAGGTGCTCAGAAAAACAAAAAATGACCTGATTAAGCGGTACGCTGTCCGCAACAACGGTATTGCATTGAAGCAGACGCTGTCCACGCTCTTGCCAGTCTTCGCGTTGACCTATGCAGGTATTGCTGCACTCGAGGTCTCTCTGTTGCTGACCGCCGGCGTAGTCCTGCTCCTTACGCTTTTTCTGCTTCGTGCTTTTGTCATGCTCCACGACTGTGGACACAATTGCCTGTATGAGTCGCCACGTGCCAATAAAATCGCCGGTTTCATCTTTGGTGTTGTGTGCGGTGTTCCTCAGTACGTCTGGTCGCGACATCATGATTATCACCACTCGACCAATGGCAACTGGGAGAAATACCGTGGCCCGCTGACGGTGTTGTCGACTCAGGAATATGCTGAACTGACGCCGAAACAAAAGCGCAGCTATGCGCGTCAGCGTAAGTTGTTCATGGGGCCTCTGGCGGGCTTTCTTTTATTTCGTGTTTAACCCACGCTTCACTTGGCTGAAGGGAACGTTCGGGTTGATCGCGCATGTGCTTAAAGGCAATAAGGCCTCTGACTACAGCACGCGATACTGGGCTGACTGGAAAGAATTCCGCCACATGACCGGCAACAATATTGCGTTGCTGAGTATCTGGACCCTTGCGGCTATGGCATTTGGTGCGGCTGAGTTCGCACTGGTATTTATCGTAGCTCTTTCGTTGGCGGGCGCATCAGGGATTATACTGTTTACGGTTCAGCACAACTTTGAAAACTCATACGCGTCACCGACCGAAGGTTGGGACTACTATCAGGCGGCATTAGCAGGTACCAGCTACCTCAAACTGCCTCGAATCCTGCATTGGTTCACGGCAGATATTGGTTATCACCATATCCACCATCTGTCTGCGCGCATACCTAACTACCGTTTACGCGATTGCCATGAAGAGAACCGGGAGTTGTTTGAGAGTGTTACGCGGCTGACATTGAAAGATGTTCCACATTCGATGCGCTACATTATCTGGGATGAAAACAACGCAACCCTGATGACGCCTGAGCAGTTCGAAGCTCGCACAGTAACTGCCCAAGCTCCTGAAGCGGCTCAGGCTGCCTGATCTGTCAGCGAAGACGCTGAGTAAGAGTGGCTGCCAGTTCCTCTGACAGCTGCTCTGCTAATTTCTCAGATGCTTTATTCAAGGCATTCTGCTGAACGCCCGACACACCACGTGCTCTGTCTGAGAACGAACTTAAAACCTTACCGCTGCTGTCTCGAAGGTTCACCCGCGCGTTCGCAAATACGTAGTAATTGCCATTCTGCTGCTGGCTGTCGAGGTTGGCGCTGACTTCGAAGCTGAGGTCTGGGTTATCGCTTTCGCCTAGTCGAAGCCCCTGGCTCGTCAGTGTTTCAAATAAGCCGCCGCGCATAATGCGAGCGCCGTCATCTAACAGAACCAGCCGGACATCAAGCGCTTTCACGGCAGCAAGAATATCTCCCCGGTAGTCGCGCAGTGCCTGCGGGGCCTGTGGTCGGGTTCTGCTGGTGGCAACAAACGCATATTGCTCCGCCAGTTGATCATGTTGAGCAAAGAGAGCCAGTGCAGGTAACTGTTGCTGCAGGCGTTCGAGCTTGCCGGTGCCAGTGACCTGTGCTGCTTGCATCATCTCAAGCTCGGTCTCGAGTTCCTGTAGTTGTCCTTGAATACGACTCGCTGCCGCGCTTCGGTCCAGCTCAGCAAGAGCGTAGGCGTAGTTATCATCAACATACGTGTCGCGAATGACGACTTCATCCAGCGTGACTGTCGGGATGGTGCTGCTGACGGCTTGTGAGATGTTTTTCTGCAGGCGGGTTTCACCGTCAGACGTGTACTCGTTAATGCGGCTTGAGTTGGTTGCTGAGATAGTCACCTTCAGGCGACTGACCAGATCAGCGCGCGCAAAATCAGCTGCGCGCTTTAACGCCTGATCCGGGCTCCCATACACTTCCATCGAGCCGACACCGTATGCCTTCGTTTTATCCGACGGCTGCTGTGTCACCCAGCCAGGCAGGCTCTGAACCTGAGTGACATCGTCGGGGACCACGTCAGAGTCGTCCTTCTCATACAGCGAGCTACAGCCACTCAGGAGGCTGATGGCGAGGGTGAGAGGGATCAGTGAAGTCGTCAGGTATCTGGTCATCATTGGCAGTCCGAATAGGTCCTTGAAGCAGCAGTTCGATCGGGTTGGGTAGAGTGTACCCTGATACGAAGAGAGAATGTCATCTCTCTGACCGTTAAAAGCGGCGCAATATCCCACATCCGCAAAAAGCTAACATCAGTGACAATCAGTAACCGAGATTAGACATTACTTGACGGTGGTGACTTATTAAGCAATTGTTCGCAAAAATTTGTCTTGTGACGACAACCTGCTAATTGAAAGGGACACCCGATGGCTGACGAGGTGATTACACAGGAACTGGCCGTTCAGGAGAGCGTCTGTGTTGGAGCGGGATGCCGAAACCTTCGGTTTTGAAACCTTAAAGGTGAAAAGCGCGAGTCCACTGGTGTTATTTGACGACACAAGCTCCTCTGCTTCCTTTCCTGATAACGACTGGCAGATAGGTGTGTCAGATGACGTTGCCGGCGATCAGGCGAGTTTTTTATAGAAGATGCTACCGGTAATCGTCGTGTTTTTGAGGCCTCACCGGCCGGTGATATTGCACTGGGCAGCAACTCAGTTGTCGTCGAGGGCGCGGTCTCGGCGGATGAGCGGGGCGAGCTGATGTTCACGTGCTTCTCCGGCGATGCTCAGGCTGTGACTGCGGGATATCGCATCCTGTTCTGATTACGTTTCTGGTGGCTTTTGACCATGCATTAAAAAAGCCTCTCAGGTCACACCAGCGAGGCTTTTTTGGAAGCTAAGAAAATTCAGAAGAACTTAACGCTCTTGAAGCTTCTGGATTTTCTTCTGGCCATTCCAGACTTCGCGATTGCTTTCCATATTGATGAGCTTCATGTCTACCTGATAGAAAGTTACGCGCTTCTTACCGGCTTCATCGACGATGCTGTTGATTGAACCTGACAGGGCAAAGTCAGCCGCATCTTCCTGGCCCATCTCTTTCGCATTACGTGAGTTCAGCTCCTGATCACGACGCTCATCACGGACGGCATCACGTTCTTCACCAGCAACGACAAAGTCTGCTTTACCTGAGCGCAGCAGGGCACGCTTGATGTCATTAACGAAGGTATCAACGGCGATATGTTCGTGCGACTTGTTCGCGATGCGCTGGATAATAATGGTCGGGCGCTCATTGTTTTCCAGTTCGAAGTCAGACACCCAAGGGAACGAGAGCATGTCGTTGATCATTTCGGTCGCGACCAGCTCCGAATCTTTGTTATTCCACTGATCAGACAGAGCGATCTCTTCTGCTGGATCAACACGACTGACTTTGGTCGCGCAACCAGCGGTCAGAACAGCTGCGCCAACCATGGTCAGGGCAGCGAATCGGGCAATAGGGTTTAACATAATTTCATTCCTTCGTTGGCAGTCTTCGGGTCGGTTTATCTGTTTTTGGAGCGGAGTCCGTCGTCGGAGTTCCGCCCTGGGTATCCGGCTCAGGAGCAGTTTCATTCTTTTCAGGCAGTGCCTTACTGGTTGTATTAGCTCCCGTCGTGCGCACCGTCCAGAGTTGAATATCACCCGGTTTGAGGGATACCTGCTTCTGGATTTGCTGCCGCCTATTGTCGGTCAGGTGCGAGTCGAGGGTTAGTGTGTGGTCGCCGGGCTCAAGAAACAAGCGTCTGATCTGTATTTCACCGGGCAGCAGTAACCAGCTGCGGGTTTCTGCTGCGTCTGAAAGCTGAGCAGCAAGTTTGCCAGCGAAGGCCAGAAGACCAGTGGAGTCCTGTGAGCCAATGGCGGCTGCAGTGATGGCTTTCACTGCAGCGCGGGACAGGGCAGCACGGATCTCTGGCCCCGCATTTTTCATCTGTTCCTGAATCGCCATCAGCTGTGGGCTGGCGGCCGGGTCCAGAGACCAGGTCTGTTGATCAATGGTCAGCAGGCTTTGCCCGTAATCGACAGGGCGACCGTAATAAGGGACAGCTACCCTCAAAGAACTGCCGATAGCGTTGGTCAGGCCCATGCTTTCGGCGGTGTCGTACAGTGGGCCAAGGAATATGGTCTTGGTGAAAAAATCGACCCGGAAGTTACGGGTGGCGTTTAGATAGTCTGCCACCAGGCCGTAGAACATCTTGTCGGCATAGAGCAGGTAGAACCAGTTGATCTCTTCTTGCGAGTACTCAAAAAAGTACGGCTGTAGCTCAAGCGCCCGCAGGTTCGGGTTGATTGAAAGTTGTAGGTTCAGCTCTTTCTTTTCGGGCACGCGGCCCTTGTGCTCAACCACCAGTAACTGGCTTTTATCAGCAACGCTGTCGAGCAGGCTCAGTTGAGATTCAGAGAGTTTGCCGCCGGTGATCTGAGTTATTTCGTTGTCTGAAAACCCGGTTCTGCGCATCATTCGGGCAACATCCAGCCAGGCTTGCTGAGCCATGCCGTTGCCAAGTTGAAACTGCTCTGAGTAACCGGATTCGTAGCTTTCTGCGGCTTTCAGATAACTGATCCGGGCGTTGTCGTACTCGTCATTCATTTCGAAGCTGACGCCCGTCAGGTAGTGCGCTAGTGCGTCGTCCCGGTAGGTGAGATCGTCGGTGTCGACCAAGTTACCGACCAGCACAGAGAAGACGTCCATGACCTTTGAGAAGGTGCGTTCTTCTTTGTCTTTGTACTGGTTGTAAGAGCCTTCGTTATTGCGCAGGGCCTGCAGGCGAAGTAATAGACGACGGGATTCAATGCGCGCGCCTTCAACGGCATCGAGGCGAGCGTTACCGGATGGCAACTGCCCCGCGATCGCAAGATAGTTCAGGGCCTTGTAGTAGTAGATCATCATTTCTTCATGAGTGTTGCCCGCATAATCAGCGTTGCGCGGGTTACTCATCATGACGACCAGGCTGTCACGAAGTTGTTTCTTCTTCAGCGCCTCACTAATACGAGCCGCGTCTTCGAGCAGGCGATTACTCTCTGCGTAGTTGCCTTCAAGGTGACGAATAACGCCGAGCTCAAGGTTGTAGAGCAGGCGGTCTTTGCCATCCGCCGACAACGAGGATTGTATCTGTGTTGCTGCCTTGGCGTAGTCGCCTTCTTCAACCGCTGTCAGTGCCTGTTCGACACCGCTTCCATACGTTGCGCAGCCAGCCAGTTGGACCAGTACCAGGGCTGAAAGCAGGGTTAACAGTCGCCGGGCTATCAAAACAGTTCTCCTTCATCGACACTCAGGAGTGTAACCTACCCGTGCCAAGCTGCCACCCGTATTGGACGCATTTGTCCGGGACAGCACAGTATGGCTCTGTTACTTTATGGCCAGCAGATAAAAAAGAGATTATTTTCATGTCGAAGACAAAAGCCCCTGTTGTATTGATTGCCGGAACCTACTGTTATCCCGAAGTATGGGACGATATGAAGCAAGCATTCGAGGAGCGTGGTTACGAAGTTCATGCGCCGCCCCTGCGTCATCATGAATTGCCCCTGCTTGAAGGCGCTCTGGCGATGAAAGACAACAGTCTGCTGGATTATCGTGACGACTTTATTGAACTGATCAACGGCCTGAGCCAACCACCGATTATTGTCGGATGGTCAATGGGCGGCCTTATCGCGCAACTTGTTGCTCAGGAAGTGGAACACGCCGGTCTGATGTTGCTGGCACCTGCGCCCGCGGCCGGCATTTTTGCGGCTTACCCTTCTATGCTGCGTACTTTCCAACATCATTTCTCGCGCTGGGGCTTCTGGCGTAAGCCTTTGATGCCTGAATGGGAAAGCTTTTTCTGGAGCACCGGGCACTTACAGGGTGAGCAGTTAATGCGTGATACCTTTGTGCAGCTGAAAGCTGAATCCGGAAAGGCTTACTTCGAGATGGCCATGTGGTTCTTCGATAAGAAACGCGCCAGTAAAGTCTATCCAGAACGTATTACAACGCCGGTTCTGGTCATAGCAGGGAGTGATGATCGTATCGTTCGTACGCCTATTGGTAAGACGACAGCGCTGCGTTTCGAACACGGAAAGTTCGTCGAGCTTTTCAACCAGGACCATATGTTGGTTACCGGGACAGGTCTGCCACGAGTGATGCCGGAGTTTGATCGCTGGGCACAGGACAATAGCCTCTGACCTTTAACCGTGACTGGATTAAAAATAGTTAGAGAAATGAAGAAAACAATCAGAACAGGCGTGATCGCCGCAGGCCTTGCAGCGACCGTCGCGCCCTCTGTGCAGGCATTGCCTATGACACCGAGGGCGACGACATCGACCTTGTTCGTCTTGTGTTTCGTTACCCACTGGGACCTGTGGCGCTAGGTGCTCTCTGGGAGCATCGCGATGTACTCGCTGAGTCTGAGGCGACGACCGGTTGGCTGGCATCTGCTGAAGTCCCCATCAATACAGAGCTGGCTGTGCAACTGCAGTATGGCGCATCTGATAATGTGGCCGAGAGCAGTACGAGCGCGAGCCTGGGGGCAACCTACGACCTGGGTAACGATGTGGGTCTCTACGTCTTCGCGACAAAGAACTCGTCTGACGAGATCGACGATGAGTCTGAAGTTGGTGTTGGCATAAGCTACGTGTTCTGAACTATCAGCTCTCTTCTTCAGGGCTGTTCAGTTATACGGGTATAAAAACGGGCATTGCGGCTTCCTGCCGCAATGCCCGCTTTATATTGGGTGCTGTTGTTGTGTCTGTTGGTTGTGACAACAGTTTAAGGGGAAATATCCCGCAGGTGCATCAAGACTTTAGTAAAACGTCATGTGGCACCGGTTTTACTTACTGTCAGTATCTTCTAAGCCCATAATCCTCAGCGGCTTCACATCTTCATCCAACAACGCCTTTCCATCGACGGGTGTCACTCGTGTAGTCAATTCTGTTGCCAGACCTTCCGCCTGAGAGTTCTCCTGCGCTTGTTCTTTGCTGGTCTGGCTGTAGTCACAGCTGATGCACTCGCGGACTTCGTCGCCGTCGTCGTTGGTGTACATTACGGTGCGGTCCATTTCGGAGCACTTGGGGCAGACCGCACCTGCGATAAAGCGGCGCGGACGTTTGGGTGCCTGATATTCGTTTGATGCGTCGCTCACGCCACCTCCGGGATTTCAATACCTGAATGACGCAGCAGCGGTTCCACCGACGGCTTGCGGCCACGGAAGGCTTCAAACAGTTCAGCCGCTTCACGTGAACCGCCCTGAGAGAGGATTTCTTTCAGGAAGCTTTCTCCGGTATCGCGGTTGAATATGCCTTCTTCTTCAAAGCGTGAGTACGCATCCGCACTCAGTACCTCGGCCCATTTATAGCTGTAGTAACCGGCCGCATAGCCACCGGCAAAGATATGGCTGAAGCTGTGCTGGAAGCGGTTGAATTCAACCGTGGGTACGACGGTCACTTTTTCACGGACTTCATTCAGAATCTGCTCCGCCGTCACCGGGTTGCTGTCGCTGTACTCGCGATGCAGGCGGAAGTCGAACAGCGCAAATTCGAGCTGACGCATGGTCATCATGGCGCTCTGGAAGTTTTTCGCGTCGAGCAGCTTATCCAGCAGCTCCTGTGGCAGTGGTTCGCCGGTCTGATAATGACCAGACAGGAAGGCCAGCGCCTCCGGCTCATAACACCAGTTTTCCATAAACTGACTTGGCAGCTCGACCGCATCCCAAGCCACACCGTTGATGCCACTCACCGCGCTGACGTCGATCTCGGTCATCATGTGGTGAAGGCCGTGACCGAACTCGTGGAACAGGGTAGTCATTTCGTCGTGGGTCAGCAGGGCGGGCGTGTCACCGACCGCTGGGCTGAAGTTACAGACCAGATAGGCAACCGGCAGCTGCACGCCGTCTTTGGTGGAGCGACGCACGCGGCAGTCGTCCATCCAGGCGCCGCCACGCTTTTTCGAGCGGGCGTATAAATCGAGATAGAAGGCAGCAATCTGCTTACCGTCTTTGGTGACGTGGAAGAAACGCGCATCCGGGTGGTATGTATCGAACTCGTTCTGTTCTTCAAACTCAATGCCGTACAGGCGTGAGACGACTTCGAACATGCCTTTAATCACGGTGTTCACCGGCAGGTACGGGCGAATGTCTTCCTGAGAAATGCTGTAGCGAGCCTGACGCAGTTTTTCCGCCGCGAAGGTCACGTCCCAGGGTTTCAGGTCGGTCATGCCCAGTTCGTCGGCGGCGTAGGCTTTCAACTCTCCGAATTCACGCTCCGCCTGTGGCTTGGCTTTGGCGGCCAGATCATTGAGGAAGTCGATGACTTCTTGGCCAGATTCCGCCATCTTGGTCGCGACGGAATATTCAGCGTAGTTGTCGAAGCCAAGCAGTGTCGCCAGCTCATAGCGTAGCGCCATGATGTCTTTCATGTTCTGGCTGTTGTCGAACTCGCCGGCGTTCGGGCCAGTGTCCGAGGCACGCGTGACAAACGCGGTGTACAGCTCTTCGCGCAATTCGCGGTTGGTGCAGTAGCTCATGATCGGCATGTACGACGGGAAGTCGAGGGTAATCACGTAGCCGTCGAGTTCGCGCTGTTGAGCTTGCTGAGCGAGCAGGCCTAAACCTGATTCAGGTACGCCATCGAGCTCTGATGCATCGGTGATGTGTTTGGTCCACGCGGCGGTGGCGTCGAGGACGTTCTCGCTGAATTTGCTGGTCAGCTTTGATAGCTGCTGTTGGATCTCGGCGTAACGCGCTTTTTTATCCGCTGGCAGATCAATGCCGGATAGGCGGAAGTCACGCAGCGCGTTATTGATCGCCGTCTTCTGAGGCACGCTCAGATTGTCGAATTCCGGGCTGTTCTTCAGCGCGTCGTAGGCTTTGAACAGGTCTTCGTTCTGGCCAAACTCCGTCCAGTACTGGCTCAGCAGTGGCAGACAGGCGTTGTAGGCTTCACGCAGCTCATCACTGTTGAGTACGCCGTTGAGGTGGCCGACCGGCGACCAGGCTTTACTCAACTCGTCGTGCCACTCGTCCATGGGTTCGATTAACGACTCCCAGGTCGGTGTCGCTTCACCACTGGCGAACTTACCCAGCAGCTCGCTGATGCGGGTACGGTTGGTGTTCAGGTGCTCTTCAACCGCCGGCAGTACGTGCTCAGCATTGATGTCTGAAAAAGGAGGTAAGGCATGTGCCTGCAGAAGCGGGTTGGACATAAGTGGCGATATCCCAATGACTGATAGACTTTCGAAAGCAATGAAGTAAGTATTTGGGGCAAATGGCCGGAATTCAAGCAGAGCCGCAAGAGAAAGGAGACAGCATGAGCAGTTCACACCGAGACATCCGCTCTTATCAGGGCATCACTCCGATATTAGGCGAACGGGTATTTGTTGATCGCACCGCGGTTGTCATTGGTGATGTTCATCTGGGAGATGATTGCTCGGTCTGGCCCTTAGCTGTCATTCGTGGCGATATGCACCATATACGTATCGGTGCGCGCACGTCGGTTCAGGACGGGTCCGTATTGCACATCACTCATGCCTCCGACTACAACCCAGGCGGTTATCCGTTGATCATAGGAGACGATGTGACCATTGGCCATCAGGCAATGCTGCATGGTTGTACGATAGGGGACCGGGTGCTCGTTGGTATGAAGTCTATGATCATGGACGGTGCTGTTGTTGAGAACGAAGTCATCATTGGCGCTGGCGCTATGGTGCCCCCCGGAAAAACGCTGGAAAGTGGCTTTGTCTACATGGGTTCACCTGCAAAAAAGGCGAGGCCGATCACCGAAAAAGAGCGCAAGTACTTTACCTATACCGCCGAGAACTACGTCAAACTCAAGGACAAGCATATGGCGGAAGGTTTTGATTACTGAAGGTTATCAGTCACCTTTGTGAATCCAATAAAGTTCCCTTGCTCGCTCCGTTGATCAGCAAAAAAATCGAGCTTTATGATTAATATTGAGTCCTGAATTGACTTTGCGTCACCTGGTGGCGCGAATAGTCTTTCATGTTGTTGTTAATTTGCGTCACCCTTTGAGTCGTTTTATGCCAAATAAGATCAGCGGTCGTTATTTGGCCTGAACCTGTCTTTTATGTCATGGCAATACCCGTCAAACGCAATGAATCAGAAATGAAAATGGCGCATATTCTTATCTGCCGTGCGGAAGTATTCGGCGGTATTGGGTGCAAACTCTAAATAACAGATAAGGAAAATCTTATGAAACTCCCTCTTCTTAAGGGGCGTCCGCTTGCTCTCGCTGCGTCTGCTCTGCTCTCCATCGCTGTAAACCAGGCTTCTGCCTACGACCTGCAGACAGGAAATGCGCCAGTTGAATTGGTGATCTCAAAAGTCGCGCCTGCAATCTTCCAGGACATCTCAGCGACTGCGGGTGACGCAACCCTGGTTCTGCGTGTGACAGCACAGGTGACCAATGCCTGGTACGACGCGTCGGCGCCTTACCACCCAACGGCGGTAGGTGTGTATTCACGTATTCCTAATCGTCCTGCGTCTGAGAGCGTAGACAACGAGAACATCAATATTGCGACCCTGTATGCGTCTTATCAGCTGCTGAAAGTGCTGCTGCCACAGCGCACTGCAGAATGGCGTGGAATGCTGGTTGAAGCCGGTCTGGACCCTGATGACACCAGTACTGACCTGACTACCCCTGTCGGTATCGGTAACGTTGCCGGCGCAGCAGTTGCAGAAGGTCGTCTGAATGACGGCATGAACCAGGCTGGTTGGATCAATGAAGATGTGCACCCACAGCCTTATGCCGACTACACAGGTTATGAGCCAAAGAACACTGCGTATGATCTCAAGCGTCCTTCAAAGTGGCAGCCAGATGTTCAGCGTAAGGGTCTTGGCCTCTACAAAGTGCAGCAGTTCGTAACGCCTCAGTACGCGAACGTTGAGCCGTATTCTTACGATGATCCAGAGCGTTTCAGTGTGCCTTGGCCTGCGAACAGCTTTGCACCTTTCAAGCACCTGTATAAGCAACAGGCTGATGAAGTTCTGGTTGCGTCAGCGAACCTGACCGAAGAGCAGAAGCTGAAAGCGGAACTGTTTGATAACAAGATCTTCTCTCTCGGTTTCTCTGCTGTGTTCGCGGCTCAGTCTCGTGGCCTGTCTCTGCTTGAGTTCATCCAGCTGGACTTCCTGACCAACATGGCAGCGTTTGATGCCGGTATTTTCGTATGGCAGGAAAAAGCTGAGTACGACGGTGTTCGTCCGTTCTCTGCGATTCAGCACATCTACGGCGATCAGCCGGTTGAAGCCTGGGGCGGCCCGGGTGAAGGCACTGTGATGCTGCCAGCGAACCAATGGCGCGCTTACATGGAAGAAGCGGATCACCCTGAGTACCCATCAGCATCCTCTTGCTTCTGTGCAGCACACTCTCAGTCAGCGCGTGCTTTCCTGGGTGACGACATGCTCGGCTTCCCTGTTGAGTATCCGGCAGGTTCTTCCCGTATCGAGCCAGGCCTGACGCCAGCAGCGGATACCACTCTGGTATTCAATACCTGGAGTGAGTTCGAACAGGACTGTGGTCAGAGCCGCGTTTGGGCAGGTGTTCACTTCCAGGCAGCCGTTGATGAGTCTCTGGCACTGTGTGGTGACTTCGGTGACATGGCTTACGACTACATGCAGTCTCTGATCGATGGTACTGCGCCAGCGCGTGGTCCTAGCCAGCCGCTGCGTGATCCAGCGACATACAGCAACAAGAAGTGGTGGTAAGCCGCTGAGTTGTTAGTTGCTTATTGAGCAGTAGAAACGGGGCCATTGGCCCCGTTTTTTTTGGAGTGCGTAGAGGACAAGGTGCTGGGCTGGAAGCCGCACACTTCGTGCCAGTGGCTTGTCGCTGGGTAAAGTTTCTTGACATGTGTCTATAAAAAACAGATCTTACCGGCGTTTGTATAAATGCTGACCAGTACAGCAGTTTCAGCATTCACTATAAGAAAAAAAGACGTTTCCGGGGCAATCTCTGATGCATAACCAACGCAATGTTAATGCGGCGCTTGAATGGTCGATGGCGCTGCCTGCTTTTCTGATTTTAGTTTTCGTTATCCTGCTGAACACCAGCCATACCGTTCATGGCCAGCTTCTGCAATTGGGCGAGTCGGTATGGGAAGGGTATTTCCAGCTGCGCCAGGACCCGGTTGAGCCAACCTGCGACCCGCAGATGGACATTGATGCTGAGGTTCAGAAGCGCATAGAGGCTGCGCCACCGGCGGATGAATTTGATCTGTTTGCTGCTCCACCTCCCGGTCCAGAGGTGCTTCGTCAGTCTCTGACCGCTTCTAAGGCGAGTTGCCAGCTGAAACATCAGCATTATGCAGAGAATATGGATCAGATCACTGCAGGGGTTGAGGTATTCCGTTCAGTAGAGCTGGCGGTATCTAAGCTGGGGGATATTGGTCTTTCGGCAGAGCGTATCCTGCTTGCAGTACTGGTACTGATCTGCGGCGGTACGGCGCTGTTCCGTCGTCACCATATTGCTCTGAAGCCAATGGAAACCGTGATGGACTACCGTGTCGCGGCGGTAGCTCAGGGCATTGCGTTCGCCGTCCTGTTTGATTCGGTCTGGAATTTCAAAGATATCGTTTTCTCCGCGGGCGTCGACGTTTCTACAGAGCACGCCGTTCTGCACTGGATGTGGATAGCGGGTTTCGCGGCTCCGATATTTATCTCTATCTATCAGTTCTTCGTCATTCCTGATGACGCTAAGCCGGGCGGCAGCTTCCTCCGTGCTCAGTTATCTGTGCCCTTGTATGCGAGCATGGCGATTGGTACGGGCCTTTACTTTATTCTCAGTGGTCATCCGGCGGGCGTTGCTATCCATCTGAATCAGATGATGGAAATGTCACAACTGTTCCTGAATGTCGGTCTGTATGTGTGGATCGGTATGCTGCTGAAGCGGACCGATATGGCGCAGAAGGTGTTCAATATATTCCGGCCTTTCAATCTGGCGCCGGAGATCTTTTCGGTCGTGCTCGTCATTCTCGCTGCACTGCCTACGGCGTACACCGGTGGTTCGGGTATTTTCGTTATCGCTGTCGGTGGTCTGATTTATCTTGAGTTGCGTCGCGCAGGCACGCGTCGTCAGCTGGCGTTGGCGGCAACTGCGATGTCTGGCTCCCTGGGTGTGGTGCTGCGTCCATGCCTCTTGGTCGTTATCGTTGCGGCACTTAATAAAGAAGTAACCACAGATCAGCTGTTTGGCTGGGGGGTGAAAATCTTCTTGCTGACGACCACGCTGTTTGCCCTCTACGCTTTGCTTACCCGCAAGGGCGAGTCGAATAAAGCGAATTTCAGCAATGATGCCTGGTCGCAGTTCTTCACATCGCTGCGTCCGCTGATTCCGTACGTCATCATTATTGCCCTTGTTCTGGGCATCTATGCAGTGCTGCTGGATGCGTATCTCGACGAATTTTCTGCACCTATTATTCTTCCTGTGCTGTTGCTGGCCATTATTGCTTATGAGCGTATTGCGCAGGAAAAAGGCCTTCTTAAACGTGAGAATCTGAACGCAGACTACGTTGAGTCACGTTTGGCGAACTCGTTCGCGGACCTGAAACACGGCCGCGACAGCATGGAGAAAACCCTGCGCGAGTCGACCACGGAAGCAATCGTTCATATCGGTGCGCTGCTGATGCTGATGGGCATGTCGATGAGTCTTGGCGGCGTTGTCGAACGCGCTGAACTCATGTCGTATATTCCGGTGGACTTCAACTCAGTATGGCTGGCGATGGCAGTGCTCGTATCGATACTGGTGGTGATCGGCATGATCATGGACCCATACGGCGCAGTCGTGCTTGTGAGCGTATCCATCGCAGGTATCGCTTATCAGGCGGGCATTGATCCGGTGCACTTCTGGATGGTGACGCTGGTGGCCTTCGAGCTTGGCTATCTGAGCCCACCTGTTGCGCTTAACCACCTGTTAACACGTCAGGTGGTCGGTGAAGAAGAAGTCCGGTTGTCGAAAGAAGAAGTGATCGGCGAAAACTTCTGGTACCGCCATGAGAAGATCCTGTTGCCGCTGGTGACGATGGCGACAGCTCTGATGATTGTTGCCTTTATACCATTGGCGATTGGGTATTCCTGAGAGTATCAGTTCTCAACTTCGGATGAGTGATTGTTGAGGAATCTGACACAAAAAACGGGGCCATTGGCCCCGTTTTTTGTTGCTTTGTTTTCGTTATGCGCGAACGGTACTCAGCGCATCAGCTTAGGTGCATTCGCCTCCAGCGAACTGGTGCGCATCCGCTCAGTGGCAATGCTGTAGTCGATATCATTGATATCGACGGTACCCATTACTTCGTCGTAATCCATATCGATGAAGGCCGTTGTTTCCAGCATAAGTGTGTACTCACTTTCTGGCAGCACAGTATCTGTCATACCAGGAGGCAAGGACGGCAGGGTGACCGTTGATTCACCTGCGGGCAAGTGAACTGCCCAGGCAGTCTGGTTGCCACCACTATTCGAAGTCGTCCCCAGTTTCAGCGTCGTCAGATCACTGTAACCATCGATGCGGTCCCGGACAGGTGTCCAACTGATGGTTGGGTTCGCGCTGCTGTCGTCCTGACCTTCGATCAATGGGCGATAGGCAATACCGGTCACTACTGAGTGCTCGACAATATCGCCGCTGCGGTCCAGCAGGCTGCGAGGCTGCCAGTACTCCCAGGTTTCGGTGTAGGCCATGCTCACCAGAGTGGCATCCGGCAGGTCGATATCGATACCCGGCAATTTCGCAGGGTAGTTCTGAGTCGCATAGTCGTACTCGAAACCAAGAGAGAGGAAGCCACCAAGCGTGATGCTGGAGTAGTAAGTGCCTGCGACTGGCACTGCGAAAGCCCCTTGCAGAGCCACCGGAACCAGATCCGTGGCAGTAAACGAAATGGACAGCTGCTCACGTTCACTGACGATCGGATTTTCTCCAGCAGGAATGGTCGTGAAGGTCTGGCTGCCCAGATCTTCTGCACCGGTAATGACACCACTCTCGACTTTGAAGGCCCAGAGATTTCCTGTGACTTCAGTGCCAACCGGAACGTCGAAGTAGAGGTCTTGGTAGTAATAGTTGGCTGCGTAGGATGTCAGGAGAAAGCGATCAGCTTCGTTCACTGGCTGATGGTTATCGTCAAGCAGCGCCAGTACATAGCTGTCGCCGGTGTCGTTATAAAAGGGCACATAGGAGCGATCTGCCGCCACGCCAAGCTGGTCAAGCTCAGAGTACAGGGTGATATCCTGCCCCGGAACAACGCAGTAGAAGCTCTCGTAGCCGTAGCCGTCATTGAATACGTGCACATTCTGAGTGCCCGACAGCCCCGTGAATGAAGCGATGCCAGACGCATCCGTTGTGACCGTGGCATCGTTGTCGTTCAGCATTACGATAGCCCCTGCGATTGCTGCGCCGTTGGCGTCGCGCACCATCACGGAGATGTCTCCGCTTCCAGCCACGAGGTCCGCACATGCATTTGGAGTAAACCCTGCATTCATTGCCAGCGTATCAGTGCCATAATCCAGAAGATAAATGGCATTTACGGTGTAGCGGTCATCGTCGGTGTCCCACAGGCCATCGCTGCCCTGATACTCGCTGGCTGACATGACCAGTTCACCTTCTGCGTTGTACTCACTTAGTGAATAGTAAGTGAAGTCATCATCGGTCTTCCAGATACCGTCTGGCCCTGCGCTGTAGGCACCGCTTTCACGCACGATCAGGCCGTCCGAATTGCGCTCGGTGTAGGACACATTGCTGATGTCTCCGGCGGCACTGAACCAGGTGGTGTACAGCGGATTGCCATAGGCGTCTTCGTCGATCTCGCGATAGCCAGCAAGGACGAACGCGCCGGAATCATTGAGCACAAATTCCTCAATGCGGTAAGACGTTGATGACAGTTCGGTGTACTCAATATAGAACAGCAGGGTGTTATTGATGTCGTAGCGCTCGCTTACGATCAGGCGACTACCATCATAGGTCTCGATGATGTAACCACTGCGTACGTCATCGTCGGTAAACCATATAGCATCCGGCCCCGGTTGATTGTACTGGTCGTAGCCTGTGTCTGTGGCGATAGAGTATGGCCAAGCCAGAGTGTCGTCTTCCGTCAGAGGAATATCATCGTTACCGAACGCGGTTGTGCCGACGTCGAGACTGTTGGAGAAATCCGCAGAATACACTTTGTAGCGATAGATCTGACTGTCGCTGAATGCCGGGGCGTTCGGATCGCGCGCGGGGTCATAGTAAAACTGCTTAAGCACACGCCCCTCGGTATCGCGTTCGTACTTCAAGTAGTTGTACGAGGCTGTCGGTAGGTCGTCCGAGGTAAACCAGAGGCCGTCCGCGCCTTTGCTGCTGAAATCCGCACGCTCAAGCTCGTTGTTGGCGTCGTCATACATCCGGTAGCTGTAACCGTAGATATTGTCGTCGCCGCTCAGCCATTTTCCGTCCGGGCCAATACCGTTCACTGGTGCGGTAATCCTGACGGTGCCGGTATCGGTTTCCTTGGTCAGTGACAGGGTGCCGCTGGCAAAGTCATCCGCAGTGAACCATTCGCCATCGAAGCCCGGGCCTCTGTGATTGGCAATAATCAGTAGATCGCCGTCTTCGTTATAGCCGTAGTAACTGTAACCGTTGGCGTAGTCGTCGGCAGTGAACCAGGTGGCATCACTACCGGCTAGGGTATAGTTTGCTGCATACAGCGGCTGGTAGTTATCGCCCAGTAACTGCTGGACGTGAGTGTCGACGACGTCGTCATCGGTAAACCAGATGCCATCCTCGCCCTCATCGTCGTATACGGCGGTGACGGTCTGAGGAATGCTAAGGTCAGTGGTGACGGTGACATAGCTGTCCACTACGTCATCACTGGTGAACCATATTTCATCCGCACCGCTGCCTTTGTAGTTGACGACCTGGCCGCGATTGCCTTCCCCATCGATAACGATTACCTGGTAAACAAGAATACATCCCGGAGAGTCATCTTCGGTAAAGGCAACGCCATCCTGGCCTGGGTCCAGACACGGTAGGCTCAGAATCGCGCCTTCGCTGGCGCCTTCAAATTCAAGAGGGCTTTCCTGCGAAATGACCACCGCGCCACCATTGCTGCTTGCTGCGATATCGTCTTCGGTATACCACACGCCATCCTGTCCGGGATGATCAAAGCCATACGACACGCCCAGGTATCCAAAAGGCGAAATGGTATAGCTCATGATGAAGTCATCGCTGGTGTCGGCGACGGCATCGGCGCCCATGCTTACAGTGGTGACTCTCAACCAGTCATGGGTCGCCGTTGTTTCTGTAATTTGGTAACTATTGCCAGTCGTAATATTGTCTACCGAGCGGGTTAGCTCGTCAGGAATCGGTGCAAATATCGCGTCATGTTGTTGTGCCGCCAGCTGAGCATACAAGCTGGCAATATTGCTTGATGGATCAATCGGCGATGCCTGTGGAGCAATGGGCGTGAAGCCTGCGGGCAGTTCAGGGTCGAGATTCAGGCCAGAAAAATCGTAGAGTGCCTCGCCTGGAGTCGGTGGTGGCGTCACTACTTCGTCTTCGCAGGTGATGGCGACGTTGCTGACATTGCCGGTTAATGTGCCACTGCCGTTGCTTATGGTGCAGGTCTGGCCCGATGGCGCCGAGTTGATGCTGAGTGTCCAGGCGCTGCCACTGGCCATGGCATCAGTGAAGGTCACTGCACCGTTAGTCGCACCGCCATCGTTGAAGAATACACCGTCTTTGTACAGTTCCCAGATCATGCTGCCAGAAGCGCCTGAGACCGTGCCGCTGATGCTGTACGTGGTGGGGCCGACAACGATGTCCGAACAGGTGATAGAGACAGTCGTCACATTGGCGGTCAGGGAGCCGTTGCCATTGTTGATCGCACAGGTCTGACCGGAAGGCGCGGATTCAATCACCACGGACCAGTCACTGCCGGCGTCCATTGCAGAGGTAAAGGACACATCGCCATTGCCACTACCGCCATCATTGAAAAATACGCCGTCTTTGCGCAGTTCCCAGATCACGCTGCCAGAAGCACCTGAGACCGTGCCGCTGATGCTGTACGTGGTGGGAGCAACCACTTCATCGCTACAGGTGATGGAGACGTTGGTGACGTCGGCCGTCAGAGCGCCGCTGCCATTGGTCACAGAACAGGTCTGGCCAGACGGAGCTGTATTAATGACCACACTCCAGTTGCTGTCTTCAGCAATGCCAGCAAGAGGTGAGAAGGTCACAGCGCCGTTCGTGTTTCCGCCGTCCTGAACAATACTGCCAGCGACGAGAGTTTCCCAGATCACGGTGCCGGTCGCCCCTGAAATGGTGCCTGCAATACTGAACATCTCAGGCGGCGGTGGTGCAGGGAGATTCGCTAGATTGCCGTCTTTCACCAGGGTGACCAGAGCGTCGTAATCGGCAATGGCCGGATCGTTGTCGATGGCGTCACCGATGTCATCAAGCAGGCCATCCCAGCCCGAGCCGTCGGCTGCAAACGGCGTGGTCAGGGGGTTGCCTGTTGCTGGGATAGTGAATCCTTTGTCAGCAAACGAATTCAGCAGATCAGTGGACGCTGTTGAGGTATCCACCGCGGTTCCGTTGAAGTTCGCAAACCAGTCGGCGGGGCTCTGGCCGGTCGCTTTGGCCATAATCAGGTCGGTAAGCGGTGTGATATTCACCGTGCCTGCGGCCGTCGCATAACTGTGTAAGGTCACAGGCGGGTTGCCACCTGTAACCTGCAGAGCACAGGGCATCGCACCATCGGCGACTTCGCCTGACCAGTTACCGTTAGCGTCGGTGGTCACACTTTCAGTAAAGCTGCTGCCGTCAGAGCAGACCGCTGTCACAGTTCCGTCAGTAATGGCTGCGCCAATCGCTGCGGTACCCGATACCGTTTGTGTCGTAACCGGAGCCTCTGGCGTAGTGGGGTTACCGGGTGTGGGTTGAGCATCGGAGGAGCTCGACCCGGACGAGCTGCCGCAGCCGCTCAGCAACAATGAACCCGCAAATATCCCTGCGAGCGCAATGCGTTCCATCTTAATACGTTCCATAAACGTGGCCTCAGAAAAGGGGGTTTTATCAGCCCGAAACGTTAACTCTGAGGAGGGGAGGCAGGGCACCCATGTTCAGGGGGGTCCTAAAGTGTGGCTACCCTAATGAAAAGGGTATAGATATCATCCGTTTCCTGAACAGACCTGTCAGTTTTTATGACTGAGGGCACAGGAGCGCTATCTGAATGATAAAAACAGTATTGATTGTTGAAGACCTTCCCGACGTTGCCGAATGGCTGACGGAACGGGCGGAAGACATCTTTCCGGGCGTCGCTGTACATCAGGCCGAATCGGTTACCGAGGCACTGCGTCACCTGGTGCTTCCGTCCATTGACCTTGCCTTAATTGATCTCGGATTACCCGATGGGCGCGGTGAGAGCATCATCCGTCATATCAAAGAAAGAAAGCCCGAAACTCTGTGTGTGGTTACGACCATCTTCGATGACTCAGAACATCTTTTTCCTGCATTGCGGGCGGGCGCAGATGGTTATCTGCTCAAGGATGAAACGAACGATGAATTTACTGCCTCGCTCCGCGGAATCATGGATGGGCGTCCACCGCTGTCGTCATCAATAGCTTTACAGGTTCTGAATTATTTTCGTCCTGGCCACAGTGAAAAAGTCGAGCTGACAAACCGGGAGCGTGATGTTCTGCACCTGATTGCTAATGGTTTGAGCGTAAAGCAGGCGGCTGATGCTCTAGGGCTGAAGCCCAATACAGTCTCGGGCTATATGAAAATTCTGTATCAGAAATTGCAGGTTTCGAATCGGGCCGAGGCTGCAGTAAAGGCCGTCAATATGGGCCTGATTGACCCATAAAAGGACTCTGACCCCATGAATATGGGGTTTTTGAAAACGCACTTCTTACTAGACTTCGGAAGTTATTTAAAGGGAGACAATCATGAAAACGTTAGCAGTTCCTTTCATCGCTCTGACACTTGCTATTGGCGGATGTGCCAGCATGGGAGGCGGCGAAGCCGAAGAGAAAAAAATTGAAGTAGTTACAGACAATCTCGAGAAAGTACAGGGAAGCAAAGAAGTTTACCTCGGGCAGTTTTCCGTAACCTTTGTTACCAAAGATAAGGCCTCGGCGACTTCCGAAAGTGGCATGTTCAGCAAAGACCGGGCATACGCAAAAGCCATTCTTAAATCTGAACTGAAAGGCATTCCGCAAGAAACTATGCAAGCCATTACGGAGGAAGCTTACAAGAACTTCGTCGCTAAACTGGAGGCAGACGGTTACGTTATCCGCAGTTATAAAGAACTTACGGCCAACAAAGACTGGGAAAAAATTGATACGTTGGAAACCCCGTATCAGCCCTCTTCTGTTGGCTCTTTCTTTAAAGGTGATAAAGGAAAAACCCTGACCTTTACTCCAGAAGGAATGGATCTCCTTTACTACAAGTCGTATCCCGCGGTACCTGGCGTGCCCATGGTTTATGACTTAGCGAAACTGGCTGGAGATCTGGACTACCCGGTGATCATGGCCGATTACCGTGTTCACTTCGCCAACCTGTCGGGCCAGACGGACCGCTCAATGGATTACAACACGGGTGAACGTACCTACAGCGCAGAAGTTTCCTTTGGTCAGGCGATTAACGTACAGCCAAATTCCGGCATTTCATTCCTGCGTGGGGTGTCCGGGACATTCAGTAACAAATCAGGCTACGCCCAACTTGAAACGCCGGTCATTATTGGTGGCGCGTACGGCGAAACTGAAGATACCACCTCAGGTGCTCAGAAAGCGGCGAATGCATTCAGCGGACTGTTAGGTATGGTCAGCGGTGGTTCATCTGATACCACTGAAGTCACTGTGAATGCTGATCCTGTCATTTATGCGCGTGGTGTACTTCAGGCCATCGACCTGACTAATGACGAAGTTCTGAAAGCCTTCACCTCCGGAGAGTAACCTCTTCGTTCTTTTCAGGGCCTTCGGGCCCTTTTTTCTGACCTTTTGAACAATTCAGGCAATAGATAGCACATGACCTGTTTCGACGTGTTATTTCAGGCAACTCCCATTTAAAGTCGGCCACTCCCTTGCACGGATACTGTCTATGAATCTCCGCTCTCAGGCCATGCTTTCGGTTCTGGTTCCTGTTATTTTTCTGGCGCTTATTGCACTGACTTCGCTGTCGCTGCCTGAGGCTGATGGCACTTTTAATACCTCTGACGGCCATGTTTTCTACTCTGACCTTGAGACCGATCCGAGGAGCGAGATCCAAACTGACCGGGTAATTGCTTTTGTGAATCGCACAGCGCAAGAGCAGCGTATAGTGGCGACGCCTGAACTCTTTATTGAAGAACCGGACAGTCTGCCTCTGATTGAAGACTATCGCAGAGTCATGGATGAGGTGGGTCTGGTTTCATCCTGGTTGCTGGATGATCAGCTCTCATTGGCACTGGACGACGGTCGCCTGATTGACGTTGATCCGCGGTCGAGAACGCTGGCGGATCTCAGGTTTGATTTCTGGATTCAGGCCTTCAGTGGCTTTCTTGCCGCTCTTATCTGTTTCCTGGTGTTGCTACTCAGTTCTGATAAAAGTGAACGCTCCGGCCGGATAGCATTTGTGATTACAGGCGTCGGCTTTGCGTTATCGAGCCTGTTTGCAGCCATTTACAGTACCCGCGATTTGTTTATTCAGGGGGATCTGTTTTTTGCAGCCTCGTTGATGAACCATCTTGGCTCTTCGTTGTTTGCTACTGGTCTGATTGCTTTTCTGTGGAATTACCCCGCAATACTGTTTGGCTCGCGCTTAGCCTGGTGCGTATTCAGTCTGCCACTGATTTCGACATTGAGTGCGCAGTTCTTTCCCGTGCACCCCGAGACAGCCGTTATGTTTTATCTGCCTTACGGTATTTCTTTGATCGCCGCTCTTATTGGTTTGTTTGTGCAGTGGATGAAGAGTGCGCCGGGGAGTGAAGAAAGAATAAAAGTACGTTGGATTTTTATATCGGTCGTGGCAGGAACGGGTATTTTCGCAATAACCGCTATTGTTCCTATGCTGATGGGGCGTCCACCTCTGGCCTCTCAGTCCATGGTGCTGGTGACGTTTGTCTTTATGTACTTCGGGATGTTGTTTGCTGTGATCCGGCACAGGGTGTTTGATCTTGATCCCTGGTACTTAAAAGTCTGGGGCTGGATCGCGGGTGGTATGGCCATCCTGATGATCGATATTTTGCTGACGTATCTGCTGTCGCGCAGTGGCCCTGAAACCTTAGCAATTTCTCTGGCCTTGGTCGGCTGGCTGTACTTTCCGGTGCGTCAGTTCTTTCTTGCGAGGCTGCTTCCAGCTCACCGTGGGGAGCTTGATCATTGGCTCAGGGATTCGTTGCCCGGGTTAGTAAATGATCGATACCTGAGCCGTGAGGAGCGTTTAACCGACGCGTTCAGAACCGTATTCTCTCCCCTGGATATCAGAATCTATACCGGCTCACATCCTCAGAAAAACGTTCTGCAACTGACGGCGCCAGATGCCTCAGGCGAAGCGAGATTTCTCGAGTTGTTGCATCCTTTTCAAGGCGCAAGAAACCTGACAGAAAATGATTTCAGAACCGCTGATTTAATTCGAGCGTTGGATGATCTGATCGACCGGACTCATGGTGCGCATGAGGAAGGTGTGCAGTCGGAGCGCCAACGAATCCGGCGCGACCTGCACGATGATATTGGGGCAAAGCTGCTGACCATTCTTCGCCGCAGTGCAGAAGAGGAGCAGGCATTGGTGCGTTCCGCCATTTCGGATTTACGCAACCTGCTTAATCACAGTTTCGATGCGCCCGATGGACTGGAGGCTTTATGTGTGTCAATGAAGGATGAGGCACAGGCGCGTTGCCAGGACTATGATGTGCCGCTTGTGTGGACGCAAGATGTTCCAGATCTCACGCTCACCAGAAACGGTTATTACCACCTTGAGCGTATTCTCCGCGAAGCTCTCAGTAATGCCCTGCGAGCAGGTAGTAACAGCATTGAGGTAAGCGCTTCTGTGAAAGGCCCGGCTCTGGTCGTCACCATGATAAATTACTGTAAATCATCGGATTCACCAGACCTGCCGCGCATTGATCAGGGCTTAGGGCAGGAAAGTATGCGCGCCAGAGCACAAGCGCTTGGCGCAGAAATTTCGGTAAAACCCCACGACGAACAGGGCACCGTCTGCTGGCAGCTTATATTGGAAGTGCCATTAGACGGGCCGCTACTCGACACTGTAGGGCTGGATGCTGCAATCAGCCAATCCCGTGAGTAATCATTGCCCCCGCGAGTTTCTTGAAACCATAGATGTTCGCCCCGCGGCTGTATGGATAAACGCCATCCTTTTTCTTTACATGCTGAATGCACCGCTCATGGATTTCTTTCATGATGCGGTTCAGTTCTTCATCAACGCGGGAAATTGGCCAGGTCGTTAGCTCAGCATTCTGAGACCGCTCAAGGCCCGATACAGCAACGCCGCCAGCGTTAGCTGCTTTCGCAGGGCCGTATAACGCGTAGGCGTTGAGGAATTGTTTACGTGCTCCGTCTGTTAGTGGCATGTTTGCGCCTTCGCACAGAATACGAACCTCATTGCCGAGTAAGGTTTCTGCGTCTTTATCATCCAGTTCATTCTGTGTAGCGCAAGGCAGCGCGATGTCAGCATTTTCTATGCCCCAGGGTTTCTTATCCTCCTGGTAATCACCAACGGAGGCTTCTTTAAGCCGGCCTTTATCGTCGAGTTTCAGTGACTTTATGGCGTTGAGCTCTTTTTCTGTCATTCCGTCTTTGAAATACAGAGTGCCACTCGAATCCGAAACAGTAAGAACAACAGCGCCTTCAGCGATGGCTTTCTCGGCGGCATGAAGCGCAACATTGCCTGAGCCTGAAATTAAGATACGTTTGTTATCCAGCGAGTCATCATGGGCTTGCAGCATTTCGCGTAGAAAATAAATAACACCGTAACCTGTTGCTTCTTCGCGGCCACAGCTGCCGCCGAACCCTGGGGTTTTGCCTGTGAGTACACCTTCCCAACGGTTATTGATACGAAGGTATTCGCCAAACATAAAGCCGATCTCATTACTGCTGACGTTAATGTCACCCGCAGGCACATCGGTATCCGGGCCTATGTGTCGATACAGCTCCCGCATAAAGGATTGGCAGAAGCGCATAATTTCACGCTGACTTTTTCCTTTAGGGTTAAAGTCAGATCCACCTTTGGCTCCGCCCATGGGTAAGCCGGTGAGTGCATTTTTAAAACACTGCTCAAAACCCAGAAATTTAAGAACACTCTCATTCACTGTCGGGTGAAATCGTAAGCCGCCTTTGTAGGCGCCAAGCAGATTATGAAACTGCACGCGCCATGCGCGGTTAACATGCACTTTCCCTTTATCATCTTCCCAGCTGACGCGGAATTTAATAATCCGGTCTGGCTCAATCAGGCGCTCGATGATATTCCACTCGGCATAGTCATCACTGCTTTCATATTCTTCGGCAATGTCGTCACAGACTTCTTTCACCGCCTGATGAAATTCCTCGGCATGAGGATGATAGTTTTCTAGTTATTCCTGGTATGTAACGGGGGATGACATGGACGTTTCCTGTGTACGGATAGGGTGCTGTTATTCGGT
Organism: Thalassolituus sp. UBA675; assembly: GCF_002297765.1. Lineage (NCBI taxonomy): Bacteria > Pseudomonadati > Pseudomonadota > Gammaproteobacteria > Oceanospirillales > Oceanospirillaceae > Thalassolituus > Thalassolituus sp. UBA675. The sequence continues at coordinate 161,261 of NZ_DBNJ01000001.1, forward strand.
CAGGCAGGGCGTCCGCGCCCTGCCTTTTTCATCTTTATGAGAAGGTGATTTGTTTCTGTTTACTGATGTCTGGGCGATCCTGATTACCCAGAATGGCTTTCGCGGTTTGCCAGCTGAAACTGATCGGGTTAGCCGTAGAGGCAGACAGTTCGGCCTTTTCTGGTGAGAACGCCATTAATTGAAGGTTGTCGTCACGCTTGCCTTTGTCGTACCAGGCTTCAATATCGACAGACCATTTATTAGCAACGACTTCTGAGTCATTGACGACCTTAATACGTCCCTTGATGTCGGCCCAGAAATGTTCGGTTGAATCGCTGATGCAGATGCGTGCAGCGGGCTCACCCGACAGGCGGCCAAATGTTTCGCTTCGTTTATCAGTAAAGAACCAGATGGTTTCGCTATCAAGGTCTGGTTTGGCGGCCATAGGCTTCATAAAGTCAGTAACGCCATCTATTCCCAGCATGACTGCGGTTTCCTCGGAAAGTGCGTTCCACAGTGCGGCTTTTGGGTCATTCTGAAGTTGATCTAATGCGGCCATGAGAGACTCCTTAGCAAAAAGCTAGACAAGTGTTGTACATGGTGTGAGTGGCAGATAAGAAATTTGTTCCAATTTCTTTCACTGGCTGGCATTGCTGTATTGATTCACACAGAATCCCGCTCCGGATATCGCGCTTCTTTCCAGGTGGTGGGTGTATGTTTGTATGGCAGGGCAAATGGCGAGATAAATGAAAGAAACCAGCGTTACTCGTTTGAGAGCCCGACAGAAGGCGCTTTCACGCCGCGAATTCCTGGCCCGTGGTAGTAAACTTTCCCGGTGTGACGACTGCCTGTTGTCAGTGCGCCTGTGTGTCTGTGGACAGCGACCGGAGTCAGTTGCCGGTATTGCCGTTTGCCTTATCTACTATCAGGGTGAGGTCTTCAAGCCGAGCAATACGGGGCGGTTGATTGCAGATGTGCTCGAAGACAACCATGCCTTTCAATGGACGAGAACTGAGCCAGACAAAGATATGTTGGCGCTGCTCTCTGATCCGGCATACGCCCCCGTGATTGTTTTTCCGTATGAGTACGTTGAGGTAGAGCGCCAGCTGCGCGAAGAGCGAACTTTGGCAGAGTACATTGATGGACGAACGCCGCTTCTGATTTTTCTCGATGGCACCTGGCGCGAAGCGCGTAAGATGTACAGAAGTCCCTGGCTCGAATCGTTGCCGGTGATAGCCGTAGAGCCAGAAGCTCTGTCTGAGTATCGCCTGCGTGTTGCGGTGCGCGATCATCAATTGGGAACTGCCGAAGTTGCAATCCCCTTGCTGGAACGCCTTGGTCACCGGGAGGCAGCGCGTCGTTTACAGGCGTATTTTGATGTCTTCCGGGAGAATTATCTGGCAGGGCGCTCGAATAAATTCCCTGCTAATGAGAAGAGCGATTCAGCTCCGTCTTCAGAAAACTGACAATCCCGACGCCTGCGGGTACAATCGGCTTTTTTAAATCAGCCACAAGAAGCAATTCCTATGGGCCGCGCGTATCAGAACCGTAAAGAATCAATGGCCAAAACGGCCGCTGCAAAAACCAAAGTCTACTCCAAGTATGGCCGTGAGATTTATGTAACGGCCAAAGCCGGTGGTACAGACCCTTCAGGTAACCTGGCTCTGCGTTCATTGATTGACCGCGCGAAGAAAGATCAGGTGCCAAGCCACGTGATCGAGAAAGCACTGGATAAAGCCAGTGGCGGAACCGGCGAAGACTTCCAGCCGGCTCTTTATGAGGGTATTGCTCCGGGCGGTGCCATGGTGCTGATCAGCGCACTGACCGATAACGCCAACCGTACCTTCGGTGAGATCCGTGGTGTGTTCTCGAAGTGTAAGGCCAAGCTGGGTACACAAGGCTCTGTGTCGCACATGTTCGACCACCGTGCCATGTTCGTATTTGCCGGTGACGACGAAGAAGCGGCACTCGAAGCCCTGATGATGGCCGACGTCGATGTGTCTGACATCGAGTGCGAAGATGGCATGATCACTGTTCTTGTTCCACCGACCGAGTTCTTTAAAACCAAGACGGCTCTGCAGGAAATGAACCCGGATATCGACTTCGAAGTTGAAGAAATTACTTATCTGCCAACGATGGAACACCCGATAGCAGGGGATGACGTTGAACAGTTTGAGCGTTTCGCAGGGTTAATTAATGACCTCGAAGACGTTCAGGAAATCTACCACAACGGTTCATTTGAATAAGCCGTATGTTGGACAGATGATTGGCTAGTTAGTAGGTTAGAAACGGGAGCTTCGGCTCCCGTTTTTTGTGGGTGTCCATAGCCACCGATTCCTGTGAGGGAGTTGTCACTAAGCTGAAATAATTCTCGGTCATCCTGCGTCACTGATAAATATGTGACTCTGGGGAAGACGATGAAAACATCTCTGACAGCGCCCGCATTGAAGATCATTGTGCCTGCGATTCTCGCAGCGACTCTGGCAGCGTGCGGCGGCGACGATAGTAACAACAGTAATAACAACGCAAATACGGATACCAATACCGACACGAACACAGATGCAGGTAGCGAAACCAATAACAGCCCTAAGCTGGCGGATCTTGGAATCGAGTGTGAAACCGTTACGACGGCAACCGATACCTCCGTGGCGGGCACTCTTGAGCTGTCAGTGGTTGATACCTATGTGTCTGGCAATGAGTTCGATACGGCGTCTGCTGAGATCGTTTCGTACGACAAGTGCTCCGACAAACTGTATGTCGTGAACGCAGAAGACGCGACCGTTGACGTCCTCTCTCTGGCGCAGACCACAAGCGCGCCAAGTAAGCACGGCACGATCAACCTTTCTGCTGCAGCCACTGCGGCGGGTATAGAAATTGGCGCGGCTAACAGTGTGTCGGCGAAACAGGGTCTGGTAGCCGTGGCCATCGAAGCGGCAACTAAGCAGGACGCTGGCCTGATTGCTCTGTACCGCTCCGATACTCTGGAATTGATTGGTACTTACACGGCGGGTGCTCTCCCAGATATGGTGACCCTCTCTGAGGATGCACGTTACATCCTGACCGCTAACGAAGGTGAGCCAAGCGGTGATTACACCAATGACCCTGAAGGTTCTGTCACTATCGTTGATCTGCAGAACGGTTTTGGCCCGGATGACGCCGTTGTCTCTCAGGTCAGCTTTGCAGACTTTAATGTCGGTGGTAGCCGTGCCGATGAAGTCCCTGCAAGTGTACGTCTGCCTGGGCCTGCGGGCACCACAGTTGCACAGGATCTGGAGCCTGAGTATCTGGCATTAAACGCCGATGCTTCTATTGCCTGGGTAGCTATGCAGGAAAACAACGCGGTCGCCATTATTGATGTGGCTGACGCTCGTGTTGAGGGAATGAAGGGGCTGGGTAAAAAGTCCTGGAATTCAGCGTCGGGCAATGAGCTGGATGCATCTAACAAAGACGACGGCACGGGTGAGTTCGCCAGCTACGAGCAGCTGGTGGGCCTGTATATGCCAGACACCATCGTCAGCGTAGAGATCGACGGCGCGACCTACATCCTTACCGCTAACGAAGGCGACGGTCGTGAGTACATCTACGAGACGACTCAGCAGGCCTGTGATGCTGCTGGTCATGAGTGGGATGGCGATGACTTCGCACCGGGTGGTGAAGATGAAGACGCTGATGCCTACGCCAACGAAGAAGACGATTGCATCTCGTGGATTGATGAAGCCCGTGGTGGTGATATCGAAGAGCTGGTTGCAGAAGCACATCCTCTTAAGGCGGCTCTGGATGACAATGATCAACTGAAGCGTATCAAAGTAACGATGGATCAGGCGGAATACGCAGCCGGTGATGACATCGTGACCTTCGGTGCCCGTTCATTCTCGATCTGGGACGCAGCAGGCGACCTCGTTTATGACAGTGGTGATGTGATTGCCCAAAAAGTATTCGATACAGATCCAGAGGACTTTAACTCGACGAACGACGAGAACGACTCAGGCGACAACCGATCTGATGACAAAGGTACTGAACCAGAAGCGATCGAAGTTGCGCAGATTGGTGATCGTTTCTTTGCGTTCGTTGGTCTGGAGCGTCAGGGTGGCGTAATGGTGTTCGACATTACTGACCCAACTGAGCCTGTGTATCAGAGCTATCTGAACAACCGCGACTTTGATGCACCTGTCTGCACTGTGGTCGATGGTACAGAGTGCGACAACGACACTTACAGTGTTGATGCGGGTGATCTTGGCCCTGAGTCTATTGAGTACTTTACTCGTGAAGGAAAGCACTTCATTGCAGTCGGTAATGAAGTCAGCGGTACGACGACCGTTTACTCAATCGCTTTTCAGGATATCCGATAAACGTTAGCGAATAAGAAGCCCGGCTGTCGGATGGCAGTCGGGCTTTTTATTTTAGGGTATCCGGATTATCTGGTTGCTATGCGAAATTGAAAGGTGGGCGACAAGCAAAACTCACAACGGATTAACTGGTTGATAGGCCCTACATAACCACACTTGAAGCACCGTGAGGTGTCGGGATGGGCGAACAGGAGTCAGCAGAGGCCATATTAGGCTCTCTAACCAAGAGCTGAAGGGCTGAACCTGTCACGAGTGGATAGTTGACCACTCTCTGATGTGTACGAGCAGAAGCCTCCCCGGAGGGCTCTCGATAACTGTATGGCGGGCCGGAAGCCCAAAGACTGTCGAAGCGCTCAGAGCACACAGGCGAGCGAATTCAGCGGAACGAAGCTCAGCCCGATAATGGGGGACAGGAACCGCCGTGGTACGGATCCGTTTGCCCGGTGGTGTGAGAGGACGGGGGAGGCGACTCCCCCTCCTACTCGATTCTGCCCCGCCCTGAATAGAGTTCATCTGAAGTTTCTGTGTACATAGCTATCTGGCAATAATCAATTCCTGAAAAAGGGGCGCACCGACGCGCACGTGGAGTCGTCTGGCAGTCTGTCGGGATTAGGTTGTTAGGTCTCTCATAGCCAGAAAACCCCGGTTGGAAACCGGGGCTATGACAGAGAGGGAATGCAAAGGCGAACTCGCCGCCGATCAGTTGGCCTTGGGTTGTTGATCAGAAATTAACGCTGATCCCCA